>CAIQBQ010000126.1 GCA_903870105.1 uncultured Alphaproteobacteria bacterium | reverse complement strand
TTTTGGAATCACTTTTAATAAATAAATTTCAGTTTTTTCAGGCGTATTTTCTTTGACGAAACCGAGGCGATTAGCAACGCGAAAAACGTGAGTATCAACTGCAATTGTTGGATGTCCAAATGCGCAATTCAAAACAACATTTGCGGTTTTTTGTCCTACGCCCGGCAAAGATTTTAGCCTCTCAAAATCTTCAGGAACTTCGGAGTTAAATTCATCAATCAAGCGCCGCGAGAGCTTGATAACATTGGCCGCTTTGCCATTATAAAGACCAATAGTATTAATGTATTTCTTCAAATTTTTTTCACCCAATTTCAGCATTTTTTCTGGCGTGTCGGCAATTTTAAAAAGTTCTTTCGTCGCCTTATTAACACCAATATCTGTACTTTGTGCCGACAAAACCACGGCAACCAAAAGTGTAAAATTATTGCTGTAATTCAGTTCAGTTTTTGGATGAGAATTCTCTGCGCTCCAAACAGAAAAAATTTTGTTAATCTTGCCGCGATCGATCATTTACAAATAAATTGTGATTCTTACGTTGCCGCGCCACCGCCCCAATAATTCCCTGGTTCCACAGCACATTTTGATATGAATATTCAAGAGCTAAAACAACAAAGCAAAGTTCATTTTATTGGACTTGGCGGCATCGGCATGAGTGCGCTCGCCTTCATTTTGCGCGAATGGAAAATTTCGGTTCAGGGCTCCGATTTATCTGAAAATTATTTAACGCCAAAATTGCGCGACAAGGGAGTAACTTATTTCGTCGGCCATAAAACAGAAAATATTTCCGATGATGTTTCACTGATCGTGGCAACTTCAATAATCAAAACCGACAATCCCGAAATCATCGAAGCGCAAAAAAGAAATATTCCCGTGATAACGCGCGCTAATTTATTGGCGCTGATCATGCGCGAATATAAAGGAATCACGATTGCTGGCACGCACGGAAAAACTAGCACAACTGGAATAGTTTCGTTAATGCTCGAAATTGGCGAGTTCGATCCGACCGTAATAAATGGTGGCGTCATTCATTATTTCGGCAGCAATTCAAAAGTTGGAAAGGGTGATTATTTAGTCGCAGAATCTGATGAATCAGACGCAAGCTTTGTTGATTTACCAAGCTTTATTGGCTCTGTCACAAATATCGAACCTGAACATTTGGAATTTAAAGGCTACGCTGGATCTTTCGAAAAACAGAAAGCCTGCTTTGAAAAATATGTTGAGCAAATCCCAGCCAAAGGCATGTGCGTGCTGTGTTTAGATTCTCCTGAAGTTGAAAAGATTTACGAAAAATTAAAATCCTCAAAGAAAAATTTAGTTACTTATTCAACAAAAAAATCTGCGGATTTAACGGCGAAGAATATTAAAATGGATGCAAGTGGTGTGAGCTTCGATGTGATATTCAGAGATGGTCGAGAAATTAAAAATCTTAAAATGCCAATCTATGGCGAACATAATGCCAGCAACGCTTTAGTGGCGATAGCGATTGGTGATTTTTTGGGAATGAGTGAGGATAAAATTAGAAAATCTCTTGCTGCTTTTAATGGCGTAAAACGTCGCTTTACTAAAGTTGGAGAATTTAACGGCGCCGCAATAATTGATGATTACGGGCACCATCCAACAGAAATTAAAACTACGCTTTTAGCTGCGCGGGCTCTGGCTGAAAATCATAAAGTAATTTGTGTTTTTGAGCCTCACAAATATTCACGAGTCAGCAGTTTATTTAATGAATTTTGTAATTCTTTTGGCGACGCAACTCAAGTGATTGTTTCCGATGTTTATTCAGCCGGACAATCGCCAATCAAGGGCGCAACACAAGATGATTTAATCGAGGGAATAAAAAGATCTGGTCATAAAAATGTTGTTAAACTTACAAGCGACAAGGATTTAGCGGCGATCATCAAGCCTCAAATTTCTGCCGGCGATATAATCTTTTGCACCGGCGCTGGCAATGTCACTTACTTGGCCGCAGCACTGGAATTGCAGTTAAAAAATCTCGACAAATAAATCTGCCCAAAAACAAGTGCTGAATAAAAAATTCAAGCGTGGGCGACACACTTTTTAGCGCCAACCTCAACCCATCACGCCGCAATTATTGCGAGGTCAAAATGAACTTTAAAATTTCTCAAGTGGAACGAATCACAATCAAAGAACTAAACACAAAAGAAGAAATGCTCTTGGCCTATCCAATTCTTAGGCAGCGCTACCAGGATATGAGTCTAGAAAAATACTCTGAACAAATTTCTGAGATGATTGAGATGAATGATTTTAAAATGATCGGCGCTTTTTTAGGCGAAGAAATTCTTGGGGTCGCCGGCTATTGGGTCTTATCCATGCTTTACTGCGGTCGCTATATTCAGGTTTCGAGCTTTATCGTTGATGGAGAAAAAAGAGGTGCGGGAATTGGTAAAAAAATTTTAGCAGAAATCGACGAGATCGGCAAAAAATTAAACTGCGAAAAGGTTATCTTGGATTCATTCACTGAAAATAAAAAATCTCACCCGCTCTACTATCGCGAGGGCTTCTATATTCGCGGCTTTCATTTCATGAAAGATTTGTAGATTGCATGTGCGAGGCGGATGTAAGTGGTGCAATTTTTTAATAAAACCAAAAAACTCTGCTCAATTGAAATAAAAATTCCTGAAAGCTTTCGCCCTGGCGCAGCGCAATTAAAAAAATCAATCCGATGTCTCAAATAAAAATAGCCAGCTTCAACGTAAACTCAATAAAGGCGCGTCTGCCCAGACTTCTTGAATGGTTAAAAACTTCTAATCCTGACGTGGTTTTGCTGCAGGAATTAAAATGTGTGGAAAAAGAATTTCCTTTCGAAGCCTTGTTTGACGCGGGTTACAACGCCGCAGTCTCTGGACAAAAAACCTACAATGGCGTTGCGATTCTTTCGAAATTTAAAATTGAAGATGTTGTTAAAACCTTACCAGAACTAGACTGCGAGATTGATGAGCAGGCACGTTACATTGAGGGAGTGATATCGGTTTTAGGCAAAGCAATTCGCGTTGCGTCGATTTACGTTCCCAATGGCGGAGGCGATTTAATGGCGAATGAAACGATCGAAAGCAGTAAAAAATTTCTCTACAAATTAGATTTCTTTAATCGCTTGAAGGTTCATCTATCCGAGCTTCTCACCTTCGACGAAATACAAATTTTTGGCGGCGATTACAATTGTGCAGCGGAGGAAGTTGATGTTTTTGATCCAAAAAGTTTACGCGGCACGATTTGTTTTCACGATCTCGAGCGTCAAAAGTTTCGCTCACTTTTGAATCTTGGATTAATCGACTCTTACCGCGCCACCAATCCACAAAGCCAGGCTTTTTCTTGGTGGGATTACCGCGGCGGCTCGTGGCAGAACAATAAAGGAATGCGCATTGATTACCTTCTTACCTCTCCACAAGCAGCTGACAAAATCACTTCGGCAACGATTGAGGATAAAGGAGTAAGAGATCAAGAAAAGCCTTCAGATCATTGTCCGGTTTGCGTGACGATCGAAATATAATCAGCGATTGGGTGCGGAATTTTTATAATTTTTGAGAAATTTTTTGCCCTGAAGAAAAAATCTTATCAGCTACAAATTAGTCGGATAACTTCTTGGATCTAGTAAGTAATGGCGCATCTTTTAAAGATTTCGGCCTCGCTAAAACATTGATCTTGAGATATTTTTAATTTTTCTCATCGATAAAATTTTGTTAATTTTTTTCTGAGCAAAATTTGGCTTAATGCGTAAAAAGAGCAGATCTTGTTTCAAAAATGACATTGATCTTGTTAAAAAATTTTTCGCTACTAGATTGCTCACGCCCTTGAGCTGCAAGGCTTGAGGAGCTATGGTGATAAATGTAATTCGCAATAAACGTTATGGACCTGGGGGCAGTACCCAGCACCTCCACCATTTCTCTAGAGAAATCCCAATACGGGGGTGAATCAGCTTTCGACATTCGCTAAAGGAATTAATTTTGCCCGGTTGAGAAACTGCCGGCCGCGACTTGCTCTTCTTCGGAGGATCAGACCACGCGACATCCGTTCAAAAAAAGTAAACGCAAACGACAACTTTGCTAATGACAATTTCGAACTTACTCCAGCGACAAAAGTTGCTTTTGCATAAATGAAATAGTCGGGGCTCGCCCGGGCGCCTGTCAACAGAAGCTCGGGCATTTCTTTCCACTGACCTACAATAAGCATGCAAGATCAAATCGGTTACGACGAAATTATCGAAAATTCGATGCGCCTAGTGATCTACGAAACTTTAAAAAAAGTTGAGAAGGCCGGACTCCTTGGAAAACATTACTTCATCATCACCTTCCTCACCCGCTTTGCTGGCGTTTCGATCCCACAAAGCCTGCTCGAAAAATATCCAGATGAGATGACCATAGTCATCCAATATCAGTTCCGTGGCTTAGTAGTTGAAACCGATGCTTTTAAAATCTCTCTCGGCTTCAGCGGAAAATATGAAAAACTCGAAGTTCCTTACAAAGCCGTAACCTCGTTTGCCGACCCTTCAATGAACTTCGCTCTAAAATTCAGCATGAGCTATAGCGATCTTCAAGAACTTGAGCTGGAAGATTTGGATGAGTCAAATCAAGTCACTAACGAGAATGGCGACAAAAAATTTAACACAAAAATTGATTTATCGGCAAAGGTCGTTTCGCTTGACGCCTTTCGCAAAAATAAAGGCGTAATCAACCCTTCTGATAAATGATTTTTCTCTACCAGCTCCTCTTTCTTATTCTGACTTACCTGATCGCCGCAATCCCTTTTGGCTTAGTATTAACAAAAATTTTCGTCAAAAAAGATGTTCGTGAATTCGGCTCGGGAAATATCGGTGCGACAAACGTTGTAAGAGTCGCTGGCAAAAAAATCGGCCTTCTAACTTTGATTTTAGATGGATTCAAAGGCGCGATCATGGTCGTGATTGCCCGCTTCACATTTGCCGATGCGAGTGGCTTGCACATATTTTTAGTTTTAGTCGGAATGGTTGCGGTAATTGCTCATGTCTATCCAATTTATCTTAACTTCAAAGGTGGCAAGGGCGTAGCAACTACACTCGCAGTTTTGCTCGCTATTGATTTAAATATCGGCCTTTCAGTGATTGGCATTTGGGCACTAACATTTGCGATATCTCGCACCTCCTCAATTTCCTCAATCGCTGCAATTTTTTCTTCGATTATTTTATCCATTTGCTACGAGACATCGATTTCACAAATTTTGTTCTGCATCTTTTTATTCACACTAATTCTCTACCGACACAAAGAAAATCTTGAGCGCTTAATTGCCGGCAAAGAAAAAAAATTTTAACAGATGAGTCTAATAATTGCCTTGGATGTTCCTGATTTTTCCTCTGCAAAAAAGCTAATTGATGAAATTGGTGACGAGGGAAATTTCTACAAAATCGGTTTAGAATTAATGATGGGAGGCTCTTATTTTGAAATGATCTCCTGGCTAAAAAATAAGAACAAAAAAGTTTTTGCCGACCTCAAACTTTACGATATTTCCGAAACTGTCGGTCGCGCCGTCGCCAATCTCGCGCAGTACGAAATTGATCTTTTGACTATTCACACCGCCAGCAAGTCGATTATGTCGCAAGCCGCGCTAAATAAGGGTAAAATGCAGGTGATTGGGGTTACAGTTTTGACAAATCTTGATCAAAAAGATTTAGGCGAAATGGGTTTTGATCCTCAAATTTCTATTGAAGATTTAGTCGAAAAAAAGACCGCACTCGCTCTAAATTGCGGCCTTGATGGAATTGTTGCTTCTGCCCTTGAAGCAAAAAATCTGCGCCAAAAATTCGGCACAAATTTCTCGATCGTTACTCCCGGAATCAGATTGGAAGCAATTGCCAATGACGACCAAAAACGCGTTGCCGACGTCAAAACCGCACTTACAAATGGCGCCTCACATCTCGTGGTTGGACGCCCAATCACGCGCGACGCTAATCCAAAAATTGCAGCAAAAAAATTCAATGAAGCT
>CAIQBQ010000125.1 GCA_903870105.1 uncultured Alphaproteobacteria bacterium | reverse complement strand
CTTTAGCAACTGGAGCAGCAGCTTTAACTTCAGCTTTAGCAACTGGAGCAGCAGCTTTAACTTCAGCTTTAGCAACTGGAGCAGCAGCTTTAACTTCAGCTTTAGCAACTGGAGCAGCAGCTTTAGCTTCTGTTTTAACTTCTGCTTGAGCAGCAGAAGCGAAAAGAGCAACTGCAGCAACGATCAATGAAAGTTTTTTCATGTTCATCAAATAATGAGGTTTTAAAAAATTCTGATCATTTCTGATCAGTTTCCTTCAGTGACAAACCAGCTTCACACCTGATGCCGTAAGCACCAAGGCTATTCAGGCTGTCCGAAAGCGGGCGGCAAGCTAGGCCGAGGGAATTGTTTGTCAACGTGGCTAATCTTAAGAATTACTTAAAAGTGAATCACTTTTCCGTAAGCATCCAGAACAGCTTCATGCATCATCTCAGACATTGTTGGATGAGCAAAAATTGTATGCATTAAATCCTCTTCAGTAAGCTCGGCTTGTTTCGCAATTACGTAACCTTGAATCATTTCTGTAACTTCTGCGCCAATTAAATGCGCCCCCAAAAGCTCTCCGGTTTTTTCGTCAAAAATGACTTTAATTAAGCCCTCGCTTTCACCGGCGGCGATAGCCTTACCATTAGCCATGTAAGGAAAGCGACCAACTTTAATTTTCTTGCCAGCGTCCTTTGCTTTCTTTTCAGTCAAGCCCACCGAAGCGATTTGCGGCATTGAATAAGTGCAGCCCGGAATATTTTCGATTTTGATCGGATGAATTTTTTTCGCGTCATATTTGCCAAGTTTGCTCGCGATTTTTTCTGCCGCAATTGAGCCTTCATGAGAAGCTTTATGAGCCAACCAAGGTGAGCCAACAACGTCACCAATTGCAAAAATATTTGCTTCAGCAGTCTCTAAATATCCATTGGCAATAACGCGACCCTTGTCTGTTTTTACTTTAGTTTTTTCAAGTCCGAGATTTTCGATATTGGCCACGATGCCTACAGCCATGATGACTTTCTCAGCCGTGATTTCTTCTAACTTTCCAGAAATTTCAACTGTCGCAGTAACTGAGCCCTTGCCTTTTTTCAAAGATTTTAGAGCCGCAGAAGTATAAATTTTAATTCCTTGTTTTTCGAAAGATTTGCGCGCGAGTTTAGAAATTTCTTCGTCTTCAACTGGCAAAATATTTTCTGCCATTTCGATGAGCGTAACTTCAGAGCCCATGTTTTTGTAGAAGGAGGCAAATTCAGCTCCGATCGCGCCAGAACCAACAACTAACAAAGATTTTGGAAGTGCTTTTGGTGTCATTGCTTCGCGGTAAGTCCAAATATTCTCAACATCTGGCTCCATGCCCGGAATCACCCGCGCTCTAGCTCCGGTGGCAATGATGAAATAAGTCGCTTCAATTTCTTCGTTACCAACTGCGATTTTTTTTGCGTCTAAAAATTTTGCAAAACCATTAATTACTTCGATTTTATTTTTCTTCATCAAGCCCGCAATTCCGCCACTTAATTTCTTAGAAACTGCACGTGAACGCTCGATAATTTTAGTGAAATCGAACTTAACTTTTTCTGCTGAGAATCCGAATTGCTCAAGATTATGAAGAAGGTGGTTAACTTCCGCCGACTTCAATAAAGCCTTGGTTGGAATACAGCCCCAGTTCAAGCAAATTCCGCCTAATTGATCGGCTTCAACGATGCCAACTTTAAGTCCGAGCTGCGCTGCGCGAATAGCAGCAACATAGCCTCCTGGGCCAGCGCCGATTACACAAACGTCAAATTTTTTTGCTGAGTTAGTCATAAAATTAAGTTTAAAGTTTCTTGAAAGATTTCCAGATCTCCACCTTCGCAGAGATGACGTTTTTACTTACTTGTTTGGTCATCTCTGCAAAATAGAAAATCCAAGAAATGTTAAATATTTTTCACAAATTTTTCCTCACCGTCACTCATCTCAACGATGATTTCTCGCTCTATTTTTACCTTCTCAATTGAAAATAATGGTTCGCCTGAAGAATTTTTTATCAGAGCAAATCCGCGTTTTAAAATTTCACGGTAATGGTTAGTAGCCAAGATCTTTGCCAAACTATTTAGATTGGTCAAATTTTCTTTTATGCGCTGCTCAAGCCTTGAATTTATTCGCTCGAAAGCAAATGAAACTTTACGTTTTTCTGAATCTATTTTTGAAAAAATTAACTCATTTGAGATTTGCAGCCGCCGCAATCTTTCACTAATTTGTTCAATGATTTTACGCGGATCAAGCAAGTAGCGCTGAAGATTTTTTAAGCGCAAAATATTTTGATTGAGAAAATTTTCCGGAACAAATTCTAACTTTTCAGAATAAAAATTTAGCTGAGATTTTAGGTCAGATAAAACTGGCGTAGCAAACTCTGCAGCCGCTGTTGGTGTAGGCGCACGCAGGTCAGAAACATAATCAATTAAAGTCGTATCAACCTCGTGACCAACTGCAGAAATTAGCGGAATTTCTGATTTAAAAACTTCGCGAATTAAATTTTCATCACTGAAACAGAGCAGATCTTCAAAACTTCCTCCGCCTCTTGCGATGATCAAAACATCTGGGCGATTTTTCTTGAGCGAGTTAAAATATTTTATCCCCGAAATTATTTCCGCTGCTGCCTTCTCTCCCTGCACCGCACTTGGATAAAGCATGATGTGAGAAGGGCAGCGGGCCTCAACGCGGTGCTTAATATCTTCGATCACTGCGCCGGTTGGCGAAGTAATAACGCCAATAATTTTTGGAAAAAACGGAATTGGTTTTTTGTGAATCACATCGAACAAACCTTCGGCAAAAAGTTTTTGGCGACGTTTTTCGATCATTTCTAAAATCGCGCCAACACCAGCGATTTCTATTTTTTCTACAATGATTTGGTAATTCGATCTTCCTTCGTAAGTGGTAATTTTTCCTGATG
>CAIQBQ010000124.1 GCA_903870105.1 uncultured Alphaproteobacteria bacterium | reverse complement strand
GATTTATTTTTTTGTCAGAGAAATTTTTTCCAGCGGTGCGCTCTTTAATAACCTCGATTCTTTTGCGACTTATCGGGTGAGACATTAAATATTCGTCGATCTGATTTTTATAGCCAATCATCTCAGTTTCAAAAAACTCCAGGAGATTGATTAATCCGGTCGCCGGATATTTCATCTTGTCAAGGTAGGTAATTGCGTGCTGATCTGCCGCTTCTTCCTGAGTGCGCGTGAACTTCATGTACATCCTTTGTGCAGTTTGATTGCCACCCATGATTAGAGCTGTGCCAGCGTCTGGCGCTCCGGCAGCAACCGCGCCAATTCCAAGTAAGTAGCTGAGCAACATCGCACCTTCCGCCTGTTCTGCCCCTTCCGAGGAGCGCGCTAAATGGCCGGCAGTGATGTGGCCAGTTTCATGCGCTATCACTCCAATCAAGGCATCGGGCGTTTTAAATTTACGAATTAACCCGGTATTAATGAAAACATTTTGCCCGCCCGAAACAAAAGCGTTGATGCTGCCGTCATTAACAATGTAAATTTTAATATTGTGTGGATTTAGGTTTGCGGCGGTGAAAATTGGATCAGCAAGTTGATGCAGAAATTTTTCCGTCTCGGCATCGCGAATCAAAGAGGCATCAGCAAATGCTGTGCTGTAACCAAGCGAGGCGCAGAGAAAAAATAGAATAAAAATAAAATGTTTCTTCATTCAGAAAATAAATTTTTTCCAATAATTTTGTTGATCACTTTTTGTGCGATGTTCGCTGCGCTTAAATTTCTCATCACCGATGATTTAAAGATTCCGCAAAGACAAGTTTCGTTGACAATCGACATTAAAAACCAGGTGAATATTTGTTTGCCCGAAGGGGATTTGGAGGATGATTTTGACGGTAAAAAGCTCTGATTTTCTCATCAAACTCCAAACTGAAGATGGCTTGGCATTAAACACAATCGCTTCTTACGGCAAAGATTTAGAGCTCTTCGAAAAATTTTTAGATGTAGAAAAACTTACTTTAAAACAAGTAACAACCCAGGTTCTCAAAAATTATCTTCTTGTACTTCATCAACAAAAGCTAAAGGCTACCTCGGTCGCGCGAAAAATTTCTTGTCTGAAAAATTTTTTCAAATTCTTGGTGAATGAAAATTTTATTGAAATCAGCCCGGCTAAGAATTTACAGACTCCAAAACGCGAAGCAAAGATTCCAAAATTTTTGAGCGAAGAAGAAATTTTTAAATTACTCTCCGCTGCAGAATCAGATTTACGACTTTCCTGTATGCTTGAAATCCTTTACGCTGCCGGGCTTCGCGTCACTGAATTAGTTTCGTTACCAATTTCGTTAATTCAGCATGAAGGCAAAACTTTGCGAAATTATTTGTTGGTGAAAGGCAAGGGCGGCAAAGAAAGAATCGCTCCGCTCAATAAGGCGGCGATTGTTAAGCTGCTTGAATATTTAAAAGAGAGAGAAGATTCCCAAGAGAACTTCCAAGAGAGCTCATTTTGGCTTTTCCCCGGACATTCGCCGAATAAACATCTAACCAGACAAGGATTTCATAAAATGTTGAAGGGCGTTGCGCGAAAGGCTGGGATTGATCCAGAAAGAGTTCATCCGCACGTAATTCGTCATTCATTCGCAACTCATCTACTAAATAGCGGTGTTGATCTGCGGGTGTTGCAAGAGTTGCTTGGTCACAGCGACATTTCCACTACCGAAATTTACACTCACATTTTAGATTCAAAGCTGCGCGACCTTGTCTTTGCGCATCATCCTTTAAGCAAAATACAAAACGTATGAGATCTTTTGTTGTTGGAACCCAAGCCAAATATTCGGTTAGTACGCGGGCAGATCTCGACACCAAGTGGTATAGCAAAACACTAATCGACAATATTCTTAAGCAGGAATTGAAAGGTCGTCAAAATCAAAATATAGTATCGCTCCCGGCAATCCAGGCAATTCCAGTTGATGGAGGTTTTAATAAAGCCATTAAAGAAGCAAAAGAATTGGCAAAAATAGGCAAGACGGTGTTGATGCCACTAAATATCAGCGGAAAACACTGGGTTAGTGGTATGATGAAGTTCGCCGGGGATGGTAAGTTTCAATTCTGTTATAATGACTCACTTGGTAATGAGATTGACCCGGGGTTGATAGGTGAAATGAGAAAATTAGAAATTGATATTGCTGATATAAGAGCGCAGCAACAACAAGATGGCTACAATTGCGGTCCTCTGACGATTCACAACTTGTTGCAGATGGGAGATGCTGATAATTTCGAGGAAGAAGAATTAAGAAAAAAATTATTGGAGTCTTCTAGTTTGCTTAATCTTCAGGAGATGCGCAAAACTCACTCAAGTCTTAACGCTTACATAGCAATTCAAGATAAAGAGACAGAAGAAGTCTGCAAAAAAATACTAACAACATTCGGACAGCTCGAAAGTGAAGGGAAAGTTCATGAAGAAAATGGCGCCTTCAAAAGATTTGATTGTGACAGTGCAAAAGCAGCACAAAACTTGGCGGAAGAGATCAAAAAAGCTTACGAAGATTTGGGTATTGTTCCATGCGATCTAGAACGAAAAGAAGAAGGTTGGATAGTTAGAATTCCTAAAGCTTGTAGAGGTAAGGAAGTATTCAAGATGAATCCGAAAGAGTTGGAGGGATTGCGCGGAGAAATTGAAGCGACGAAATCTGTTGAGGAAGAAAAACCCAATCCTGGAAAATTTGCTGAGAGACTCAAATCTGAGAGAGTAGGTGTGGGGAAAGCCAGTGAAGGATCTCGGCGCTAAGATCTTCTCGTCTCATCATCGCAATTTACGCGCAACAATCCGTTGACCCCAAGTCTGATTGTCTGCTTCGCTTGAATGGCAAAACTAATCAGCACTATCCAATCTATCTAATCTCTTAGCTCCCTTGAAGCCAGCTGCGATACCGGTGCGTGAAACTGTAGCTAATCCATAACTTTCCATTTTTGTCAGCACTTCATCGATAGTTTGCGAATTTCCAATCACCTCGAAAACCAGCGAATCACCGTCAATATCAACAATGTCTGCGCGATAATTTTCGAGCGCGCGCATTGCTTTTTCACGTGTTTCTGCATTAGAAATAATTTGCACCAAAGCTAATTCACGCTCGATATAGCCCTCGGCGGTACTAAGTTCGGCGGCATGATGAACAGGCACAATGCGCTTTAATAATTTACAAATTAGGTCGATTGTTTTGTCGGTGCCGTAAGTGGTAATGGTGATGCGTGACATTTTTTTATCACGCGAAACCGGCGCCACTGTAAGTGTCTCGATGTTATATCCGCGTGCCGAAAAAAGTTCAACGATGCGTGCAAGGGCGCCAAATTCATTTTCAACTAAGACGGCAAGAACATGTTTTTTTATCTGCATTGGGAGGGGTTGCTAGTTTGAAGGAATTTTTAAAAGATATTTTTCATGCAAATACTAAATCGCAAAGCACATTTCAATTACACCATCGAAGAGGAAGTCGAAGCCGGCATCATGCTGCTTGGAAGTGAGGTAAAATCACTACGCGAAGGTAAAGCAAGTATCTCGGAAAGTTACGTTAATGAAACTGCCGGAGATCTATTTTTAATCAATTGTAACATCAGCGAATATAAGTCGGCAAACCGCTTTAATCATGAGCCAAAGAGGCAGCGAAAACTTTTGTTACGCAAAAAACAGCTGAATAAAATTCTTGGAAAAATGCAGGAAAAAGGTTACGCCTGCCTGCCGATTAAAATTTATTTTAACAAAAAAAATATCGCGAAAGTTTTGATCGGAATTGGTCGCGGTAAGAAGCTTTACGACAAGCGCGATTCAATTAAAAAAAGAGATGAAAATCGTCGCAAACAACGTGGCGAAGAATGAAAGATTTGCTGCTTCCTCTCACTTCGCTGCGCGGTGTAGGAGAGTTGCTTGCGCAGAGCCTTACTAAACTTGTCGGACGAAATAAAGTTTTTGCACTACTGCTTCATAAGCCATCTAGAATGGAGATTATTTCTCTTTGTCCGCGTCTTTTCGAAGTGCAAAATGACGAACTGATTATTGTTAAGGCGAAAGTTGAAAGTCACATCAAGCCAGCGACAAATCGTCAGCCCCATAAAGTCATTTGCTATAATCCGACGGGCTATCTCAATCTTATCTTTTTTAAAATTTTTCCAAGCCAAATCAGCAAGATGAAAGTTGGGGTTGAGATAGCTATTCTCGGGCATTTGCAGCGTTTGGGCGGGGAGAATCAAATGACACATCCGCAAGAAATTTTGCCGGCAAATGAGATCGAAAAAATGCCGAAGTTGAATGTGATTTATCCGCTGATTGCTGGCATCACACAAAAATTTCTGAGTAAAAGAATAGCTGAAATTCTTACAAAGATTCCCGATAGCGAGCTTGGCGAAGCGCTAAAAATTCTGCATTATTTTAAAGAAGGAGATGTTGAAAAAGCGCGTCGCTACATTGCGGGAAGAGAGCTTCTTGCTTGGCAGATTGCAGTTTTTTTGGCTAAAAAAAATAATAAAAATACGAAGCAAAAAGCATTAAGCGAGAAGCGAGAAATCGGTTCTAACTTTTTATCTCAACTTCCATTTCAGGCAACTTCAGCGCAGCTAAAAGCAATCGCTGAAATTGAATCAGAAATTTTTTCTTCAAAAAAAATGCTCCGACTTTTGCAAGGAGATGTCGGTAGTGGAAAAACGATTGTGGCAATATCAGCCTGCCTCGCAGTCATCTCGCAACAAAAACAAGCTTGTGTGATCGCGCCAACGGCAGTTCTTGCCAAGCAGCATCTGGTCTATTTTCGTAGGTTTTTGTCGATTCGTATCGAACTACTAACTTCTGCGACAACAAAAAAACAAAAGGCAAAAATTTTGACCGATTTAGCGGCAGGAGAAATTAATATTTTAATCAGCACTCACGCAGCTTTAGAGGAGAACATAAAATTCAAAAATCTTGGCCTGGCAGTGATTGATGAGCAGCATCGTTTTGGCGTAATGCAGCGTTTAAAGTTGGTTGAAAAAGGTGAGAATGTTGATCTGCTCCTGATGAGCGCAACGCCTATTCCGCGCAGTTTGATGATGGCTCTTTACGGCGACATGGATATTTCAATTCTCGATGAAAAACCAAAAAATCGTCAGAAAATTGAGACATTAGTAATGTCGGCAAAAAAAATTAATGAAGTGCATGAGGCCATGAAGCGCGCGGTTTTACGCGGTGAGAAATTATTTTGGATTTGCCCGGCGATTGAAGAAAATATCGAGATGGAGCTAATGAGTGTGAAGAAAAAATTTGATGAATTAGTGAAGATTTTCTCAGTTGAAAAAGTTGGGTTGCTGCATGGAAAAATGAGTGAAAAAGAGAAGGAAAAGGTAATGAATGATTTTATGTCTGGAGGCACGAAGATTCTGGTCGCAACAACGGTGATTGAAGTTGGAATTGACGTGCCAGATGCAACCGTAATTCTAATCGAAAATGCTGAGAATTTTGGCCTGGCGCAACTTCATCAATTACGCGGAAGAGTTGGTAGATCAGACAAAAAATCTTTCTGCATTTTGCTTTACGGCGAAAAGCTCGGAATCAATGGAAGCAAGCGCCTCAACATTCTGCGCGAATCTGATGATGGATTTTTTCTTGCCGAAGAAGATTTGAAAATGCGTGGAAGCGGCAATTTACTTGGCACTAACCAAAGTGGTTTTCCACAATTTAAAATTGCTGATTTAAGTTTGGATTCGGATCTAATCGCAAATGCACGTAAAAATGCTGAATTAATGTTGGGGCGCGGAACCCAGGATTATCAAGATTTGCTGCGACTTTTTGATTATGATGATTGTTTGAAAATGATTGCTGGTGGTTAGATTTCCTAAATCTCTATCTGCGTGTTGATGAATATTAAGCGCCGCAATTTCTGCGCCATCCTTGAGCAGGGTTCGATTCAGTAAGTTTTAACTCACATCCCCAACGGAAATTTTAAGAATCTTTCCCTCTCGATTTAGTATTAAATTGCCCTCTTCGTCCATCCCAGAAAAAACACCCACAATCTCCTCTCCGTCAAGTTTTATCTTAATCTCTTCATTCAGTCGATAAGCGCTCTGAAGCCAGAGCTGACGAATTCCAGCAAAACCAAAATCAAGCCAATTTTGATAAAGTTTTTCGAACTCATTCAGGAAGTTTTTTAACAGCTCTTGCGGCGAAATTTCGATACCGAAATTTTTTAGATTGCTTGCCGGAAAAATTGTTTCAGATGGATTAGAGATAAGATTGACGCCAATTCCCAAGACTACGAAATCACAATTTTCTCCAGAGATTTTGCTCTCGAGCAGAATCCCGGCAACCTTCCTTTCTTCGATTAACAAATCATTCGGCCATTTGGAAACCGAGTTTTTAACCGCTAGGCGTAAGGCTGTAATGCCCACAAAAGAAAGCTGCGGAATTTTTTCGACGGAAATTTTTGGAAGAAGAAGAAGCGAAAAATAAAGATTGCCAGCTGGTGAAATCCAGCTGCGATCTTGGCGACCGCGTCCGGCGCTTTGCTGTTTGGCCAAAATTATTTCACGGTCGGAAATTTTCCCTAATAGCGCCAATTCTAACGCAGTTTTATTGGTGCTTTCGAGTTCCAAAAATTCATGAATGACAAAATCTTGATGAGTCCAGTCCATTGCTTTATTAAGTTGAGCTAAATTAAATGCGGTTTCCTTCCCTTATTCTTTCCTAAAAAAATCTAAAACCAATGATACAAGAATTACCCCTAATGCGTAAAGCAACTGCTGTTTGGTTGGTTGAAAATACCTCACTTACATTTACGCAAATTGCTAAATTTTGTGGTCTACATGAGTTAGAAGTGCAAGGCATTGCTGATGGAGACGTTGCTGCTGGAATTCTCGGACAAAATCCAATTTTATCTGGACAACTTTCACGCGAAGAAATCGCGCGCTGTGAAAAAACATCTGAAGCTGATTTGGTCTTGATTCAAGGCGCTGCATCGCAAGTTAGAGGCATTGAAAAGAAATCGAAATATACACCAATCGCGCGTCGTCAAGATAAGCCAGATGGTATTTTTTATCTGCTTAAATATTACCCAGAAATCACCAACGCTCAAATCAAAAAATTGGTAGGCACTACTGATAAAATGATCGAGTCAATTAGAACTCGTACGCATTGGAATATGAAAAATATTAAATCACGCGACGTTGTGCTTCTAGGCCTTTGCAGCCAATCTCAATTTAATGATGTGATCTCTCACGTAGCTGTCGCAAAACCAAAAGTTTAAAATGGAAATCGGAGAATTAGCGCCTTTATTTTCACTAAAAAGTGACGAAGGCACGAAGATTGATCTTGCAGATCTTAAAGGAAAAAATGTCGTTCTTTACTTTTATCCCAAAGACGACACCCCGGGCTGCACCATTGAAGCGCAAGATTTTACCAAAAAAATTGCCGAGTTTGAAAAGTTGAATTGCGTCGTGCTCGGAGTTTCAAAAGATGGAGTGACCAGTCATTGTCGCTTCGTTGAGAAATACAATCTGGCCTTCAATTTGCTGGCTGATGAGAGTGGAGAAGCTTGCAAGGCTTACGATGTTCTTAAGCAAAAATCGATGTTCGGCAAGAAATATCTCGGTATTGATCGCACTACTTTTCTTATCGATAGACTTGGCAAGATCGCTAATATCTGGGGCTCCGTAAGCATTAATGGACATGTTGAAGAAGTGCTTGCTGCACTATCTGAACTTGAAAAGAGATAACCCGCTTGATTGTTTTAGTTCGACAAATAGGTTGCGCCGCCCCCGATTTAGGCCTTTAAAATAAGGCCCCAAATACTTCCAAAAAAGAAATTACTAGGAGAAAAATGTCAATTACGCTAAAAGCAGAAAAAAGAGAAAAATTTGGCACGTCTGAATCTAGAAGAATCAAGAATGCAGGCCGCATCCCGGCTGTTATTTACGCCGCTGGCGGAAATATAAATTTAAGTCTAGATGCTCGCGAATTCGAAGCTGAATATTTTAAAGGCAGCTTAACAGTTTCACTAATCGAACTCGAACTTGCTGATAAAAAAACCAAAGTAATCGCGCATAAAATTGAATTAGATCCAGTTTCTGATCGCCCTGTTCACGTCGACTTTCTCGGATGCGACAATGTCAAAGCTATTCGTGCTAAACCAAAATTTTCTTTCACCAACCAAGATAAATCTTTGGGTCTAAAAAAAGGCGGAATGCTCAACATCATTTTGCGCAAAATTGAAGTTGTGTGCGACAGCGAAAAATCAATTCCAGCAACAATTGAAATCGACATCGCCAATTTTCACATCGGACATAAAATCAGAACAACCAACCTAGTTTTACCTGCTGGAGTCAAGTTATTCAAAAAAGGCGATCTGCTAATCGCTAGCATCACTGGTCGTGGCAAGTCTGAAGAAGAAGCTCCGGCTGCAGGTTCTCCAGCAGCAGGTGGAGCTCCAGCTAAAGCAGATGATAAAAAAGCTGAAGCCAAAAAAACTGAAGCTAAAAAGCCAGAATCTAAAAAATAATGAGTCCGTTATCCTTGAATTTACGAAGTAAATTCAAGGATCTCAGGAGCTTTATTTGCAAGATCCCCGAAGTTTTTCGAACTTCAAAGATGACTCGTGAAATTGCCTTCCTCTTCTTACTTATATCTCCTCAAGTCGCTTATTCTAAAACTTTTGCTACCAGTGGCTTCATAAATTTTTCTGCCGCTTCGCGTAATCAAGACTCTACATTTGAACAACAAAACCTTCCCGACGGCTTAACCAAAAATCGCCTAAATAATCCCCAATCGATTGGCAATGATTCGCAGATCTTTTTAAAGTTTGCCAAAGAGGCGCCAGACGGCGTAAAATATGGAATTACAGCCAAGACCGAATTCAATTTCAATTCTGACGGTCGCAATGAGAATCCTAATCTCGATCAGATTTTTACCTTCGCTGAAAGCGATTTTGGTAAGTTTGAATTAGGAAATAATCAGGCGGTAAATCAAAAAATGAAATCTGGTCCAGCTCTTTTTGCAAGAGGGGCGGGAGGAATTAATGGAAAATATCTCGAACAAGTAAATCTGCCGATGCTTGGCGAAGCTAGTTCAGCGCCGCATTTTATTTTACTCGCACAATCTCCGATCGGTCACGGTGGCTATGCTAAATCTTTTTACCGACCGGATTCATCGCAATATTCTGGAGCTAATCGCAGTCAGTTTCGTGCACTTAAAGATGACAGTTTTGATGGGGCAGAAGACGCAACAAAAATAAGCTACTACTCACCAAGAATTTCTGGATTACAACTCGGTACTAGCTACTCTCCAAATAGCGCCAATATTGGCGTAACCAAGCAAGTGGCGCGAGATGTAAACCCAACAAGCATCAAAGATATTTTTAGTTTTGGCGCGAATTATTCTGAAGATTTTGACAATCTTGGTGTCGAAGTTTCAGCGACGGCAGAGAGAGGAAAAGTTAAAAATTCGCACGCAGATTTATCCGCTTATGATCTTGGCACCAGCCTAAGTTATTTTGGCTTCACCCTTGGCGCATCTTATGGTTCGTGGGGTTCATCACTTCAGCCAAGTTTGGTAAATTATACAAAACAAGGCGGCGCAACTTATCACACTCTTGGGATTGCTTACGAGTTCGGGCCATTATCCACAAGCATCACCAGTCTCAACAGCTCTTTCCAAAAAAATAATTATTCAGCGATTTCTTTCGGTGTTGATTACAAATTAACCCGTAGTGTGATGCCTTATTTCGAGTTAACAAAATTTTCTTTTAACCCCGCAAGTCAAGGTGCACAAGGTAATCAAGGCTACGTTTTTTTAGCCGGCGCTTTGTATTCCTTTTAGCTCAATCAACAAATAGCAACCAAATGAGTATCGCCGCCCTAGATTCCTATATGCTTCCACTCAAGCAGATCCTCGATCGCGACGGTGTAAATGAAGTTTCAATCAATCGTCCTTTTGAGGTTTGGGTAGAATTAAAAGGTGATATGGTTCGTGAAGAATTGCCGAGCTTCGACATGGAGCATTTGAAATCCATGGGTCGTCTTATCGCACAATCAACTGAACAGCGTTTAAGCGAAGAAGAGCCTCTACTTTCTGCAACTTTGCCGAGCGGTTATCGTATTCAAATAGTCTTCCCACCAGCCTGCGAACAAGGTTGCGTAGTGATGTCGATTCGTAAGCCATCAAGCCTGAAGTGGACTTTGGAAGACTACGATAAAATGGGTATGTTCGATAATGCTTCAGTCGGTGAAGTTGAAGATAAAAATGATCTGATCTTGGCGAAATTATTGCAGCTCGGACGCATAAAAGATTTTCTCGCGCGTGCCGTTATTTACAAAAAAAATATTATTATTTCCGGCGGTACTTCGACTGGTAAAACTACATTTACGAACGCGGTAATCCGCGGCATTCCTCACGAAGAGCGTCTTATTACGGTTGAGGATGCGCGAGAAGTTGATCTCACCTCCCACCCAAATCGTGTGCATTTACTCGCTTCGAAAGGTGCGCAAGGTCGGGCAAAAGTTACTACTCAAGATCTGATTGAAGCCTGCCTACGTCTGCGTCCAGAACGAATTATCGTCGGTGAGTTGCGCGGCTCAGAAGCATTTAGCTTTCTGCGCGCAATCAACACGGGTCATCCAGGATCAATCTCGACTCTCCACGCCGATACCCCAAAAATGGCGATCGAACAATTAAAAATGATGGTGATGCAAGCTGGCCTCGGAATGACTCCGAGTGAAATCGTTTCTTACATTAAAAACGTTGTCGACATTATCGTGCAGCTAAAGCGCGGCGGCAAAGGAAGACGTTACATTTCAGAAATTTATTTCCGAGCTATTCACGATAAACGCGAAAAAACAGACTAAATTTTAACTTACTCCGATCTCTCAAATTCATCATTGCCTGCGCAGGGATAAAAGGATGAGGGGGCGATAAAACAAAAAACAAAATATGCGTTCACGCTTCTTCACTAAAAAATCTGAATTCCTAACTCTGACACAAGCACTTGAGATCACTGGTGCCACGCTTGCTTCTGATTCAGATTTAAATCAAAAAATTTATGACGTTGCAACGCTAGAAAAAGCCGAAGCGCAGCAAATTTCTTTCTTAAATTCTGGTCAATATTTGGACAAATTTTTGAGCTCAAAAGCAGGATTTTGCTTACTCGATGAAAAGCAACTAAGTAAGGCGCCACAAGGCATGATGCTGCTAGTTCATAAAAATCCTTACTTCGCTTATGCTAAAATTTCTGCGGCTTTTTACGAAGCAAGTAGAGTGGAATTTTTTGGCGAAAAATTAATTCACCCAACAGCAAAAATTGGTGAAGGAACCATTGTTGCTCCCAATGCTTACATTGGAAAAAATGTTGAAATCGGTAAAAACTGTTTCATCGGTACGAGCTCATCAATTCTGGATGGATGCATCATTGGCGATAACTGCATAATCAATTCTAACACAACAATCTGCTTCGCGATTATTGGAAATAATTCAGTAATTTTTAGTGGTGCGAGAATCGGCCAAGATGGTTTTGGCTTTGCGCACGATGCTGGAATTAATCATAAAATTGTTCAACTTGGAATCGTTGAAATTGGAAGTGGAGTTGAGATCGGAGCCAATAGCTGCGTGGATCGTGGCGCGATTGAAAATACAGTGATTGGTGATGGAACCAAGATCGACAACCTTGTGCAAATCGGTCACAATGTGGTAATTGGTAAAGGTACAGTAATCGCCGGATGCACGGCAATAGCGGGCTCAACTCGCATTGGAAATTTTGTGCAAATTGGTGGTGGCTCAAATATTTCTGGTCACATTGTGATTAATGACGGTGCAAGAATCGCCGGAATGACCGGCGTAATGCGCGATGTTCCAGCAAAACAAATCAT
>CAIQBQ010000123.1 GCA_903870105.1 uncultured Alphaproteobacteria bacterium | reverse complement strand
TGCGTCATCACAGGCAGGGCTTGAATTAAGGATAAAATTTCTTGTGTCTGTGTTCCCGCCATTAGTAATTTTAACTTATCATCAGGCCATTCTGCTAAGAAGGCAATCGACGGATAATTCTGTTTTAAATATTGGCCCTTATCAACAAGCTTCGTGATGATTTCTTGGACCAACTTAATTTCTTCGAACGGTTTCAAAGACATCAACATATTTGGAATCATATTTTGAATTTCGACATTACCCTCTTGCTCGGTTTCATCTTTTTTGACCGAGAACCGTAGTGCTTCATCTAATAGTTCAAGATCTTTTTCTTTAATAACTGATAATTCACAGGCCTGAATAACGGCATTTTTCTTTTCCTCAAAGTTCATTTCGCTCATCACTTGGCTTAATTTTTCAGTCGGCAAATGAAGTAAAGTCAGCGAGCGAACTTTTTGATCTTGCGCACTTAATATTTTCTGAATTCTAGTCGGCGAAAGTTGCGAAATAGAAGAAAATTTTTGCCTTAGGGCTTTTTCGCTTAGGGTTTTTAATGACAGTAGGTCCCAATAGGCTTTTACTAAAATTTCATTTTTTTCCATCAAAGACAAAGCCGAAAACATTCTAAACGCCTGCGGCAATTCTTTATCCAGGCGAATTTTTTCTGGCATTTTCCATTTCACATCAATCGCGGTGACTTTATCATGGCTATCTTGACGCCCACCCATTTGCGTCAGCACGCTATCCACTAGACTAGCTATTTTCTTACGTCCCTCTTCGCCCTCTTCAAACCATAAATCCAGTACCTGATCCATTTTATCTGGCGAGGATAAGGCCATAAAGGCGGTCTTTTTTTGGTGTTCACGGAAATTATCAAATACTAAATTTGCACTTAATTGATTTTCCTGCGAAGTTTTCCCCTTATCACCACCAGCAAGCGCATTTTTCTTGGCAGCCTGATTGGCTTGCGCATTTTGCATTTCTTGTATTCTTAACGCCGTCGCCATCTGCTCTTGCACATCTTTTGAAGACATTCGTTTAGTCAGAATTAGTGACACCATTATTATGAAAGCCAGAATACCAAGACCTAATGCATTTTGAAAAAAACCAAATCTCTCTTCCCAGTTTAGCACTCGAGGAAGCTCGGGCTCTTTTATTTCTTTGGGTTTCACTGGAGCTTCAGCCATATCTGTGACTTTAAATTTCCCAGCAGCACCATACTCGGTTCTAACATTTTCTTTAAGCCAAGCCGTAAACTGAGTTTTATAATTCACACCCAGCTTTGGATCTAGACCGACAAAAATTTCAACCCCGCGAATTCGAATTAAACTCCGTAAGGAAGGCGCCATTTGTGGGATCGGTATCTGCTGCTGCAAAGTTTGACTCACGGCTTCGGCTTGATCCAGACTTTCTATAATCCCTAAAGATATATCGGACAAATCCTCGTTCGTTTTTGCAGTCAAAGACTTGGTCGAATCATTATCTCTGCCGCCATTTCTTCCGCTCGCTTTTTCTTTTTCTTTTTCT
>CAIQBQ010000122.1 GCA_903870105.1 uncultured Alphaproteobacteria bacterium | reverse complement strand
TTTTGGACAAAAAAAGAAGGCATCAACATTTTTCATGTGATACCTTCTGTATATTATATACTTTTTTGCGAACCTTATGCACTTTGTAGCAAATTCAACTTTTTCATATTTTCTTTTAGTACATCGATTTGATCGATGAGTACAAAATAGTTTTTGATGTAGTTGAACGCCTCAATTGAATAAGCACTAGCGAACTTTGGTTTAAACTCCATATATGTATCCCATTGTCTTAGGATATAATGTACAGATTTTTTCCAGTTGCCCGGTGGCTTGCCTAAGTAAATTTTCTTGTCACTTATCTTGATCCCATCGGGATTTTGATTCATGCCACCCTTTTCATACTTTCCTGCGCGATATATTGTATCGCGAATGTTTCTGTAAAGAGATGAAATACTTACTGGTAAGTCAGTTTCTTTTGCTTCTTCAAACAGTTGAGATCTTTTCACCATGTCGCGCATTGCAATAAAAAAAGGTTGTAAGGCTACTATGTGAACGTTTGTTGGCGCAATTTTATTGGCCAACAAACGTTTTTCATAATTACCAAACTGCTCAAATTGATTTTGAATCTCTTCGAGCACCTTCTTCAGCTTTTCCAAATCTGGAACTAGGTCCGCAATCGTTTCGATTGCGTTTTCCATAGTTATAAATTTGGTTTTACTTCGTACGTGATGTGATGCTTGTTAAACAACTTTTTCCAAACCTTCATTGCTCTTTCGTGGAGCACTTCCAGCTTTTTGCTTGAAGGGTGGTAAATGAATATCACCTTTAGGTTTTTTCCACCATCGGGCAATATTCCCACTTTTTCCATTTCAGCAACTTTTTCATCTATCAAGGCATCAGTAGTGGCTTTGTAGAAATTCCCATCTTGGGAATATTCTATGCCGTCGCCGAGCATGATCAAGATTTTTTTGTTTGCGGTTCCCGCTGCCAATTTATTGAGCTCCTCGCAAATCGGCTTATACAGCCTGCTGAGCGTGTCACCTTTTGTTGGTTGCATGTATTTTTTATACACGCTATCCATTTCAGAAACAAAATCGGCCTTGCGGTCATCAAACACCATATCTGTTTCGCCAGACATACGCGGGGAAAAAGTGATATTTTCTGAGGTATTCAGTGCAACTGAATTCATCCCCCTGAAAAATATTTGGCCATAGCCCAGGCCATCATCGCCACAAAGGGTCTGCATAAGCTTCTCCTTTGAGCATTGATTAGAACGATCAGTGGTCTCTTCGGTGTTATCCACCAACACACTGATTACTGTCTTCTTTGCGCCCGCCATTGGCTTGTCAGCGCAACTTCCCAGTGTGCATGCAACCAGCATGCAGATGAGGTACGTAAAAAGATTATTAAGCTTTTTCATTAACCAAAGTTTTTAGAGCGTTATGAGATGTTTCGAGGAGTTTGAATGAATCTTTACTTGCACTCCACATAGCTGAAAGCATTTTAAGATTTTTGAAGTCTTTTTCCAAATTCTGCATATCCTCTTGTAGGACATAACGAACTTGTTCGCCAGATTCATCAGTATGCCTGTCAAATTTTGACTTAGCACTTTCAATGTTATCAGCAAATGTTTTTGCAGCATCTTCGAATGCTATTTGCTTTTGTGATTTTTCTGGAGCCTTATTGCTCACAGTC
>CAIQBQ010000121.1 GCA_903870105.1 uncultured Alphaproteobacteria bacterium | reverse complement strand
TTTCCACGGAATGGAATTTTGGTGCAGAGTAGATTTTACCAAAGTGTAAAATGCCCAAGTACGAATAATTTCGTGAGCCTGAGGACGCAGATCAGCCGGGAAAAGTTTTTCGTGACGCTCTTTGTCGAAAGAAATTTCGTTTGAAACTCCCTGTGAAGAAAGTTGCGGAGATACTGAAGATGTCATCCAGGTATCCATGATGTCGGTTTCAGCTGTAACCTCTTCACGTAAGTAACCACGTGGCAAATCAATATTTGGATCGCAAGGAAGTTGATCAACATCAGCAACCAAAATATTTCCTTCTTCCCCTGCCCGCTTCGAATACCAAACCGGAAATGCCACGCCAAAAAAGCGCTGGCGCGAAATGCACCAATCCCATTGCAAGCCATCAATCCACTGATCGATGCGAACTTTCATATATTCTGGAAACCAATTGCACTCTGCGGCCTTGGCCTTGAGCAAATCTTTTTTGTCGAGAATTTTAATGAACCATTGCGGCACAACAAGGATCTCGATCGGCACACCAGAACGCTCGGCGCATTTAACGGCGCGTTTGATTGATTCTTGTTTGAGCAAAAGATTTTTTTCTTTCAGAGCTTCAACGATTGCTTCTTTGGCTTCTTTTATTCTTTTTCCCTCGACCAACTCTTTATAAATTCTAATAAATTCATTAAAATTCTGACACTCTTCTGGCCTCATAACTCTATGAAAAGCAAGCCCTCGTGCTGAGTTATCCATAATATCAAAGAACGCCAACTGATCATCTACAATATCACATTTTGACATCATTCCATTTCTTGAAATAATTGGTCTACTCACGATAGGTAAATTATAGTTTTGTTGATGCTTCTTCCACCAACGAATATCAGTTTCGTCGCCAAACGTACAGCACATCACCGCGCCAGTTCCCTTGTCGAGTTGAACTAAATCGTCAGCGATGATTTTTACTTTTACGCCAAAAAGTGGAGTCACCGCACTTTTGCCGTGGAATTTTTTATAACGCTCATCTTCTGGATGAACCATCACCGCAACGCAGGCTGGCAGAAGTTCGGGACGTGTCGTCATGATTTCAATTGTTTCTTCCGAACCTTCGATTCCGAATAAAACATAATTCATTACGCCTTCAACTTCCTTATCGATCAAATCTGCTTGTGCTAGAGCTGTGCGGTCGGAGATGTCCCAGAAAACTGGTTCGAATTTTTTTTCGACTAATTTTTTATTGTACAAATCAACGAAAGAAGCCTGAGAAATTTTTTGTGAATCAGGCGAGATGGTTTGGTATTTCTGGCTCCAGTCGACAGAAAGAGCGATTGAGTTGAAGAGAATTTCAAATTCTTTTTCTGCTTCATCAACAACTTCGCGGCATTTTTTTACAAAAGACCCGTGACCATTTTCTGCTTCAAAAACTCCGGCTTTTTTCTCGATAATTTTTTCAACTAAACGTTCAGTTGGCAGTCCATTATCATCAAAACCCATCGGATAAAAAACATCTTTTCCCGACATTCTTTGAAAGCGCGCAACGAAGTCAGCTTGACTGTAAGAAAAAACGTGACCCATGTGAAGAAGCCCTGAAACCGTGGGAGGCGGCGTGTCGATTACAAAAGTTTGCTCTTTTGGCAAATCATTTTTCCAGGCGAAAATTTTTTTTTCGTTCCAGTGATTTTGCCAAAATTTTTCACGCGTTTTTGCGTCGTATTTTTCAGGAAGTTTTTTCATTTTTTAGAGAGCTGCTTATTGAATCTCGATTAGATCGATCGTGTATTTTCCGATGCTGTGGAGGTAAATTTTATCATTAACCACAATTGGCGAATGAGAAATTTTTTTGTCGAAATCGAAAGTTTTTTCTATTTTTCCATCGAAAGGTGAAGCGATTAAAAGCTTGCCGTCGGCGCGTGAAATCAAAAGTTTATCTCCCGCCATTACAACGCCAGAATAGAAAATTTTTGTTTGTGGCTTATCAGGTTTTTTTAATTCTGGAAGTTGCGAAATCCATTTTATGCCACCGGTTTTTTTGCTGACCGCTAGCAGTTTATCGCTATTGTCGATTACAAATAAAAACTCTCCAGCCGCCCAAAAATCAACGATTCCGGCGATTTGCTTCTTCCACAAAAAGTTACCATCTTTGAGTCGAATCGCCGCAGTTAAGCCGCCATTTCCAATTGCATAAATTATGCCATCTTTAACTAAAGGCGTGGCATCAATGTCGTTTAAATAAAAGTCAGAGCTTGTTGCTTTGCTGAGATTTAAATCTTGTGACCAAGCGGCATCTCCTGTTTGTTTTTTCAGCGCGTAAATTTCGCCAGAAGAATAAGAGACGATTAAATAATCACCAAAAATCACTGGATCAGCAACGCCAAGAATTGCTGTTGCACGACTAATGCCAGTCTGCACCCAAGCTAACTCCCCGCTATTAACATCAAAGGCGTAAGTCTTATTGTCATTGGTTGAAACGTAAACACGTTTTCCGTCAGAAACTGGTGAAGAAATCGGAATCGAAGAGATCTCTTTTGACCACAAAATCTTTCCATCAACTTCACTTGCAGCAGCAATTCGATTCACTCCAGAGATGGCAAAAATTTTTCCATCAGCGTAACCAATTCGAGGAGTGCGATAATTTTTTAAAAAAGATTTTTCAAAAATTTGCGACTTCCAAATTTTCTTTTCAGTGTTGAGATCGTAAGAACTAAGAACTCCTGCACTATCTAAAACAACAACTTTTCCATCTTTAATAATTGGCGAAAAAACGAAATGCTCTCTGATTTCGCCAGAGTAAAAAAACCAAACCGGCGAAGATTTACTCAGAGAAATTTCTTTAGTTTTTTTGAAAAAAAATCCGCGCTCAACAACAGAAAAATCTTTAGCCAAATTTTCTACGAACTGATTTTTTACACTTGATGAACCAGTCCAAGAGTCATTATTTTGCTGCTTGGGTAAGGTAATTTCTATCTTTGCTAGAGAGTCATCAACCTTGATTGGATCAATAGCTGTAAAGACAGAAAATGCTTTTGTTTTATCATATTCCTTGTCCTTGTCGCTACAGGAAAAAAGCAGTAAACTTGTACAAAAAATTACTGCAAATTTCTTCATTTTTTCTCTTCAGCTTTTGGCTGAAATCCTTTTCCTTCAACCATTTTAATTCCGTCAGCAGCACGCGCTTGAAGATTTGGTTGTTTTTCAGAAATTTTTTTAATCTCGACAAAAATCTTGTAAGCCTCTTCAAGGTTATTTTTTTTCATCTCTAAGAAAGCTCTTTGCTCAGCAATATTTCCCTTAAGAATTTTTGCTGAATCTTCGAGTTTTTTAATGCGCTCATTAAGATCGGCCTTTTGTAATTCTGATTCATCAGACATCCAAACTTTTACTGCCAATAATTTTGCCAAATCGCGAACGTAATTTTCGCAAGATCTGCAATTAGCAACTTCTAAATAAATTTTGACTGCTTCAGATTTTTTATTTTCTTCAAGCAAAAAAGCTGCGTAACGCAATGAGGCTAAAGACTTTATGCCACTTGGTGCTGAATTATCTTCAGCGATTTTTTTAAGTTTTTCTTTTGCTTTTTCGAGCTCTCCAGTTTGTTGATCAACCAAGGAAAGGTGAAAAATTTCTGCAAATTTTTCCTGATTTGCTTTTTTGTAAACGCTAAATCCAACCCACACGATTCCTGCCGTGGCAACAATTAAAATCACCCTAAAAGCGATTTTACTATTTTTTCCAAGAAAGCTTAGAAGGTTGTCACGCCTGGCTTGCGCCTTAGCTTTATTGATCAATTCGATGATTTCGTCTGACATTTTAGTTTATTTATTGTTAGTTGCTGACTTGTTGTAAGCAGCAATCGAGAGTATTTTGTAAGAGATAAGCGATAGTCATTGGCCCTACTCCGCCAGGAACTGGCGTGATTGCAGAAGCAACTTTTTTTACATTTTCAAAATCGACATCACCGACTAATCTGAACTTTCCTTCGTCAGTTAAAACACGATTAATTCCAACGTCAATCACCACGGCACCGCTCTTCACCATTTCGGCTTTGATTAATCCAGGCACGCCAGCGGCAGAAATAATTACGTCAGCTTGCAAACACTCTGCTTTCAGATCACGAGTGCTGCGATTGGCAACGGCAATGGTGCAATTTTCAAGCATCAGAAGTCGCGCAAGTGGACGCCCAACAATGTTTGAAGAGCCGATGATTAAAGTTTTTAAACCAGCTAAATCTTTACCTTTTACCGATTTTAATAAATGAACACAACCCAGTGGAGTGCATGGCACCATTGCTTTATCAATACCATCAATTTCACCGATTGAAAGTTTGCCCACATTAATTACGTGAAAGCCATCAACATCTTTACGGTGATTAATCGCGTGAATAACTTTTTTACTTTCGATATGTTTTGGCAAAGGAAGTTGCACCAAAATTCCGTGAACTTTTTTATCAGAATTAAGCTCTTCAATTTTTGCAACTAGCTCTTCTTCAGAGATATCCGCCGCCATTTTGAATTGAATCGAATTCATGCCAACGCCGTGAGCAGCCTTTTCTTTATTACTTACATAAACTTCGCTCGCCGGATCATTGCCAACAAGAATCACCGCTAAAGTTGGCGTAACATGAAATTTATTTTTTATCTCAGTAACCCGTAAAGCGATGTCGCGCTTCATCTCAGCTGCAATTTCTTTGCCGTTAATTATTTGAGCAGTCATTTGAAAAATTTAGATTGAAAACCTGCGCGAACAATAAGTAAGAGGCCTACAAAAGATCAACCACCTTCTCAATCATTACGTCTCCGAGTTCTTCAGGTGATTTAATTGCAGTTGAATTGCGATAAAAATCATCAGTGCTGTGACCAATACCAATGCCTACAATCTCAACCCTTCTCGATTTCTCGATTTTTTTAATAACGTGATGCAGATGTTCAGTTAAAATGTCTTTGTCATTGGCAGAATTGGTTGAGTCGTCAACTGGCGTGCCGTCGGAAATTACTAATAAAATTTTTCTTTTCTCGCTTTGTTGCATCAGACGTGAGCGCGCGAAAAGCAAGGCTTCTCCGTCGATATTTTCTTTAAGCACCCCTTCTTTCAACATCAATCCCAAGTTAGTTTTTGCCTTCTTAAATTTCTGATTGAAATGCTTGTAAATGACGTGACGCAACTCATTTAAACGACCGGGATTGCTTGGTCGACCCGAACTTTCCCAAAGTTTACGCGCTCTTCCGCCCTTCCAGTCTGAAGTGGTGAAGCCGATAATTTCGGTTTTAACAGAAAATTTTTCCAAAATTTCAGCAATAATTTCGCAAGCAAGAGCCGCCATAACAATAGGTTGACCGCGCATCGATCCTGAATTATCGAGAAGAATAGTTAGCGCAGTATCTTGATATTGATGATTTTTACTATTCACCCAAACATCATCAGATAGAGGATTTGTAACCAATCGCGTGAGTTTTTTACGATCTAAAATTCCGCGTGAAGAATCGAATTCCAGAAGAAAATCTCGCTTAGAAAGTAACTTTCTTTTCAGCTTCAGCGTCATTTTTTTTGAAGTCGTGGCGAGCTTGACGAGGCGAAGATCAAGCTGATCACGCAATGTTTTAAGCTCTTGTTTGCTCGTCAATTTTTGCGGAAAAACCACTTCGTCAAATTTTGTCGTGTAAATTTTGTAAGCCTTTTTGAATTCGATTTTATCTTCTTTAGCGGTTGATTTTTCTAGGCCAAGCTTCATCGGAATAGAGTTTTCAACTCCTTCTTTACCCTCGCTTTGAACTGAACTTTTTGACTGACTCAAAGACTCAGTAACGCCATCTGAATCAACTTCAGACTCAATGTTTTCCTGATTTGAACTTGGTGAGTTATCTTTTGATTTACTCTTTTTTTCTTCTACTTCTTTTGATTCCTCTACTTCTTCTTCTTTTTTTAGCATCTCAAGAAGCTTTGCTACTCCTTGGGCGAAAGCAGATTGATCCGAGGTTTTTTTACTAAGGTTTTTTATCTCGCGGATGATTTTTTTGCTGAGGTTTTTTTCGATGGCATTGGAAAAATCTTGAGAAAAAATTTCATCAAGAAGGATTAGTGAGAGATTTTTTTGGATTCCTGACTTCTCAAGAGCGGCAGAAAAAGGTGCGATTATGTCCGACGAAAGATCATGCCTAATTTTTTCTAGAATATTTTGTGCAGCGCCGCGGTAGATGTTTTTTACTTCGGCAATTACGCGGACTCTCTCAAATTCATCGAAAAATTCTTGCTCACTTTCTTGGCGATGAATCGATGAGTCATGAAAAAGAATATAGCATGCAGCTAGATCTGTAGAGGCGCGGAAGTGTTTAGAAATTTGTGGAACTTCGATTCTTTTTTTGTCACCAGCTAATCTTTGATTCCAAGTAAAAAAATTATTTTGAATTTCATCGGTAAATTCTACCTGCACGGATTCATCAGCCACTAAGACGCGCAGAGTTTCGATTAATATTTCTTGGGTTTGTGAATCTAGTTTTGACATTTCTTCAAAATAGAATTTGCCCCGCCATTATTTATTAATTCGCGCGCTAATAAAATTCCTTCTTCAACATTATTCACGCGTCCTACAAGTTTTAAGGCAAAAGCTGAATTGAGCACAACAATATCTTGGTAAGCAGATTTTTCGCCTTGCAAAAGTGCAATTAATTTTTGCGCATTATGTTTTGGATCGGCCCCACGCAAAGCTTCGAGGGTAACTTTTTTTAGGCCGAATTTTGTTGGATCAATTATTTCTTCGTGGCCACCGCTAAGTAAGTAAGAATTGTCAGTAAGAGTGATTTCGTCCATTCCATCAAAACCGTGAATGATGAAATTAGCCGAATTAAGACAAGCGGCCATTTTTTGCATCACGTCGTAACGCGAAACGCCGATAAGTTGGAAGCGCGTATTTGCCGGATTGAGTAACGGTCCAAGAAAATTAAAAATCGTTGGAACGCCAAGAGATTTACGAATCTCAGCAACGTTTTTCATCGCCTCGTGGAAGAAAGGGCCGAAGATGAAAGCGAGATTTTTTTCGCGAAGATTTTGCTCGATTTCGGCGACGTTTGGAGAAATTTTTATTCCCAGTTCTGAAAAAATATCCGCCGAACCCGAGAGAGAAGAGATCGCTTTATTTCCATGCTTCGCTACCGAAATTCCTGCTGCAGCGATTACGAAACAAACCGCAGTTGAAATGTTAAGCGTGTTAAGTTTGTCACCTCCTGTTCCACAAACATCAATCGCATTTTCTGGAGCAGAAATTTTCTTTGATCTTTTTTTTAATGAAGCAACAGCGCCAATGAAGGCATTGGTTGGAAGGTTTGCTTCATTTAAATCGAGAAGAAATTTTTTTATCTCTTTTTCGTTAATTTTTAGCTCAACGATTTTGTCAAAAATTTCTTCGAAATTTTGCGAAGTTAGATTTGTTAAATTCATGTTTTTTATATTTTGTCATTAACACAAAAGCGAGAATCCAAAACAGCGCGCTTAAGAATGGGTGAATTAATTCTTCTAGATTCCAACTTTAGCAGGCGAGACTTGCGAAAATTAAAAAATTACGAAACTAAATTGATGAAATTGCGCAGGAATAGCGCGGCAAGATTAGAACTTAGCTTTAAATCAAATCCAAAAAATTCTTAATGATTTGATGACCATATTCCGAAGCCACAGATTCAGGATGAAATTGCACGCCGAAGATTTTTAAATTCTCGTCAGCAATGGCCATTATTATTCCGTCTTTTGTTGTTGCGGTGATTTGTAAATTTTTCGGACAAGTTTCTTTTTCAATAATCAATGAGTGGTAACGAGTTGCTTTGAATGGAGAAGGCAAGCCCTTAAAAAGATTTTTACCCTCATGAAAAATTTCACTGACTTTTCCGTGCATTGGGTAGGTCTTGACAACATTACCGCCGAAGCTTTGTCCTATCGTTTGATGCCCTAAGCAAACACCAAAAATTGGAATAATTCCCTTCAACTTCTCAACCACTTCCAAACAAATTCCTGCTTCATTTGGTGTGCAAGGCCCAGGAGAAAGCACAATTCCGCGCAGGTTCATTTCTTTAATTTCGTCGATAGAAATTTTGTCGTTACGCTTCACGATTACCTCTTTCGCACCCTCTTGTATCAAGTAGTGGTAAAGATTGTGGGTAAAGCTGTCATAGTTGTCGATGAGGAGAATAGACATTGTGTTTGATTAATTTGAAGGTCGCAATTTCGACAATTCTTAATCAATGAACAAACTTCACAATGAGAGAAATTTATAGATTTTCTCCTTCTTTTTTAGTTTTTGATTACTAGTTTTTTTGCCTGCTGCAAGCCCCTACAAATCAACTCACCGCAGCCTTACTCCTATCTTCAAAAACTTACTAAAATGACAACAAGAAAACCAGAAACAGCGCCTGAAGAAAAATTAGATCACACCGTCAGTGCTGAATATTCTTCTGATTCGATCAAGGTTCTAAAAGGTTTAGATGCGGTGCGTAAGCGTCCCGGCATGTATATCGGCGATACTGATGATGGCTCTGGTTTGCATCACATGGTTTATGAAGTTGTTGATAATGCAATTGACGAAGCGCTTGCCGGGCATTGCGATGAGGTTTTAGTTGCGCTTAACCCCGACGGTTCAGTTACTGTTCGCGACAATGGTCGCGGTATTCCGGTCGATATTCACAAAGAAGAAGGCGTTTCCGCTGCCGAAGTAATCATGACGCAACTTCATGCCGGCGGTAAGTTTGATCAAAATTCTTACAAAGTTTCTGGCGGTTTGCACGGTGTTGGTGTTTCGGTTGTTAATGCTCTTTCTGATTGGCTTGAACTCAATATTTGGCGCGATGGCAAAGAATACCAAATGCGTTTTGCCCATGGCGACGCTGTCTCTCCATTAAAAATGATTGGCGAAGTTAAGGGCAAAAAAGGAACGCAAGTTACCTTCCACCCTTCTGCTCAAACCTTTAACAATGTTCTTGAATTCAGCTATTCAACACTTGAGCAACGTCTGCGCGAGCTTTCCTTTCTTAACTCTGGCGTAAAAATTGTTTTAAAAGATTTGCGCGAAGAAGAGCCAAAAGAATCAATTTTATTTTACCAAGGCGGCGTTGAGGCTTATGTAAAATATTTAGACAAAAGCAAAAATCCTGCTCACCAAACCTTAAGCGTGATCGCTTCCGACAAAACTACCGGCATCAGCATGGAAGTTTCGATGCAATGGAATGACAGCTATCACGAAAATATTTTGTGCTTTACCAACAACATTCGTCAACGCGATGGCGGCACGCATTTGGCCGGCTTGCGCTCTGCACTTACTCGCACAATCAATAACTACGCCTCAGACAATAAACTTTTCAAAAAAGATAAAATTGTTCTAACCGGTGAAGATGTGCGTGAAGGCTTAACTTGCGTGCTTTCAGTAAAAGTTCCTGATCCAAAATTTTCTTCACAAACTAAAGATAAATTAGTTTCTTCCGAAGTAAGAACCTTCGTTGAATCAGGAGTGAATGACAAACTCGCACAATGGTTTGAAGAGCGCCCGTCTGACGCAAAAATAATCGTCGGCAAAGCAGTTGAAGCAGCGCAAGCTCGTGAAGCGGCGCGTAAAGCCCGTGAATTAACCCGCAGAAAATCAGCTCTCGAAGTTTCAAACCTTCCAGGAAAATTAGCTGATTGCCAAGAAAAAGACCCTGCCCTTTCTGAACTTTTCATCGTTGAAGGAAACTCGGCGGGCGGCTCAGCTAAAGGCGGACGTAACCGTAAATACCAAGCAATCCTCCCAATTCGCGGCAAAATCCTAAACGTTGAACGCGCACGTTTCGACAAAATGCTTTCCTCGGTTGAAATCGGCACAATGATTACCGCGCTTGGCACGGGAATTGGCGAACAAGATTTCGATCCATCAAAAGTTCGTTACCACAAAATAATAATAATGGCCGATGCCGATGTTGATGGTTCACATATTAGAACTTTGCTTTTGACCTTCTTCTTCCGTCACATGCCTAAGCTCATCGAATATGGCTTTCTCTACATTGCTCAACCTCCCCTTTACAAAGTTAAGAAAGGTTCAAGCGAAGTTTATTTGAAAAATGAACAAGCTCTTCAGGCCTACATTATTGAAAATGCGCTTAGTAACGCGATTTTAAAAACTAAAGCCGGAAACAGAATTGGCGCAGATCTTCACGATTTCGTTAGCAAACTCAGCAAATTCACTCAATTGGTTCACAGTATGTCTCGCGTTGTTTCATCTGAGATTGCCGAGAATCTTGCCATCGCTGGCGCTTTCGACAAAGCCTGGGTTGGCAATGAAATTAAAGCAAAAGCCTTAACTGCAAAAGTTGAAAAAATCTTCGCTGAAAATTACGACGAAGAAGTAACCTGGAAATGCGAAGTAACTGAAAATGACGATCTTGAAATTAGTAAATCAACTCGCGGTGTAAAAACTCCTTACCTGGTGAAGCGTAACTATTTCGATCTTCCTGAAGCAATCGCCCTAGCCCAACTCAGCGAACAAATTGTTGAAGATTTTGCCTCTGCTGTGAAATTCGTTCGCGGTGAAGAAGAGCGTTCAACCAAAAAACCAGTTGAGCTAATGAACATAATTCTCGAAGCCGGCAAAAAAGGCGTGGGAACTCAGCGCTTTAAAGGTTTAGGTGAAATGAACGCCGAACAACTTTGGGAAACCACTCTTGATCCTGCAAACAGAACTTTGCTTCAAGTTAAAGTCGACCAATATGACGAAGCCGATCAAACCTTCTCAACTCTTATGGGAAATGTGGTTGAGCCTCGTCGCGACTTTATTCAAGAAAATGCTTTGAAGGTGGTTAACCTCGACGTTTAATTTTGAAGTAAGTTGCAGCAAGTGAAGAAACCATAAGATTGAACGGGTTGCCTTTTATTGCCCTGCGTTCAAGTTCAAACATTATTTGTTAGCCTTCTTCAAGTTTTTTAGAAAAATTTATAAAATATCTGGGCAAGAATGAGTTAATGCTTATTTTCTTTCAGTTTTTGAACTGATGCGCAGCGTTGAAGGTTTTTAATCAAAATTCTTAATTTAGCTCGGGTTCTCTTGAGTCAATTTTAAATAAATCGAAAATATGAAGGATCGAAATCCAACCAATGAGGAACTTTTACAAGTCAACAAAAGAAACCTTAGTGGAGTTGTTGCTAAGTCAGGAGATAATGGAAACTTTTCTCCTGAACTTAAAAATCTACAGGAAGTTTTAGAACTAAAGGAAACTTTAAGATCTCTTTTGGGTGAAGATGAAAATACCCAACCTTTTTCTGAAGATAGAAATAGTAAAATTCTTAATTTATTTCTTAGACTGATTGGTAATTTTCAAAAAACATTAGAGCTACAAAGTTCATCACAAATATCTTCTGAAAATATAGAAAACTTGATATCAGGAGCAATTTCAAAAGAACTGCCTAGTCTTTCTAAAGCTAATACCACACCTTCTTCTGAAAGCTCAGAACATGAGAGTTCGGATCAAGCTCTGAGGGAAGCGAGAGAGAGAGCGGCAGACGGAGAGAGAGCGGCTCAAGCAAGAGAGTTAGAGGCAGCAAGAGAGTTAGAGGCAGTAAGAGAGGAAGCGATAGTGGCGAAAGCGAGAGCGGCAGCGGCGGAAGCAGCGTTAGCGGAAGCGGAAGCGGCAGGAGCGAAAGCTGTGGCGAGAGAGGCAGAGTTAAAGCAACAGGCGGAAGTTCAAGACCTAGCTCTGGGAGTAGCGAGAGCGAGAGCGGCAGAGGCAGAGGCGGCGACGGCTCAACCTCTGAGGGAAGCGGCAGACGGAGAGATAGTGCAAGTCGTACATCCTTCTGAAATCTCAGAACATGAGAGTTCGCAATTGACGCGTTACCGATCTCTTCAAGTTGAACATGCGTCAGTTTTCGAGGAAAATTTGAATAAAGCAAATTCTGAATTCGCAGAACTTCTCGAAAGACCAGAATTTGTAAAACTTCTCGAAACGCCAGATTACAAAGAGGATTTAACAGAATTTGTCACCAAATTTAAAGGGGAATTTGAGACTTATAGTGATCTTCCAAGAAAATTGGAAGAATTAAATCTAGAAGATTTAACAAATTTTTTACATAATGGAAATCTTTTTTTAACAGAATTTGCAAATTTCCGGTTAGAACTTACAAAGCGCCAGTTAGATGTTGCACAGCTGCGGGCTGAACCTGACGCAATTTTTTTTACTAAACTACTTTCTCAAGCAGAAAAACAATTTACTGTACCTGTAGATACTCCTCCTGGCTCTAGAGATGCCTCTTCTTCTAGAGATGCCTTTTCTTCTAGAGGAGACTCTTCGGATAAGGTAGAGATAGATCAGGAAAAAAAAACAAAAGAATTAGAAGAGCTAGTGAGCACTTTAGAATCAGAGCTAAAGGACGCGGCGGGATATATAAAAGATATTGGGGATTCGAATAAAGTAGTAGCAGAGGAGTTAGCAAGGGCGGAAGAAGAAATTAAAGCTTTAAAGAAAAAGCACGAGTCAGATACAAATGCACTGAGATCTAAACTAGATGAAAAACATCGAGAGTTACTGATAGCGAGCAAGCGCGCGCCCTTGGATGAGAGTTTTACTGCTATTGGTAATTTTAGCGATAGTGAAGATGAAGGAGCAGCAGAAGATTTAAAAGTAAAGTTAGGGAGGGAGGCGGATGAGGAGTTAAGATTATTAAAACTGAGTTATGATCAAGATATAGAGAGGATAGAAATTGTAAATAGAGCGGCGTTGGCATTTCAAGCTGAAGAGTCAAAGGCAGTAATAGCGGAAGCGAGAGCGGCGAAAGCGGCAGGAGCGGAAGCTGTGGCGAGAGAGAAAGATTTACAAAAAGAGTTAGCGGAAGCGAGAGCGAGAGAGGCAGAGTTAAAGCAACAGGCGAAAGTTCAAGCCCTAGCTCTGGGAGAGGAGAGAGCGAGAGCGACAGAGGCGGCGGCTCAAGCTCTGATGGAAGCGGAAGCGAGAGCGGCAGCGGCAGACGGAAAGAGAGTGCAAGAATTAGAGGCAGAACGGGGGGTGGTGGCAACTCAAACCATAGCTCTGAAGGCGGCGGAATTGACAAATGCAGATTTACAAAAAGAGTTAGCGGAAGCGAAAGCGGAAGCTGTGGCGAGAGAGAAAGATTTACAAAAAGAGTTAGCGGAAGCGAGAGCGAGAGAGGCAGAGTTAAAGCAACAGGCGGAAGTTCAAGCTAAAGAGTCAAAGGCAGTAAGAGAGGAAGCGAGAGTGGCGGAAGCGAGAGCGGCAGAGGCGGCGGCTCAAGCTCTGAGGGAAGCGGGAGAGAGAGCGGCTCAAGCAAGAGAGTTAGAGGCAGTAAGAGAGGAAGCGATAGTGGCGAAAGCGAGAGCGGCAGCGGCGGAAGCAGCGTTAGCGGAAGCGAAAGCGGCAGGAGTGAAAGCGGAAGCCGAAGCTGTGGCGAGAGAGGCAGAGCTAAAGAGAGTAAAAACAGAAGTGAAAGGCAGAGTAGAGGAAGTGGAATCTTTAAGAGAACAGTTAGAGACAAAAAGGGATAAATATATTCTTTCACTTCGTAAACTTGTTGAAGATAACAAAAAATTGAGAGGAGAAAATGAGGCGGCGTTAGAGAAAGCGAGAGCAGAAGCGGCAGAGGCGTTAGAGAAAGTGAAAGCAGAAGCGGCAGCGGCGTTAGAGAAAGCGAGAGCAGCGGCGTTAGAGAAAGCGAGAGCAGCGGAGTTAGAGAAAGCGAGAGCGGCAGCGGAGTTAGAGAAAGCGAGAGCGGCAGCGGCAGCGGCGTTAGAGAAAGCGAAAGAAGCATCAGTGGATATGGCAGAAAAATTAGCGACTGTGAGATCGGCAAGAACATTAGCGCAAGCAAAACTGCAAGCAAAACTGCAAGAAGCAGAGGAAAAAGAGCGTCAGGCAACGATAGCTCAGGGAAAACTAGCGCTCCAACTGGCGCTTAAAAAAGATGCAAGACCAAGTTCCAATATCTTAAATCCCTGGGGGGTCAGTAAGCTTCTTGTTGATAGAGCTATAAAACATGGATACATTGCGAAAAGAGACTAGAAAGAAAGATAATAATAATAAATTTCCAAGGCGAAGACAGAGATCAGCTTTTTTAACTTAAATGAGTTCATAAAATGAACTTTAACCTCTCAAATAGCCCATTGCTCACTTTATTCGATTGATAAAAAACTCAAAAAAAAGCAATGGCGAAGGCATCGAAATCTGCATCTGAGGTGGATTAATTGATATAACATCTCCTGAATTATTTTACGAAGATCCACCCCACAGATTGCAAGTTTGCTATTAAAATGTTGATCAAACCATCGAGAGTGATTTGAGGTGATTCCTGGCACCAAATGCAGAAACGTAATTTTTTATTTAGCTGCATAGTTTTTAAGATCTTTAACAGATGAGTAATCTAAGGCAGAAAAAATCGAAGAGGCTATAATTAAAGAGGCAGAAAAAATTGTAGCTAGGGGGGTGGGCATGAAGATTTAAGCGGAAATTTTGATCACTTTTTGACTGGTTTAGGGTGACTATTAGGGCATTTAAAATTGCGATTCGTTCCCATCTTCGACAAGATCAGAAGTAATTGACGAACTCGGATTTTATTTTGGCAAAAGCAAACTCAAAACCTAAAAAAGCTGTCGCGTAAAAAATTTACAAAAAAATTCTAACAACTTTTTTAAGTAAGCTTTTTAAAGCTGCCGAAGCGGCAGTTGAGAAGTGAATTTTCTGAATGCTTTATTTTCAAGGGCTGGTAACTAATGCCGCGTTAAAAACTAGAAGAAGTGTTGGAAATTTTTTCTGAGATTTTTTTTAAGCGAGAGTAAGAAATAAAAGGGCGCGTCTAATTTTAGGCACAAAAAAACCGACGGCTTCTTTTGAAACCATCGGTTTTTTTAGTTAAAAGGGTTAAGTTAATTTCCCTTAACTATGGTGCATATTTTTCTATATCCTACGACCGAAGACTCTTCTCTTTCGATGGTAGAAATTTCACTGATATCGCCATTCTTTCTTGCTGTTTCAACCGAGATATCGGTTTTGGTGTAAAAAAAGCTAAGAGGGAAAAAGTAAGAACCGCATGCTTTGCCTTCTTTTTCTGGATTCTTTAACGATTTAATTGGCAATCTCTCATATTGCGCAGATGTTTCTTTGAAATAGTGATGACATCCGGTCAAAATCAGCAAAGAAGTTAAGAGAGTAATTAGTTTAATTTTCATTTTTTTGATTTTTTTAATTAAAGTTAAGTGATTACCAGGGGCCAAGGGAAGTTAAAATATGCAGGGCGAGTAAGGCAAATAAAAAAGTTTTGGCGGCATAAATTTGAATCATGCCGATTCACATAAAATCGATAATTGTTTAGATTAAATTTTACTTAGTTCGTTCCGAAATACCTCTTAACCCCATATTGCAGATGTTTCTACAAGGTTTTTTAACTATCTTTTTTTACCAGAAATAAAGGGATCGCCATTAACAGAAATCAATTCAGTCGACTAAAATCAATAATCGTCAGGAAGATATTTTTAGCGGAAGTTTGAGTGATGAACTTAATCCAAAACACGACAAATAACTCGACTAAAAAATAAAAATCTGCGAGCAGATGATGATTTAGCCCGCCTGATTTCTTGAGATAATTTGAAATCTAAATTTTCTGATCTTTACCAACCCGAATGAAAAAATTTTCTCGCTGGCCGCTTTTTTAGGTTGAGCGCCCTATTCCCGCTCTACTTCCAAAATCTTTCTTGAAATTCGCAGCGCTGACAAAATCTCTTCGAGGTGGTCTAAACTTTTCACCTCCAAATCAATCGCCATTTCAAAAACATCAGCTGAGCGATTGGTAGTTCTGATGTGAGTAATGTTAACCTGTTTCTTGGCAATAATGCTGGTAACGTCGGCAACGCCGCCACTTTTATTTTCAACAACAACTCTGATTCTGCAGGCGTAAAGCTCGTCACCAATTTCATCTTCACTCTTCCAACAAACATCAAGAATACGCTGCGGCAGAAGCACAAGGCTTTTTAGATTGTGGCAAATTTGACTGTGAATTGTTACGCCAGTTCCGGTGTTAATGATGCCAATAATTGGATCGCCTGGAATAGGGTTGCAGCAGCCCGCGTAACGCATCGCCATGCCAGAAACTAATCCTTCGATCGCGAGTGAATAATCTGATTTTCTTTGTTTTTCGTCGAAATTTTTTGCTCCGGAATTTTTTGCCCCAGAATTTTTTGAATTATTTAGCTTAGTTTCTTCGTGAAAATCTGGGTAAATTGCTTTTACTACATCTTGACGCAAAACCACGCCCTCGGCTACTTTAACACATAAATCAGCAACAGATTTTTTCTGAAAATTTACTAAAATTTTTTCTAAAATCTTGTCGGTGATTTCAAGATTTCTTGCCGCAAAAAATTTATTTAAAATCGTTCGACCGAGCGCCTGATATTCATCAAATTTTTCGCTACGAATAAAATGTTTAATCGCTGAACGCGCCTTAGAAGTTTTAGCAAATTGCAGCCAATTCGGCGAGGGCTTGGCATTCTTTGAAGTAAAAATTTCAACTTGATCACCATTCTCGAGCCTTTGTCTGAGAGGTGCGATCACGCCATTTATTTTCGCCGAAACACATCCGTTACCCACTTCAGAATGCACAGAGTAAGCAAAATCAATCACCGTTGCGCCAAGCGGCAAATTAAAAATATCGCCATTCGGGGTGAAGCAAAAAACCTCGTCTTTGTGCAGAGAAAGCTTGTAATCCTTCATTGCTTCAGCCGAAGTTTCAGCATTTTCAAAAAGGCTGATCAACTCTCGAATCCAAAGATATTGGTCGTTCTCTTTGTCGGTTTTTAACACCGATCCTTTTGTAGTTTTTCCAAATTTTTCTTTATACTGCCAATGCGCCGCGACCCCTAATTCCGCGATCTCATGCATGTTTCTGTCGCGAATTTGGATTTCTATTTTTTTGTTGAAAGGCCCAAGAATTGCAAGATGCATCGACTGGTAACCATTATCTTTCGGCGTGCTGATGTAATCTTTGAAAGTGCCGGGAATCATGTTGTAGTGAGAGTTAACAACCCCAAGTACGCGATAACATTCAGCGATATTTTTTACCACAATGCGAAAGGCCATGATGTCGTGAAGATTGTGGAAGCTAATATTTTGCTTCTTCATCTTCAGCCAAATCGAGTAAGGTTTTTTTTCGCGACCAGAAATTTCATGCTCAACATTTTCTGCGCACAAAACGCGCGCGAGATCTTCGAGAATTTTGTCGGTAAGATTTTTATCTTTTTCGCGTAGCTCGTTGAGCTTCTCAATTATCTGACTTCGCGCTTCGAGATCTAAAATCTCGAAAGAAAGCTCTTCTAATTCATCCTTTATTTTATTGAGCCCGATGCGCCCTGCCAACTGTGCGTAAATTTCTAAACTCTCGCGCGCTTTCTTGGCTTTTTTCTCTTGCGACGGCACGTAAAACATCGTGCGCATGTTGTGCAAACGATCAGCAAGCTTAACGATTAACACGCGAATATCTTCCGACATCGCCAAAGTTAATTTACGAAAACTTTCAGCAACGCGTTCGTTAGTTGGAACAGATTCAATCTTGCCCAGCTTGGTTACGCCATCAACAAGCTTAGCAATTTCTTCACCAAATTCTTTTTCGATTTCAGCAAGAGTAACATCGGTATCCTCAGCAACATCGTGCAAAAGCGCGGTTACGATTGACTCTTGGTCGAGTTTAAGTTCGGTTAAAATTTCTGCGACAGCAACGGGATGAGAAAAATATGGATCGCCGGAATGGCGCTTTTGACTGCCGTGAGAATCTTTGGCAAAGATGTAGGCTTTTTGGATTAGGGCTTCGTTTAAATTGGGGTGGTAAGAGCGAAGTTTGGCGATTAACTCAGGACAGGAGAGCATCTAAAAATTGTCACTTTAAGCCTTTTGAAGATTGGCTTTCGCCATCCTTCAAAAGGCTCAGTAGACTAGTCGTCAACTTGAATATTTTCGCTAACGAAAGTGTTATCTTTCAGTTCGATGTTTGATTCAGCTTCTTCTTGGATGCTTTCAACAACTTCTTCGCCAACTCCAACAACTTCGATAAGGCCGCGATTTCTAATGGTGCGAGTGATGCTTCTTTTAACAGCATCGATGTCGATTAAATGTTCAGCAATTTCGCGAAGCGCAACTACCGCTGGCTTCTCATTGCGATCAAGCGTTGTCGGCGCACCAGACAAAATGCTTTTGGCACGATTGCTCGCAATTAAACAAAGTTCAAAACGATTTGGAACAACTGTAACGCAGTCTTCAACGGTAATTCTTGCCATTGCTTTGAGAGATTTTAGATTGGAAGGAAATGGTCGCGAAACCTACATCAGCGCCGCTTTTCAAATCAACTAAAAAAATGACAATTACAATTCACTCAGCTGACGATTTTGTTAAAATGCGCGTTGCTGGCCGCTTGGCCGCAGAAATTTTAGATTTCGTAAAACCTTTTATTCAAGATGGAACAACGACCGACGAGCTCAATAAAATTTGTCACGACAAGATTATTGCAAGTGGTGCGATCCCTGCCCCGCTTAATTACAGAGGCTTTCCAAAATCAATTTGCACTTCGGTTAATCACGTTGTTTGCCACGGAATTCCGAGCGAAAAACCTCTGCGCGACGGCGACATTTTGAACGTTGATGTAACTGTGATTGTCGATGGCTGGCACGGCGATTCGAGCCGAATGTATTTTGTTGGCGAGCCCTCAATCAAAGCAAAAAGATTAGTGCAAGTCACGAGAGATTGCATGATGCTTGGTATCGACCAAGTTAAGCCCGGAGCGCGTTTAGGAGATATTGGCTACGCAATTCAAACTTACGCTGAGAAAAATGGCTTCTCGGTTGTGCGCGATTATTGCGGTCACGGAATCGGTAAAATTTTTCACGCCGAGCCGAGCGTTTTGCACTACGGCAAAAAAGGAAATGGATTAATTCTGGAAGAAGGAATGTTTTTTACTGTTGAGCCGATGATCAATGCTGGCAAGCATGAAACAATCTTAAGCAAGCATGACGGCTGGACAGTGACAACACGAGACAAATCACTTTCCGCACAATTTGAACATACGATTGGCGTGACAAAAAATGGGTTCGAGATTTTTACTGAAACGAATTGAATCAATTTTTTTGCACAATGCGAAAAAATCTTTACTTGGTAGCGCTCAAAACTCTGTGTTAAATTTCTTTTTGGGGCAAATCCGATTTCAGCCTGCCTGCAAAAAACATGTCTAACTGCCCTACAATCAAGCTTTGGTTCTAAACTGGGATTAACCGCTTCTTGCTGATATTTTTTATGGTTAAAAAGATCAGCTTTTCAGATCTGTCTGACTAGCGAAAGAGCCCCTCGCCTTTTTAACCTTGCTCACTTGCCTCTGAAATCCTTCAATAATATTTGTGGTGTAAATCATCCTTCTGATCTCACTTTAATAGCGGAAGTAAGCTTAAAGATTATGCCAATTACTTATTCCAAGATTTAATCACCAACGCATATTTTTTACTCCATTTTGCTTCAAGATTTTCTAACTCAGATTCTGCCAAATTCTTGTTGTTAGCCTTTTACAAAAGCTTGAGGTCAAACATAAATCTCTTCTGATCCTTATCGACAATGTATTTTAGGCTATTCTTAATCTGATGAATCACGCAAAGCTGAATTTCCGCTCTCCGAAATATCGCCGCAATCTCTTCTAGCAAAACTTTTAAGCCAT
>CAIQBQ010000120.1 GCA_903870105.1 uncultured Alphaproteobacteria bacterium | reverse complement strand
TTTAGATCTGTAGCTTCTACTTTAGAGGCTGAAGATTTTGCACTAGAGAAAAAATCAGATGCCCTTTCTAATAGGCTTTTTGTCTTCTCTGGAGCTGGGGCTAGAGCTGAATCTTCTAGGGCTGGAGCTGGAGCTGGGGCTAGAGTTGGATCTTCTAGAGCTGGAGATGTAGTTGGAGCTTCTTTGGACATATTTTTTCAGATTGATTAACAAAGAGACCGTGCAAAAAACTTCCTACTTGCAAATTTGTCCAGAAAAAAAATTGTGCGCGGCGTTGATTTTCCTCGCTATTCTTCATTTTTGTAACAATGCCAAAAACACTTTACGACAAAATCTGGGCTTCTCATTTAGTTGATGATGATGGCTCTTCATCCTTGATTTACGTAGATCGCCAGCTCATTCACGAAGTAACTTCACCGCAAGCTTTTGAGGGCTTGCGCATGAAAAATCGCACAGCTCGCCATCCCGAAAAACACCTTGCCGTTGCTGATCACAATGTGCCAACAACAACTGCTGATCGTGGCCAAGGAACGCGCGGCATCAAAGACGCTACCTCTCGCATTCAAGTTGAAACTCTCGAAAAAAACTGTCGTGAATTTGGCATAAAATATTTCGATCTCGACGATAAAAAACAGGGAATCGTTCATATTGTTGGTCCAGAACAAGGTCTTACACAACCAGGAATGGTAATTGTTTGTGGCGATTCTCACACTTCAACTCACGGCGCTTTCGGCGCTTTGGCTTTCGGAATTGGCACTTCAGAAGTTGAACATGTTTTGGCAACGCAAACTCTAATCCAAAGACGTGCGAAAAATCTTTTGGTGAAAGTTGAAGGCAAGCTTGGCAAAGGTGTAACTGCGAAAGATATCACGCTCGCTGTCATCGGAAAAATCGGCACTGCGGGTGCAACTGGCTCAGTCATTGAATATGCTGGCAGCGCAATTCGTGAACTTTCAATGGAAGGAAGAATGACAGTTTGCAACATGTCGATTGAAGCTGGCGCCAGAGCTGGCTTGATCGCCCCCGATGAAAAAACTTACGAGTATCTCAAAGGCCGCCCATTAGCTCCAAAAGATTTCGCTGCGGCGGTAAAATATTGGGAATCTTTACGTTCAGACGAAGGTGCAAAATATGATCGCGAAGTTCATCTGAAGGCCGAAGAAATCGCACCACAAGTTACTTGGGGAACTAGTCCGGAAGATGCGCTGCCGATTACGGCAAAAGTTCCAGCGCCAGAAGATTTTGCAGATGAAGGAAAAAGAGCTGCGGTTGCAAGATCGCTTGAATACATGGGATTAAAGGCCGGAATGCCTCTCACTGAAATAGTAATCGACAAGGTTTTTATTGGTTCTTGCACAAATGGCAGAATCGAAGATTTCCGCGAAGCCGCTAAAATATTGGAAGGAAAGCACATCGCAAAAAATATAAAACTGGCGATGGTTGTTCCAGGATCTGGTTTGGTGAAAGAACAGGCCGAAAATGAAGGACTGCACAAAATCTTCACCGCAGCAGGTTTTGAATGGCGCGAACCAGGATGCTCAATGTGCCTCGCCATGAATGCTGACAAACTAGAATTTGGCGAACGTTGTGCCTCAACCTCCAATCGTAACTTTGAAGGCCGTCAAGGCCGCGGGGGCAGAACTCACCTAATGAGCCCAGCAATGGCTGCAGCCGCTGCGATTGCTGGTCACTTGGTTGATATTCGGTAATCTTAACAAACGATGAGTTGGCCTGGATCCCAATTTTCGTAAGGATCCAGAAAAAACTTTAAACAAACTCATGCAGATTCATCTATTCAACACCCTCACTCATAAAGAAGAACCAATCACAACTTTGGAGCCTGGCCACTTGAAGATGTATGTCTGTGGCCCAACGGTTTATGATCGCCCACACATTGGCAATGCGCGCTCAGCGGTAATTTACGATCTACTTTTTCGTTTCGCCCGCGTTGTTTTTCCAAAAGTAACTTATGTGCGCAACATTACCGACGTTGATGACAAGATTAACAAAGCAGCGAAAGAGCAGAAGATTTCCATCCAAGAATTAACCCAAACAATCACCAATTTTTTCTACGCCGACATCGGCGCGCTAAATGTCTTGCGCCCTACTCATGAGCCACGTGCGACTGAGAACATTGCGGAAATAATTGTGATGATTGAAAAGTTGATCGCCAATGGAAATGCCTACGTAAATAAAGGCCATGTTTTGTTCAATGTTAGCTCTTACGCTGACTATGGCAAACTTGCTAATCGCCAACTCGACGAGATGATCGCCGGTTCGCGAATCGAAGTTGCTGATTACAAAAATGATCCCCTCGATTTTGTTTTGTGGAAACCAGCTGACGATGAAGATGATATTTCGAGCGTTTTTCAAAGCCCATGGGGAGATAAGAACAACGGAGGTCGCCCAGGCTGGCACATTGAATGCTCGGCGATGAGTTCAAAATATTTGGGCACAGATTTCGACATTCACGGCGGCGGGGCAGATTTACAATTTCCTCATCACGAAAATGAAATTGCACAAAGCCGCTGCGCAACTCCCGGATCGCATTACGCTAGATTCTGGGTTCACAACGGATTTCTCACCGTAAATGGCGAGAAGATGAGTAAGTCGCTAAAAAATTTCATCACCGTGCGCGAACTTTTAGATCAAGGTATCTCGGGTGTCACGATTCGTTACCTTCTTCTTTCTTCGCACTACCGCAAACCTCTAGACTTCACACAAAAAGCACTTGATGACGCAAAATATTCATTAGAAAAATTTCACGAAACCATCGCGTCTGATTTTAATCCGAACCTGTCTAATGACGTTCCATCAATTATCTTAACTCACCTTGCCGAAGACTTAAACATGTCAAAAGTAATCGCTGAGTTACATCAAATGTCGAAGAAAGGTGAGAAAGCAGAGCTCGCTGCAACCCTTGATTTTCTTGGTCTCTACGACCCAAACTTTTTATCTCGCAAAGTAAAAAATCTTTCCGTTGATGAATCTTTTATCAATGAACAAATCGCTCTTCGCCTAATCGCCAAGCAAGAAAAAAATTTCGCCGAAGCCGACAGAATCAGAAAATCTTTACTTGAAAAAGGCGTTAGCCTTGAAGATGTTTCCGGCGGAAAAACAATTTGGAAATCGACGTAAATGTTCATCAATCACAATCCATTTTTAATCATTCTTTCTTCTCCATCTGGGGCTGGTAAATCAACGCTTTCGAGAATGATTATTCAGAATGATCAACTAATTCGCCTTTCAATTTCTGCGACAACTCGTTCGCAAAGACCTCAAGAAATTCACGGCCAACATTATTTTTTTGTTGATCAGAATGAGTTTGAGCGCATGCAAAAAAATTCTGAATTCATCGAAAGTGCCGAAGTATTTAGTAACAAATATGGCACACCAAAAAAGATGGTTGATGACGAGTTGCGAAATGGAAACTGTGTGCTTTTTGACATTGACTGGCAAGGCGCGAGGCAAATTAAAGAAAAATTTGATGTTGATTCTGTTGTCTCGATTTTCATTGTTCCGCCCTCAATGCAAGAACTCGAAAGACGCCTTCGTGCCCGCGCGCAAGACAAGGAGGAAGTCGTTCAAAATCGCATGAAAGAAGCGCGTGCCGAAATCAGTCACTACGAAGAATATGACTTCATTTTAGTGAATGACGATCTTAACAACACTTATCAAAAAATCCGCGCCATCATTGAAGCCAAGCGTGTAGCAAGGCAAAGCAAAAGCGATATCGGGGCACTAATTAAACAATTCGAAACATGACATCTTCTACTTCATCCTTCAATTCATCTTTGGGCGATTCCGACAAGGAAATTTTTTCATCAATCGAAAAGGAAACTGATCGCCAAAAATATCAAATCGAATTAATCGCTTCCGAAAATATTGTGAGCCGCGCGGTTTTAGAGGCGCAAGGTTCTGTCTTCACAAATAAATATGCAGAAGGCTATCCAGCTAAGCGTTACTATGGCGGCTGTGAATTTTCGGATGAAGTTGAGCAAGCAGCGATTGATCGCTTGTGCCAACTGTTCGGCGCAAAATTTGCAAATGTGCAACCTCACTCTGGAGCAAGCGCAAATCTTGCAGTTTACTTAGCACTGCTTCAACCAGGCGACACTATTCTTGGCATGTCTCTAGCAGCAGGAGGACACTTAACTCACGGCGCACAACGCACAATTTCTGGGATGTGGCTAAAACCAATTCAGTATGGAATTCGTTTGGATGACGGCCTCATCGATTACGATCAAGCCGAAGCTCTCGCCTTCGAACACAAACCAAAATTAATCATCGCCGGAATTTCTTCTTATCCGCGCATCGTTGACTGGGCACGCTTCAAAAAAATTGCTGATGAAGTTGGTGCGCTTTTGATGGTCGACATGGCGCATGTTGCTGGCTTAGTTGCTGCCGGAATTTATCCATCTCCAGTCGGCATTGCTGACATCGTAACTTCAACAACTCACAAAACTTTGCGCGGCCCTCGTGGTGGCGTAATTTTGACGAATAACGAAGAGCTGGCAAAGAAAATTAATTCTGCCGTTTTTCCTGGTTTGCAGGGTGGGCCTTTGATGCATGTGATCGCTGCTAAAGCCGTTGCCTTCGGGGAAGCACTTCGTCCAGAATTTAAAATTTATGCAAAACAAGTTGTCATCAATGCAGAAGTTTTATCCGCGGTTTTGGTTAAACGTGGATTAAAAATTACTACCGGCGGAACTGATTGCCATTTAATGGTTGTTGATCTCACGCCGCTTGAAACTCTCACCGGAAAAGAAGCTGAAAAAGTTTTGGAACGAGCAGGTTTAACCTGTAATAAAAATGCGATTCCTAATGATCCGCGCTCACCTTTCGTAACTTCTGGTTTACGTTTTGGAACTGCAGCCGGAACCACTCGCGGCTTCAAAGAAAAAGAATTTGACCGCATCGGAAACATGATTTGCGACGTGCTTGAAGGCTTCGTGAAAAATGGAGAAGATGGCAACAAGACCCTGGAAGAAAAAGTGAAAGCTGAAGTTGCAACTCTCTGTAAAGCATTCCCGATTTACTAATAGGTCTCACGCTTTTTAAATCATCGCCGCTTACTTGCCGTTGTAACTTGACGCAATTTTCACAAAAATCTTACTGATGAATAGTAGGATTTTATTCGGCGATTATGCGCTGATCGCTCATCATAAAAACTTTGATTGGTTTATTTTCTGCTCAGAAATTTGAGATCAAAAAAATCTTGTTGCACTACTTGGTTTTGACTTCGCTCAAACAGCAGAAGCTTTACTTCCAAACCTTACGCGGCTTACGCAAGTCAGAAATAATGCTCTTCACTCGTCTCGCAACATCACCCTTCGATCCACCGCTGTTAATCACAAAATCCGCCTTCTTTTCCCTCTCTGCATCAGAGATTTGCTTTGCGCAGATTTGATTAAAAATTTTGACATTTGCACTTTCTAAACGCGCAAGAAAACGTTTTTTACGAATGGCGATGGGAGCGCTAATAGCAATGACGTAGTCACATCTGTAATGCCCAGTTTCAAGAAGCAGAGGAATATTTAAAACTGCGATTTCTTTTTTTTCTTCACTCGCTTTTTTCAAAAATTTTTGGCAGCTTGACCTCACCTCTGGATGCAAAATCTTCTCAAGAATTTTTAATTTTTCTTTATCGGCAAAAACTATTTTTCCTAAAATTTTTCTATCGATTTTTTTCTCAATAAAACTTTCCGGAAAATTTTTTTTAACTGCGTCGATCGTTGATTGATCTAGCTCAAGCAAGCGATGAACTTCTTTATCTGCATCAAAAATAACCGCGCCATTCTTGGCAAAAACTTCGGAAACGAAATTTTTGCCCGAAGCAATACCGCCAGTTAGGCCGATTATTTTAATTCTGGGGGGAGTGTTACCTGACAAGATTCCAACTGTTTTTTTAGACTATTTTTTAGCTCTTCCAAACCTTTTTGAGAATCAGCTTCAGCGCGCGAAACTAGCACTGACTGGGTGTTAGATGCCCTAATCAACCACCAGCCATTTTTTTCAATCGCTCTAATTCCGTCGACATCATTAAAAATCACTCCGCTTTTTTGCAGATTTTTTTTCAACTCTTCGATGATTTGAAACTTCTTTTCATCAGAACATTCAATTCTGATTTCCGGAGTTGAGAATGTTTGTGGCAGAGCTTTGCGTAAGGTTGAAAGACTTACTTCAGATTGCTCGACAATATTAATAATTCGAATAGCCGCGTAGAGCGCATCGTCAAAACCATAATATTTATCAGCGAAGAAAATATGACCAGACATCTCACCCGCAAGTGGCGCCTTGGTTTCTTTCATTTTTGCTTTGATTAGAGAATGACCTGTTTTCCACATCAATGGAACGCCGCCAGCTTTTTTAACTTCATCAAACAAAACATTGCTCGCTTTGACATCAGCGATGATTGTTGCACCTGGCTTCTCAGCCAAAATTTCGCGCGCGAAAAAAACTAAAAGTTGGTCGCCCCAAAGAATTTCACCTTCGTCATCAACCACGCCGATGCGGTCTCCGTCGCCATCAAAAGCGATGCCGAGATCACAAGATTCTTCACGAACTGTTTTGATTAAATCTTGTAGATTGCTTGGAACTGTAGGGTCTGGATGATGATTCGGGAAGGTGCCGTCAATCTCTTCAAACAATAAAAAATGTTCAGCAGAAATTCTTTTACTGATTTGCTTCATAACTTCACCTGCCGCTCCGTTACCAGCGTCCCAAGCAATTTTTAATTTTTTACGCGGCATGAATTGATCGATCTCATCAAGCAAATGACTCTCGCTTGTAGCTAGCGAACAGTCTTCTAAAACTCTATTGACGTAATCATCCTGAATATCGCGCTTCTCAATCCTGCCCTCATCACTTTCAGAAAATTTTCCGGCCTCAGTAATTTTTGCCAAACCAAGAATGTCATCACCAAAAAATGGACGCTCTAAGAGCATCATTTTAAAACCATTGTGATGTCCCGGATTGTGTGAGCCAGTAACCATAATTCCCGCATCGCAAAAAAGATGATGCACCGCAAAATAAAGCATCGGAGTTGGCCCCATGCCAACATCAATCACATGCATTCCAGATTCAATTAAACCTTTGATCAACTGAGCCTTCAAAGCCGGTGAGCTCAAGCGCCCGTCGCAAGCAACAACAACTTTTTGCTGTTCACTTTTTGCTAAAAAACTGCCGAAAGATTTACCAACAAAAAATGCGTCCTTATCAAAAAGTGTTTGGTCATAAATGCCGCGAATATCGTAGGCGCGAAGAATCGAAGGATGAAAAATATGAGACATGATTTAGTTCATTAATTTTGAATGCTGGCTGTCTACCCGCTCATCTAAATCAATGTCAACCGCGCCTTGAAAAGGCCCATTCAAAATTAAACTCAATTTTATCAACAATGATTTTCGTAGGAGAAGAATTGATTAAGACAGGGCCACGCAAGTTAGCCAAATGATTGCGCCAAGAATCTGGCAAGAAAGTTTTTACAAAACTTTCTTAACAAAGATTAAGCAATTGCCACTTAAGCTATCTTGAAACTTATTTTCTAATGGTGCGGTCGAGAAGATTTGAACTTCCACGGGTTTTACCCCACAACGACCTCAACGTTGCGCGTATACCAATTCCGCCACGACCGCACATGTAAAAACTTTAGATCACTGCCTGAGCAGGAATGACTAGGTCAAATAACTAAAGGTTTTAAACGATTTAAAGACACTACAAACACCGACAAATCAGGATTTGTTTGGGTTTTTAGATCAGAGATAAAACCATCAAAGCGTTCAACGAGAAAATCTACTGTCTTTATCCAATTCTCAACTGAATTCACTTCGCAAAGTTTTTTCTCTTCGCAGCTAAATTCAACAATCTGCTTGGCGATGCGCATTTGGTAAGAATAAATATCTTCCAGAATAGTCTTGTGCGCTAAGCGCTGCCAGTGGCTAGTGACGGTTAGATTGCTGATTCTACTACGTAGCCATTTCAAAGAAAATCTGGTGCCAACAACGAAATAAATTTTTGCGATTGTTTTGAGATCAAAATTTGAAGAAGCAGAAATTTCAGCAATATCGAAGGCTGAAGCCACAGGATCCATTGCCGCAACTCGTGCCGCTAATTTTCCATCAACATTGTTTAAACGATAACGCTCAATCTTGCGCTCGAAAGATTCTTTTGATGCTTGAGCAAGAACTTCAGGAAGAGCCGAATAAAGTTCGTCAGCAATTTTTCTAAAACGAGCGACAAACTTAGTAACATCACCCTTCGCCTGATTACGCAACAACCACTGAATTGAACGATCGAGCAATTTATTTGCACTCAAAAACATCTGCGTCTGAATGTGCCCAGCAATTTTGCCATCAAGCTTTTCAACCTCTTCCCACACTTCACGAATGCGGAATGAATCGCAGGCAATGATAAAATTTTTCACTACATCAACAACGCTAAAACCAGTGTCTTGAGCGAGTTGGCTAATGAATGTAATGCCAACGCGATTGACCACAAAATTGGTGATTTGCGTTGCGATGATTTCGCGACGCAATTGGTGATTAATAATTTCTTCCGCGAACTTCTCCTGCATGATTTTTGGGAAGTAAGAAAGCAGTTCACTCTCGAAATATTTATCTTTCACCAAATCTGAAGCGAGGATCTGATTGTAAATATCCATCTTAGCGTAAGCCATCATCACACAAAGCTCGGGGCGAGTCATGCTCACTTGATCATTCTGCCTTTTATCGATCTCTTTGCGTGTGGGTAAAAACTCAATTTCGCGATTAAGAAAACCAGTTTTTTCAAGACGATCTAAGAATTGCGATTGCTCCCCAAGCATTGATTTACCTTGAAAACTAACGATTGAAATCGCCTGAGTTTGCAAACGATTGTCGGAAAGCACGAGTTCGCCAACTTCATCAGTCATCTTTTCGAGAAACTTATTTCTTTCTTCGATCGTTAATTTTTTTGCGCGCATTGCTGTGATCAAAGCAATTTTAATATTCACCTCGTGATCCGAGCAGTCGACACCAGCTGAATTATCCATCGCGTCAGTATTGATGCGACCGCCACTTAGCGCGAATTCGATGCGACCTTTTTGGGTAAAGCCAAGATTTCCACCCTCGCCTATTACTTTGCAGCGCAACTCGTTACCGTTGATACGAAGAGCGTCATTTGCACGATCACCAACATCTTGATGCGATTCATCCACGGCTTTAACGTAAGTGCCAATTCCACCATTCCAAAGCAAATGAACCTGTGCCTTTAAAATGGCACGGATTAAGTCATTTGGCGCAAGATCATCTTCCTCAATTCCCAAAACATCTTTTACTTCTGGAGAAATTTTTATTGATTTAGCACTGCGTTCAAAAACTCCGCCACCCTTTGAAATCAAGGATTGATTATAATCTGTCCAGTTTGAGCGCGGCAAATTAAACATGCGCTGGCGCTCTGCAAAGGATTTTGCCGCATCAGGTTCTGGATCTAAAAAAATATGCAAATGGTTAAAGGCGGCGATAAGTTTGATGTGTTTTGAAAGCAACATTCCGTTACCAAAAACATCGCCAGCTAGATCGCCAATACCAACACAAGTGAAATCTTGTGATTGAGTGTCGAGACTATTTTCACGAAAGTGACGCATTACTGAAATCCACGCACCTTTAGCGGTGATTCCCATTTTTTTGTGATCATAACCAACCGAGCCGCCCGAAGCAAAAGCATCACCAAGCCAGAAGCCATATTCGGCGGAAATTCCGTTGGCGATGTCGGAAAAAGTTGCGGTGCCTTTATCGGCAGCAACAACAAGATAAGGATCGGATTCATCATGACGCACGACATTATGCGGATGTTCAATTTTGCCGTTCACAACATTATCCGTAATGTCAAGCAAGCCACGCAGGAAGATCTTGTAGCAATCAATTCCTTCTTGCTGAATTTGGTCGCGAGTAAAGCCGGATAAATTATTTTTTAACACAAATCCGCCTTTCGAACCAACGGGAACAATGACTGCATTTTTAGTCATTTGCGCTTTCATCAAACCAAGAACTTCGGTACGAAAATCCTCTTGGCGATCAGACCAACGAAGACCGCCGCGCGCAACTTTTCCGCCGCGCAAATGAATTCCTTCAACTCGCGTAGAGCAAACAAAAATTTCAGCGTGAGGAAGTGGCAGTGGCAATCCTGGCACTTGTTTACAATCAAACTTAAATGACATGTAGCCTTTAAAACCGCCCTCTGGTGAGGTTTGATAATAATTAGTGCGAAGAGTTGCCGTGATTATTCCGAAGAATTTTTTGATCACAGAATCGTCAGTAACATCTTTGACTTGATTCAGCGCTTCTTTGATTTGCGCAGAAATTACTGCGATTTGTTTTGCTCGATCAGCAGCAGAAATTTTTAGCGCCGGATTGAATTTAGTTTCAAAAAGATTGAGCAACATTTTGGTAATGTCGCTATATCTAACCAGAACATCGGCTATATATTTATGTTGGTAACGGAAACCTATTTGGTAGAGATATTTATAGTAAGAACGCAGCATGTAAACGCGCTTCCAGTCTAGATCAGCGGCTATTATTAAGCGATTCAAAAAACCAGTTTGGGTTACGCCTTGCCAGATCAAAGAAGCCGTTTCTTCGAAGTTTGTTTTGATGATCTCGGAGAAATTTATGTCGGATTTATTGCTGAGATTGAGGTGAAAATAATGTATCCAAACTTTCTTCTTCTCTGACTCACCAAAACTTACGGTGTAAGTGTGTTCTTGAATTACATTAAATCCAAAACTCTCAAGAACCGGCATGATTTTTGAGAGAATGATTTCATTTTCTGGAGAATAAATTTTTAGCTCAGTGACATTTTCCAACAAAGCATCTGATGATTTATAGAGGTCAAAAAGCGCAGTATTTTTTTCTAAACAGCCTTCGATGCGCGAAATATCTATCGCTGCACGATTGGCATTAAAACGATTCGAATAGCTGATTGAGAAAGCTTTTTGATATTTGGCAAAAAGTTGTACATGTTTTTCTTCGCCGAATTTTGCTTTGATTTCGCAAGCAAGATCATCAACCCAATTGCGTGTCATGCGCACAATTTCAGCTTCGATTTTATCTTCGTCGATTTTCGGAATTTTATTTTCGGTACGAATGATGAGGTGAAGTCTGCTCAAATTCGAATCAGTAATTTGAACAAAAGAATCGGTTACTTCGCCTTTGTAAACTTCTGCCAAATATTCTTTGATCTTCTCGCGCAATTCAGAATTGCTACGATCGCGCGGCGTAAAAATTAAACAGCTAACGAAGCGATTAAATTTATCTTTACGTGCAAAAAATTTGACCTGTGAACGTCCGCAAATCGCGACAATTCCCGTCGCATTCTTTAGTAAATCTGCCGCAGAAATTTGGAATAATTCATCACGCGGATAAGATTCTAAAACCGAGACGAGGTCTTTGTAGTTATGGCTTCCTTCAACATATCCAGAATCAATAATTACTTTAGCGGCTTTGTTACGAATAAGCGGAATTTGATCGACGCCACAATTGTAAGCAGATGAAGTAAAGAGGCCGACAAACCTGTATTCGCCAATTACCTGACCTTTATTGTCACCCTTATCAGAAATTTTCTGAACACGAATTCTTTCGGCATTGGCAATGCGATGAATAGGCGAACGATAACGTGATTTTAAAATTTCGATTACGTAAGGATTTTTGATCGATTCACAAACTTCTTCCGACGAAGAATTAACAACGAGAGGCCTGAATTCATCTTGTTTAGAACGAAAAACGCCAAGCCCAGAATCCTTTTCTTCCAGCGAATATTTTTCTTTGCTGATTTGCTTCATTCCGAATTCTTTCGCACCAAGGAAAATGAAATTTCCGTTAATGATCCAAGAAATAAATTCTTTCACTTCTTGATGATTTCCAACTTGTTCAAGTGCTGCTTGAGCCATTGCCATCATTGGCTTCCAATCCTTCACTACTAAGTTTAGATTCGCTAAAATCTTTTCGATATTTTCCTGCAGAGTTTTTAGCTCAGACTCAGAGTGAATTTTTTCGAGATGAAGCTGAATCACCGATTCCTGACGCGAATTTTTTTCTGCAGAAATTTTTATCAACTCGCCCTTTTCACTGCGCAAAACCGAATAAAGTGGGTGAATAATGTTTTTAACTTTTAAGCCCTGCTTGTCGAGATATGCCACCACTGAATCAACAAGGAATGGCATGTCATCATTAATGACATCGACGAAAGTAATCTGAGAATTTTTTGGATTAAAAACTCTGACTTTTACCTCACTGATTTTCTTGGTAGAAAAAAAATCAAAACTAGATTTTGCCGCTTCAAATAAGTCTTCCGGCGCGTAATCATCAAAATCGCCGAGCTTATTGTCGGCATAAAAATCTTCGACGAAAGTCAAAAAATTTTTTGAGTTAACTTTCTTTTTTTCGGCAATTGCAATTGCACGAGCGATGAGATTTTTCATGTTAAAATAGTTTCTATTACCATCGCCGAATAAGTTCAGTAACTCAGTTTTGCAAACCTATCTCAGATCTTCTACCGGCAATCCTCGCCTAAGCGGGGATGGCGTAATAGTTTTTGAAGCTCTGAGTTACTGAAATTGCGCAGGAGATGACAAGAAGTTAGTTTTGGCGTTAGTTTTAAGTGATTTATTTTTTGATTAAAATCGCGACCATCTGCATCCCTTCCAATCTAGGATTTACTTCAGGCTTAGCAAAAGGCTCAACTTCAACAACAAGTTTGGCCATCATTTTTTCTGCTAGGTCACGGTGAGTAATTTCGCGGCCACGCATACGAATGGTAACTTTAACTTTATTACCATCTTCAATGAATTCTTTGGCATGACGAATCTTGGTGTCGTAATCGCCCTTGCCAATATTAATGGTCATTTTGATTTCTTTTACTTCGACTATCTTTTGTTTTTTTTTGGCATCGGCAGCTTTTTTCTGCATTTCATATTTCATCTTACCAGTGCTGGCAAGCTTACAAACTGGAGGAACGGCGTTTGGTGAAATTTCGATTAAATCCAATCCCGCCGCCTCTGCTCTTCTGATTCCATCCGCAACCGTAGTAACTCCGATCATCTCACCATCTTGGTCAATTAGCCTGATTTCTTTTGCTTTGATTTGATCATTAATTTTAAAAAAGTTGCTCTGCTGCGGTTTTATTGGTTTCACGGATTATTTTTAATTATTAGAGGGAGGCTTTGAAAGAAGCGCCAGCAAACTATTTTCAACATTCAAAACATCAACCATGACATTTTATCCTTCGATCTTTCCGATTACCCTTCCTGAGCTCAATCCAATCGCCATCTCCATCGGACCACTAGCGATTCGCTGGTACTCACTTGCTTATATTGTCGGAATTTTATTCACGGTTTTTTGGCTAAAAAAATGTAACGAAAAAAATAAATTTTTATCACCTGAGGCTTACGACAATTGGATGACTTGGGCAATAATTTCAATAATTCTCGGCGGTCGTTTCGGTTACGTTTTTTTCTATAATGCCGAATATTTTTTCCAACATCCTCTCGAAATTTTTGCTTTCTGGCAAGGCGGAATGTCTTTTCACGGCGGACTTCTGGGGGCTATTTTTGGAATGTGGCTCTACGCCAAAAAATATAAAATAAATTTCCTACAACTGACCGATTGCCTTGCCGTCGCAGCGCCGGTTGGACTACTTTGCGGCCGCTTAGCTAATTTCGTAAATATGGAACTCTACGGTCGTGTTACCAATTCAAATTTCGGCATTATTTTCCCAAATGCCGGAGACTTGCCGCGCCACCCAAGCCAACTCTACGAAGCTTGCCTCGAAGGAATTTTGCTTTTCATGATTTTATTTTTGCTGCGCAATCGATTCACCAATCAACACGGAAAATTAAGCGGAATTTTTTTAATTCTTTACGGCTCTTTTAGAATTCTAATCGAAAATTTCCGTGAACCCGACGATCAACTAGGATTTTTCTTTGAAAAAATTACTTTAGGACAGCTCCTCTCTCTACCACTAATTCTGGTCGGAATTTTTCTATTTTTTTTCGCATCGCGCAAAAAAACTCTTGCTCCATTTTAACCTCTACCCCTTCTAGCTCTGAGCTTTTTTGATAACTCATCAAGCCTTACCATTGCTAGCTTTAGAATAAATTTAATTTCTTACCTTTAGGCATTTTTAACCTCGCCGCCTGTCAAGAAATTTATTCCTTACACAGAAAAATAAATGGCTTTACTGCAAGCAAGATCACCTAAATATTTCGCTTAAATAGTTTCTCAAAAATTCTCAAAAATTCTAGAAGATGCCAGTAAACCAAATCAGCGCTATCGACGCCTTTGATATTCTGCAAAAAGACAAAAATTCAGTTTTGGTCGATGTCAGAACTTTTGAAGAATTTAACTTTGTCGGCACAGTTAATGCTGAAGAATTCGGCGAACGCATGGTTCTTAATCCTTGGAGACTAACCATGTTGATGAGTGAAAATCCCGCATTTGCAGATGATCTTGAAGAAATGCTCAAAAACCTTTTCGGCAAAGAAAACAAAGAAACAAAACTCTTCTTCATCTGCCGCACTGGCGCAAGATCTGATTCTGCGGCACGCCTCACTTCAGAACTTGGCTACAGTAAATGCTTCAATATCACCTCGGGCTTTGAAGGCGATCTAGATCAAAGATATCAAAGAGGAAAAATGAGTGGCTGGAAAGCTGAAAACTTACCTTGGAAACAAGCATAATGCAGCAAGCCCTAAAAAATACATCTCCGGACATCTTCTTTTCTGAATTCGTTCAAATTTGTCGCACTGAATTTGGCGAAGAAATTTTCAAAAAATGGTTTTCGTCGCTCGAGCTTTTCTCAGATTTAAATAGCGAAGTTGTTTTTGCCGCGCCTTCAAAATTCATACGCGACTGGATTATTCGCGAGTTCGTTGAAACTAAAATCCTTACCAAAACCATTCAAAAACTTCGTCCTCAGGTTAAAAAAGTTACAATAATTTGTCTTGCTCAGACTTTGATTTCAGAAGCTCCGGCCTCATCATCAAGCTCAGAAAAAGTTCTTAATCTTTCCAAACACGATAACGTCTTTGCTTTCGGAACTGAGTTAAATAAGCGCTATAATTTTGACAATTTTGTCAGCGCTAAATGCAATAAGCTCGCGGTCTCAATGGCCAAAATTGCTGCCGGAATTGATGCTCAGATCAATCTTTTTGATGATAAAATTCCTCTCTTCATTCATGGCGGAGTAGGAATGGGCAAGACTCACCTTGCACAAGCAATTGCCTGGAAAATTCAAGAATTCGACCGCTCAAAAAGAGTTGTTTACCTTTCGGCCGAAAAATTCATGTACCACTTTGTGCAATCAATCCGCAGTAATGATGTGATGGGTTTCAAAGAAAAAATGCGCTCGATTGATGTTTTGATTGTCGACGACGTGCAATTCATCGCGGGCAAAGAAAGCACTCAGCAAGAATTCATGAATTGCTTCAATTATTTAGTCGAAGCGAACAAGCAGGTTGTTTTGGTTTGCGACCGCCGCCCGTCTGATTTAGATAATGTTGATGAAAAGTTAAAATCCCGCATTTCTGGCGGAATGATCGTCAATTTTAAAAATCCTGATTACGCCGATCGCCTCTCTATTTTGCAGGCCAAAACCAAGATGCTTGATCAAGAAATTGACGAAAATATTTTGAGCTTCATCGCTGAGAATATTTCTGGCTCTGTGCGTGATCTCGAAGGAGCATTGAAAAAATTAATCGCCGAAAGGGTTTTTGCTGAAACTGAAATTACTTTAGAAACCGCGCGCGAAATTCTTGCTGGCTACAGCAACAAGCCAAAAATCAAAACTACGCTTGAAGTAATTCAGCAAATTGTCGGCGAATTTTACGACATTAGCGTTAAGGCCATGACTTCAAAAACACGCGAAAGAAGAATAGCCAGACCGCGCCAAGTTGCCATGTATCTGATCAAAAATCATACCGAAATTAGTCTACCAAAAATAGGCGCAGCCTTTGGCGGCAAAAATCACGCGACTGTAATTCACGCCTGCAAGCTAGTTAAAAGAATGATAGAAACAGATGTTAAGATGTTGCAGGAAGTTAAGGCTTTAGAAGAAAAAATCGGAAAATAAAGTAACCACACCCTTCCTCGACACTCTTGCGAAAGTGGGCATGACGACTCAAAGACTTCCGACAAAATTACTAAAATGAAAAAACTACAAATCGCCATCATTGGTGCTTCGGGCTACACCGGAGCTGAGCTCATCAGAATTTTACTCAATCATAAAAAGGTTGAGATTGCCGCACTAGTCGCCAATTCAAATGCCGGACAAAAGATCGAACAACTTTATCCGCACCTCACTCACTACAACCTTCCCGATTTAAAAAAACTTGAAGAAATCGATTTCAGTAAAATCGATGCTGTCTTCGGATGCTTGCCACACACGACTTCGCAAGAAACTTTCAAGAAACTCATTCCGCAAAATCCGCATTTAAAAATATTCGATCTTTCTGCTGATTTTAGATTAGAAGATCCCGCCGATTACCAAAAATGGTACGAGCATGAGCACATCGCTAAAGACTTACAGCCCCAAGCAGTCTACGGACTTTCCGAAATCCACAGAAATAAAATAAAAAAGGCGAGTTTGATTGCCTGCCCAGGTTGCTACCCAACCTCCGCCTTACTCCCGCTTATTCCCCTTCTTGAAAATAATTTAATCACCACTCACGACATTATTATTGATTCCAAATCCGGCACTTCTGGTGCTGGCAGATCAATCAAGCAGGGCAATCTTTTTTGCGAAGTTAACGAGTCAGTTAAGGCTTATTCCATCGGCACGCACAGACATATTGGCGAGATTGAACAAGAACTTGGTAAAGCGGCAAAAAATAAAATCGAAATCGATTTTACACCGCATTTATTGCCGATTAGCCGGGGAATTATTTCGACAATTTACGTCAAAATTAATCCAAAATTTTCTCTGCAAGATATTCAAAATTGTCTTGAAACAAAATATGCCGACGAGCCTTTCGTGCGCCTAATTAAAGGCGAACCGAATATTAAAGATGTAGTCGGCACCAATTTCTGCGTAATGACGGCAAAGCAAGGTCGAACTAGTGGCAGAGCAGTTTTGGTTTCGGTAATCGACAATCTCTGCAAAGGCGCGTCAGGACAAGCGGTGCAAAATCTGAATATTGTTTTTGGCTTTGACGAAAAAGAGGGTCTCGAATTAGCTCCGCTTTTTCCGTAAAGATTTTTATCTAACCCTTGATTTTGCTTGGTAAAAGGTAATTTTGAGCACCGTGCTCAAAATTCAATTTTTCTCAATTTTTTACCTAAAAATCTCTAAGTTTTATTTCGGAAAAAGTCGAAATCCAAGACAACAAACTTGAAGCAAATAACTAACCCTTCTGCCCCCTTCCTTTTTTTTGCGGGAATGGCTCGAAAATTTCTCGAATTAATTAAATGCAAACCATCTTCGCGCCAATCACCTCTCCGTCTCGTGCTGGCATTTCGGTGATTCGAATTTCTGGAGCGGAAGTTAGAGAATGTCTACAAACCCTCGGATTTAAAGGGGCGCTGCAACATCAGAAAATTTCATTTCAAAAAATTCTCGACCCAAAAAATTCACAAGTAATTGACGAAACACTGATTTCTTTTTTTTCTGCACCTGCAAGTTTTACTGGTGAAGATGTCGCCGAGATCAGCATTCATGCCTCTTCCTTCATTCTTAAAAAAATTCTCGAAATTCTTTCTGCGCAAAAAAATTGTCGCCTAGCCGAAGCGGGTGAATTTTCTAAACGTGCTTTTTTGAATGGAAAACTTGATCTCGTTCAAGCTGAAGCAATTCCAGATTTAATTGCTGCCGAAACTGAATCGCAACACCGCCAAGCCTTGCAGCAGTTGGAGGGAGCGC
>CAIQBQ010000119.1 GCA_903870105.1 uncultured Alphaproteobacteria bacterium | reverse complement strand
AGTCGTAGAAAGATTCACTTACATCAGGGATGAGCAGGGCAAGACTCACCCGAAATTTTATTCTGAAACTTATGAAAAAAGTGATTTTGATGGCTGGGTTTCCACTTTACTAAAAAAGGCAAAGGGCACACTTCATAGATCTTCTCTAAATCAAGAAGAAGAGAATGCTACTGTCGCCGGAGATAATAAAACCCACCTTACCAGTGCAGTGCATCGTAACGATGATGTTTTGAGTTCGAGTAATTTTCTCTCCAAATCTCATTACAGCAAGAATGTGATGAATTCTTTGGTGATTAGCGCATATGTCGAAGATGCTGCAAAAATAGTTTACGGCGAGCAGGATTGCGATGCCCATCACCGGCAGATAAATTTTGCCAATGTTAAAGGTTCTGTTGCCTTCCCACGAGATTACTCGATTTATTACGACGGATGTTTTCATCAAACCAGTCGTCCTCTTGTGGAGGCTATGGCGCAAAAAGAACGTAGCGGATTTTCTGCTAACAAATCACATCCCACTATTGCTGATAGACATGCTTCTCACAGCGCCGACATAGAGGCAACGGGCTTTAAAACTGCCCAAGATATTCCTTTCGATGCCAAGGGTGGCAACATGATTCTTACGCAAAATGCCGATGGTAAAAAGGTATTATTGGCTACGGTAAGCGATTCTTATTTTACTGACGCTGGAAATTTCCAGGGAGGTTTTGTTATTGGTTCGGATGGAGAAGTTGAGGATCAATCAAAATCAGTTGCAGAGATGTTTTCCTCTGCGCTGAATCAGCGTAAATATTCGCGTTTCCGTCAGCAAATTATTGACTGGGGAAAGTCGATCGGTTGTGACGAAGTAGTTGTTCTGGATCGCAATATTGAGGTGCAACAGCCCTTGGAAAGTGAGGGCATAATTGAGCGAATTAGAAACTTTAGTCTTGGCAAGGCTTTAGATAAAAGCTCGGAAGAAATTAAGGCAAAAGAGAGAAGATTTCAGCAGCTTTATCACCTTGATATTTTTTGTGGAGAATTGCCAGGTGGATATGTTGTAATCAATCCTGAAGCGGTTTCCAAAGAAAATATGGCGCAATTAAAACAAGTTTTTGGTGAAGATAAAATCGTCGATCTTTCTTGGCAGGAGCAACAAGCGCTCTGCGGAAATTTTATAGTTTTCGATCGAACAGTTGTCGTCTCTAGCCCAGAAACCCCGCCTTCATTCATCGATAAAATGCACAAACTTCGCTTTGATGTTTATGTGCCGCCAATCGAATTAACCACGAAAGAAGCGACAAAGAGCGGCTTCCTTGCCGGAATCAAATGTTTGACCATTAGCACAGATGGTTCAGAAAAATTAAAATATGGTGACATTAAGCCCCAAATTTTAGATGGTAAAAATAGCGAAAAGTTGCCTTCCGGTTTAAAAGAAGCAAAAGCTATTAAATTCCTTCCTGCTTCACTCGAGGCCGAAAAAGGCGAAGAGTCATCGCGAGAATAGAGAAAATTACCAGGAGAAAAATGCAAGAAATTCAAGAAAAAAGATTAGGTCGCGGATTATCTGCGCTACTAGGCGAGAGTAAGCTTCAACAATCAGAGGCAATTGACCGCAGTCACGGTTTTGTGCGAATGGTTGAGCTCGAAAAAATTACCGCTGGAATTTACCAGCCGCGTCAATTTTTTAATCCAGAAGAGCTGCAAGAATTAGCAGATTCAATCAAATTAAATGGCGTGCTTCAGCCAATTATTTTACGCACATCGGGAGACGAAGGTGACTATGAAATCATCGCTGGGGAAAGAAGGTTTCGTGCTGCAAAACTAGCTGGATTAAAAGAAATTCCAGCCGTCATTAAAAAAATTAACAATCACGAAGCCCTTGAGTTGGCACTTATCGAAAACATTCAGCGCGAAGATCTTTCTTTGCTTGAAGAGGCAGACGGCTATCAAAGATTAATGAATGAATTTGCTTACACCCACGAACAGATTGCGCAAAAAATTGGTAAGAGTCGCAGTCACGTTAACAACATTTTGCGCCTGCGTAATTTGCCGAAAGAAGTACAAAATCTTTTGAGCCAAAAACAAATTTCAATGGGTCACGCGCGCGCATTAATTAACTCAAATAATCCGCAAGAATTAGCGAAAAGAATTTTAGATGAATCGCTAAATGTTCGCGACATTGAGAATCTAGTTCGTGATGAAAAAATTGAAAAAATTAACAAGAATACGCCGCTTCTTGTGCGAACAGAGTCTAAGATCCGTTTTATTAACAGCGGCCAAGTCACTCTGCTTGAAAATGAACTTACTAACCTAGTCGGCTCTGAAGTAAAAATTTCCTACAACGCCTTCAGACAAAGTGGAAAAATAATGATTAAATTCAGCGAGATCGCCCAGATTCGTGATTTGATTGAGCGCCTAAAATTGGATTAACTTTTCCTAGATCTCTGCTTTTGTGAAGGCGGCGCTTTAAGTTAGAATATATCTCAACAATAATCTTATTATGACTAGAGAGGTCAAGACTCCAAGGCGACTAAATTTTTTTTACAGATTTGAAGATTCTAAAAAAATTCTCCGTAGTTTTCTGGGCCAACTCTTCAAAACTTACACCCTTTAATTCTGCAATTTTTTCGACAACAAATTTAGTGAAGGCTGGTTGATTAGTTTGGCCGCGAAATGGTGTTGGCGCGAGATAAGGCGAATCCGTTTCAACTAGCAGAAACTCAAGCGGAACGAATTTTACAATTTCTTGTAGCTGTGCGGCATTTTTGAAAGTGACGATTCCAGAAATTGAGATGTAAATACCTAGATCTAGAGCTGCTCTCGCCAATTCTTCGGTGCTCGAAAAACAATGTAACAGCGCTGGAAATTTTTGTGATTTTTGTTCGGATTTTAAAATAGAAATCATGTCAGAATCACAATCGCGCGAGTGAATAATCAATGGCAAATTCGTTTCGCGCGAAGCCTGAATATGCTCGAGAAATGAAGTCTTTTGAAGTGGAATCGCACTCTTGTCATGGTAGTAATCTAGTCCAGTCTCGCCAATGCCAATAATCTTTGGATTAGCATTGCAAAGCGCGACAATTTCTTCTGCTTTTATCCGCGGCTCATCCGCCACATTGCACGGATGAATGCCAACAGACGCGTAAATAAAATCATGTTTTTTGGTGTAAGAAAGGATCTTATCAATTTCAGTAATTCGTGTGCAAATTGTCTGCAAAATTCGCACGTTATTTTCTAAACAGTTCTTAACTATTTCTTCGAGGAGAAGGCTTTTCGCTTCAATCAAATCAAGGTGACAATGGGTATCGACGATATAATTCATTTGTTATTATTTTGTCTCATTTCTCAACTTTTCATTCTTGCAAAAGCAAAGATGAGGCTCGTAATTCAGTCGAAGAAAGGTGATTATTCTTAGTAAAAAAAATTGAATAACGATTCGCGGTTTTAACAAATTTCCACGCCGGAAATTTTTGCATTTTCAGCAAAAAATCACCGCGCGAAAAAATCGCCAAATCAATTCCAGAAATTATTTTTTTAAAATTTTTCCAGAGATGAAATTTCTCTAAAACGTCAGCGCCGAAGACAAAAGTGAAGCGATGGTTTTTATGTTTTGCCATCAGCCGGGTGATTAATTTCTCGGTATAAATTTCGCTACTTTGCAAAATTTTAATTTTTGGATGGGCGACAATGAGAGCCTGACATCTCTGTATTCGAACCGCATGCGCTTCATAATCTTTTGCATTTTTCAGCGGATTTCTTTTGGTGACAACCCACCAAATTTGATCGAGCTTCAAACGCCGCAAGGCCAATTCGCTGATGTGTAAATGTCCAAGATGAGGCGGATTAAAACTGCCGCCCAGAATTCCAATTTTCATTTTGCTTTACGTTTCCTGAATCGAGTCGTATGAACGACAATGCTGCAAAGACTACCAATCTTGTCATTTCTGTTAAAGAGAAAATCCAAGAAGAATTACCCGATTAAAATTGCAAAAGCGATTCCGATTCCGATCCAGATATTCGCTTTAAAAATTTCTAGAGAATTTTGCTTAAAATTACATTTTTTGATTTGGGCGATTAGTGCCGAGCAAGAAAGTAAAATTACAAGAAAATATCCAAATTTAAAACCAGCGGTCAAGCCGCATAAAATAAGGCCAAAAAGCATTGCCAGGCAAAGTAAATTTAGAATTTCTTTCGGCTGCTTTTGGAATTTAATCGCCGTCGATTTTACGCCGAAACGCAGGTCGTCTTCAATGTCTTGGAAAGCGTAAATTGTGTCATAGATTACCGTCCAAATAATCGCCGAGAAATAAAGAAGAAGAGTGCAGAGATTGATGGTTTTGATCATCGCCAAGCTGCTCATTAAAATGCCAAAATTGAAAGTTAGTCCGAGGAAAATTTGTGGGTAGTAAGTGATACGTTTCATTAGCGGATAAAGCGCAACTAAGCCAAGCGCAACGAAGCCGCTTAAGATTGTTGGCAAATTAAATTGCAGCAAAATTAACAGGCCGATTAGTAGCAAAAATCCCAATAAAATAATTGCCGAAGTGCGAGAAATTTCTCGCGCAGCGAGTGGACGAATTTTTGTTCGCGTAACCAGCTCGTCAAATTTTTGATCAAGTAAATCATTAATCACGCATCCAGCAGAGCGCATCACCACCGATCCGATAAAAAATAAAAAAATAATCCAGCAAATCTCCCAGTAGGGTTTTGTTTCGTAAAAAAATGAAAATTTTTTTGCTAAAAGAATTCCAAAAAGGCAGGGCAAAAAAAGCAGCCAGATACCCGTGGGCTGGTGTAATCTCATTAGCCTGTAAAAAGCAGATAAATTCATTTTAATCAGTTGATTAGCTTTTTCTGGATTTTCACCTGTGCGGTAATGAATTATTAAGATACGTGCTCAACACCTTCATTATCTTGCAGGCGGGAATCCAGCAAATTTGTGAGCTACAAATCTAAAATCTAAAATCTAAAACCTAAATTCATCCCCAATTAATTTATTCAAAATGCACAAATTACTAATTGCTAATCGTGGCGAAATCGCCTGCCGCATCATTAAATCTTGTCGCAAATTAGGCATCAAAACTGTTGCGGTTTATTCGGATGCAGACACCAATTCTCTCTTCGTGCAAATGGCTGACGAGGCCGTGAATATTGGGCATTCGCCATCTTCACAAAGTTATTTGAACATCCCAAAAATTCTCGCTGCGGTTAAAAAAACTGGCGCGACGATGGTTCACCCTGGCTACGGATTTCTTTCTGAAAATCGTAATTTTGCCGAAGCGCTAGAAAAGGCTGGAGTGATTTTTGTTGGCCCTTCAGTCCATTCAGTTGAGAAAATGGGCGACAAAATCGAATCAAAGAAATTGGCGCTCGAAGCCAATGTTAGCACCGTTCCTGGTCACATGGGAATTATTAAAGATGCAGCAGAAGCATTGGAAATCGCCGAGAAGATTGGTTACCCAGTAATGGTTAAGGCCTCTGCTGGCGGCGGCGGAAAGGGGATGAGAATTGTTTGGACAAAAGAAGAAGTTGCTGAGGCATTTCTTTCCGCTTCGAATGAAGCGCGAAATTCTTTTTCGGATGATCGCCTCTTCATCGAAAAATTTATCGAAAATCCACGTCATATCGAAATTCAAATCATTGCCGATAAGTTTGGTAACACAATTTGTTTGGGCGAGCGCGAATGCTCGATTCAACGCAATAATCAGAAAGTAATTGAAGAAGCGCCAAGCTCTTTCGTTGATGAAGTGACGCGTCAAAAAATGTACGCGCAATCGAAGGCCCTTGCCGAGAAAGTAAAATATTATTCTGCCGGAACGATCGAATATATCATGGACAAGAATAAGAATTTTTACTTCTTGGAAATGAATACTCGTTTGCAAGTTGAGCATCCGGTTACTGAGCTCATTACTGGTTACGACATCGTTGAATTAATGATCACAATCGCTCTTGGCAAAAAACTTCCCTTCAAGCAAGAAGATGTGAAGCTCAAGGGCTGGGCAATGGAATCCCGCATTTATGCTGAAGATCCAGCGCGTGGTTTTCTGCCTTCATCTGGTCGCATCAATCTCTACATCGAACCGGAAGAAAGTGAAAATGTTCGCGTCGATACCGGAGTTTACGAAGGCGGCGAAGTCAGTATGTTTTACGATGCGATGATCGCCAAACTTTGCTCCTATGGTAAAGATCGTAATGAAGCGATTGAGCACATGCGTCACGCACTTGGCGGCTTCGCGATTGGCGGCGTATCGCACAATATCAGCTTCCTTGAAACCATCATGAAAAATGAACGGTTTGTTAGTGGCAATATTTCTACCTCATTCATTAAGGAAGAATTTCCAGCCGGCTTTTCAGGCAGCGAATTAGATTCACAATCTGAAGAAGTTTTGATCGCTACCGCGATGCAAATTTTCTTAAAAAATTACGAAAGAAACGGCCACATGAGCGGTCAGCTGCGCAATCGCGAGAAGCAAGTTTCTGAGCGCTGGGTAGTGACAATCGACGAAGAATCTTTCCTCGTTAATTTGCTCGAAAAAGGTGATGGATTCATCCGTCTTGAATGCGATCGTAAAGAAATTCTGGTGAAAAATTCTTGGACTAATGGTGACAAACTTTTCCTTGGAATTGTTAACGAGCGCAATGTTGGTGTGAAGATTCGCGAAAATAACAACACGGGTAGCTACCTTCTTCAATATTCCGGGCTCGATGCTTTTGTTACTGTTTGCTCACCGCGTATCGCCGAACTTTCAAAATTTATGCCGAAGTTCGAAAAGAATGCTAAGCCGGTTAATCTCACCTCGCCGATTACTGGAAAAATTATTCGTTTCAAAGTGCAAGAAGGCGACGAAGTGAAAGCTGGTCAAGAGCTCGTGATTATCGAAGCGATGAAAATGGAGAATATTATCCGCACCGACCATGATGTAACAATCGGCAAGATAAAATTCTCCGAAGGAGACGTGGCAGGGATCGGTCAGGTGGTAATGGAGTTTGTTAAGCAGTAAAATTCTCTGACTGATTTTTTTATCGTCATTATCCGAAGGCGTAAATCCAGGAGATTTCCAAGGGCTCATTATTTCAATCTTTTCGCAGGGTTAATCTTTTTTCATCTTCAACGGATTAACCTTTTCGCTGGTTGAGCGCAGTCGAAACCAAGAAAAGATTTGCGCCGAACTTTCTAGGTTTCGACTTTGCTCAACCGGCGAAAGTTTTGTTTAAGCGAGCAATTCTCTTGAATCGAAAATAAACACAAGCCAATGCAAAATAACGACTGGCAAAATTACATTCTAGCCAGTATTGGCGGGGACTTAGCTTTTTAAAAAAGTGAATTTGGTAGGGATTTAACTTTTTAAAAAAGTGAATTTAGAAATGCTCAACGCGCTAATCTTTTTGCAGGGTTAATCTTTTTTCATCTTCAACGGATTAACCTTTTCGCTGGTTGAGCGCAGTCGAAACCAAGAAAAGATTTGCGCCGAACTTTCTAGGTTTCGACTTTGCTCAACCGGCGAAAGTTTT
>CAIQBQ010000118.1 GCA_903870105.1 uncultured Alphaproteobacteria bacterium | reverse complement strand
TGAAATTTTCACTCTCCATACTCTCTGATTTGGCGATCAAATCGTAATCAGAATTAACCGTGATGTAGCAGATGTCTTCATCATTAAAAACCCAATTGATTTGGCGCTGAATTACTTCGATTGGAACTTGAGCTATGAAAGTTCCTATTTTTTTGAAGTTGTCGTCATCAAGGCGCATCGCTACTGGTAAAAAGTCGTAAGATGAAATTGAAGTTTCAATATGAGTCATTCTTCCAATCCTCATGCGCCAGGCATCATCCTGCATAACTTGGTGGATATTAAAATATTCCGGCGGATCGAGAGGTTTTTTAAGAATCTTGCCGGTGGCGATTATAATTTTTCCATTCTTGTCAATGAAGCTCATGCGAATCCAAGACGAGACGTTTTTTTGTAAGGCGTCAAGACTCGCAGTTTTTTTAGAGAAGCCAGCGATGGCTATAAGATTTTTCTCCTGTTTAAGGGTGAGCAATTTGTCGCCGACGTAGTTTAGATAATTGTCGACAGCGCTCATTAATGAAGAAGCGGCCTTTTCAACTGTAGAGGTTTGAAACCTGATTTGACGATGAAGATTGCGCTGAAATTCAGCATAAACCATGAGGCCATTAAGAATCACCCAGGCCGCTACTAACGCCATCAAGATTCGAGAGAAAAGATTGTAAGATCTGGCGAGGTCAAGCTTCTGTTGCCAAGCTCTTCTTTGCAGAAATTTTTGGTGGCGCTTACGTATTTTGTAGAATCTTTTCGGGTAGGTTGAATCAGTGCGGCTGCGCAATTCTAGTTTTTGGCGATAAAGTTTATTACGGCCAAAAAGAAAAATGGCGACGTAGTAAGAAATTTTCTGTGAGTAGGTAGCTCTTTCTGGCAATTGATTAAATTACGTTTTCTTGTTTTGGGACCTGATAGATTTAAAGGGTGATTTTTGGGCTGTTCGAGCAAAAAGTTTTTTAGATTTAAACTCTGCATTAAAGATAAATCAACCAACCCAAATCAAGACATCAATGAAAGAATTGGCTCCATTAGAATCAGAGATACACAACAAAGTTTACAGAAATGAAAATGAGGTGAGAAAAATAATTAGCGAGGCTGAGAAAGATGGATTTGCGTTAAGTAATTATAAAGTCGATTATCGCGGCGATGATTTTGTCTATGACGATTACAATCAAAATCCCGATTTGGTGAAGGAGAATAAATTTGGCTACAAGGTATTTTTTACGCGGGACGAAAAATTCGTCTCAGAGTTTGCTGCCATGAGAACAAATGCATATCTAGAAGAATTTAAAGATGCTGATCACGGTTTATTTCAAAAATTGCAAAATGGCTTTGATCGCAACGGAAGAATTGTTGTTGTCACCAGCAGCAAGGGGCTTATAGGCGGTGCTCGCCTAATGTTTTCTAAGGAGTGTAATTACATGTCTAATGAACATCCGGGAACTCAGTTTGAATATAGACAGGTAATGAAAAGGTATGGCTTAGATCGTAATCAGAGTGATTTAAATATTGTTGAAGTGGCTAGTGTGGTAGTAAAAAAAGGAGAGAGAAATTTCTCGGCTACCGAATCAATTTTTAGATTTATTGTTGAGGCTTCGATGTCTCGATTATGCTCTTTTATTTTTGGCACAGCTCTAATTGGGGCCTGTAGACTTTATCGTCTTACTTTTGACCAATTAGATCTCTATCTTGAAATAGTGACGAGCTATCCATGGGAGAGAAAAGAGGCTTTTGGTTTTGCCAAAATGTTTCCGATTTATGTCAATCTTCAATCTGCTAACCAAAAGACTTAGATTATGAAAAAACTGCAGAAAATTTTGCTTGTTACTTTTTTTCTTTCCCAATCAGCTTTTGCTGAAACTGAGGCTGAGAAAAAAATTAACCTAGCTTTTGATCCGCAGATTTTTTCACTCTCCAAAAGAAAAGAGCGCGCCTTCGATGCCACTGCAGCTAACTACATTTTGTCTAATGACGACATCAGAAGATCTGGCGCCACCTCAATCCCAGAGGCTCTTCGCATGGTTCCTGGACTTCAGGTAGCAAGAATGGATGGCAACAAATGGGCAATTACAATTCGTGGTTTCGATCGTCAGTTTTCTAACAAACTTTTGGTGATGATTGATGGTCGCGTTGTTTACACGACATTGTTTTCTGGGGTGTTTTGGGATGTGCAAGATTATGCCTTGGAAGACGTTGATCACATTGAAGTAGTGAGAGGGCCGGGCGGAACGATCTGGGGGCCGAATGCGGTCAATGGTGTAATCAACATCATCACTAAAAATGCCGACATTACTCGCGGTGTTTACGTTTCACAAATTGTCGGCAACCAAGACACTTCAATTACCGAAGCAAGGTTTGGTGCTGCAACCGCAGCGAATGATAGCTACCGTGTTTACGCTAAAAAATCGGTTAGAAATGGGCTAAACCAATCGGGTAATGGTCAGAAAAATGATGACGCGGTCAGGCGTGATCAAGCTGGGTTTCGCTACGATGTTTCTTCAATCAAAGACAATACCATTTCTGTGCATGGCGACATTTCTCGTGGCATTGCTCAGAATTTTTTCGTCACACTTCCAGACAAGAATGACAAGGATTCGCACAATGCAAATTTTGTAGTTAATTGGGACAAAAAGATTTCCAACAAGTCGAGCGTTATGCTTAACGGCTACTTCGATTACGACCAATTTTCTTTTCCAGTTTTACAAAGAACGGCGCGAACTTTGGATCTTGATTTCCAGCATTTTTACAATTTTTCCAAAGACAACCAGTTCATTTGGGGAGCGGGTTACAGAAATATTAGTGACGTCATCAAGTCTCGCGAAAGCTCTAACGGCATCATTCCGATTAGTTACACTCCGGCAACGAGAACTGATGAATGGTTTAGTGGATTCATCCAAGAAAAATACGGCCTCATTTCAGACAAGCTTTACTTAACCGTTGGTTCAAAATTTTTGCGTAATTCTTTTACTAATTTTGAGTACCAGCCAAATTTGCGCATCGCCTATTACCCAGAACGTCGACAAACTCTTTGGGCATCAGTTTCTCGCGCGGTAAGGACGCCAACTAGAGGTGAGCGCGATGTCGCAATTAGAAGTGGCAACACTTCAACAATTGTTAATCAAGGCAGCGCAAACTTCTTTTCAGAAAAAGAGGTTGCCTATGAAGCTGGTTACCGCTTCAAGCCGACATCTCGACTCTCGTTTGATCTTTCGACTTTCTACAATCAATACTCGAACCTAAGAACCGCAGAGCCAATATCAAGCGTGCCAACTGCTAACAACAAAGGCCATGGCAGTTCTTACGGTTTAGAATTCAGTACCAAATGGCAGGCAACCCGTGACTGGAAATTAGAAGGAAGTTACGAGCATTTCAAAATGCGTTTGGGCATCGAATCAACTTCGCGAGACGATCAATCAATACTTGCTGGCTCAGATGATTTACAAAATGCCGAAGGTCAATCTCCGCAAAGTCAATTCAAGTTAAGGTCCTTCTACAATATTACTCCAAATGTTGAATTCGACAACATGCTCTACTACTCAGATCATCTGTCTAAAGGCTTGGGTGGAACATCAGGCACCTCCACCTCAACAAGCAACAAGGCTCTTCCTTCCTACGTTCGTTTCGACACTAGGCTTGGCTACGCTTACACGCCGCATCTTAATTTTAGCATCGGCATTCAAAACCTTTTTGACCAACGTCATACCGAGTTCAAGAAGGCTCTCTACAGCAGACAAGCCGAAGTTGGTCGCACATATTATTTCAAGATGATATGGCAACATTAGTAAGCAAAAAACACCTAGTGTTTAAATATTTTCGACTTCCAACATTAGTATTAATTCTCATGTTTTTTGCGCTTGGTGTAAAGTCACTAATTGCAGCAAACATGGAATCTGACGAGTCAGCAGCTTACGCCAATTTTATTCAGAATTTGGTGAATAAATCCACCATTAGCAAAAAAGGAGCATTTTGTATTTTTGGTAATGATCCAGTAGCGAGAGCTTTAAAAAGTGGCGCTAACAATGTAGCTGTTAGTCAGAATTTAGACGAAGTAAAAAGCAAATGTCGGGCTGTTTACGTTTCTAGTGCAAATGCTACTAAACTTAAGTTGTACCTTAGTGGAATGGCTCAGGGAAAGATCTTGACCATTAGCACTTTTGAAGAATTTATTGATAATGGTGGTATGATCCAAGTTGAAATGGGTCGCCGCGATTTTGAATTGATCGTTGATGTAAGATTACTTCACGCCGCACAAATCAAACTCGACACTTTGTCAACTAACTTAATCATTAACTAACATGAAAAGCACAGCAATCGACACCATTTTTTTGAAAGAGATCGTTGGTGAAGACAAAGAATTCGAAAAAGAATTATTCACGATTTTTTCTGACAATGCGAATCGCAACATCATTAAAATGGAAGGGTCGATTAGCGATAAAGACAACAATGCTTGGTACATGGCATCTCATGCTTTCAAAGGCGCCGCGGCTTCAATTGGTGCGTTTGATCTTTCTCAATTACTTGAACATGCACAACAGTTTCCTGAAGAAAGTTTTGAAGAAAAAAAAGAGTTGATGAGAAAAATCAACGAAGAATTTCAGTTGGTGCTAGAGTTCATTAATGAAGAGATGCTGTAGTTCATTTTTTTGTAAAAATTCACCAACTTGGTTGAGTAAATTTATTTCGATTTCTCACCCTTCATCACTGCTTAGTCGGAAATGAAGGGTGAGAAGTTTCATAACCAATTAGGATCTCGTGAAGTTTAGATTTTTAATCTGTAATTTGATGAAGGTGTAAACCTCAAATTCAAAATTCAAAAATGAACATCATACTTGCCAAGCCTCGCGGATTCTGCGCTGGCGTCACTCGCGCAATTGAAACAGTTGAAAGAGCTTTAACCAAATTCGGCCCTCCCGTTTACGTACGTCACGAAATCGTTCACAATAAATTCGTTGTCGAATCTCTGCGCAAAAAAGGCGCAATTTTTGTCACTGAAGTTGAGCAAATTCCTCAAGGCGCAATTACAATTTTTTCTGCACATGGAGTATCTGATCGCGTTGAAGAAGATGCTGCCAAACGTGGCTTAGAGGTTATCGACGCCACTTGTCCTTTAGTGAGCAAAGTGCATCGCGAAGCAAAAAAATACGAAGAAGAAGGTTACGAATTAATTCTCATTGGACATCGCGGCCACCCAGAAGTTGAGGGCACGAGCGGACGTGTAAAAAAAGAAATGACTCTGGTCACAAACGAAGAGGATGCACTTAGTGTTGAAATTAAAAATCCGGAAAAACTTTCTTACGTCACGCAGACAACTTTGAGCGTCGATGACACAAAAAAAATTGTTAAAATTTTAGAAAAAAGATTTCCCCAAATGCAGCAAGGCTTGGCAACCAAAGACATTTGCTACGCCACCCAAAATCGCCAAGATGCAGTGCGCAGCCTTTCCAAAATGGTTGATGTCATGTTAGTAATCGGTGCAAAAAACAGCTCTAATTCAAACCGTTTGCGCGACCTTGGCGAAGAATGTGGCCTGCCTTCTTACCTCATTAATGGCGCACAAGATTTGCAACCAAGTTGGTTCGAAAATGTTGAAAATGTCGGCTTAACCGCCGGCGCTTCGGCTCCGGAAGTTTTAGTTCAAGAAGTAATTGAAAAAATTAAAATATTTTCGAGTGATGCGGTGCTAGTCTCAGACATGGATGGAATTGAGGAGAACACTTTCTTTGTGTTGCCACGGAAGGTGAGAAAGTAAAAATATATTAAGCTGAAAATCATCTCGAAACCCATCTTAATAAAGATTTCTGTCTCGTGTTATATCTCTCGAGGATTTCTCAGCTTCATCAAAGGGGATGCTTTAGCCCCTGTAACTCCCCCGGCAATTTCCCCTACAATTCTTGGTGATTGCTGTTGATGTGAATTTTCTTCTACTTGCACGACGTGATTAGGTTCTGCCGATCCTATTAACTTATGCTCTCCATCGCGAACCAATTGGTAACCGTAACAAACAGCTAATTTGCCACCTTCGTTACCATCTAGTTTGTGATTGATGCGCAGCAAATGTTTCTCTAATTCGTGATGCAATTTATGCATCTCGAGAGCTTCGATTGTCTCTGCCTTCATCTTCTCAGCCACCTCGTCTTCTCTGCTTAAAAATTTTTCCGGATGTTTAATTAAAGCAACAACCTGACTTAAGAAAATAGCCTGAGATATTTTAGGATCATTGATGTCGCCGAGCGCCCCATATTCGATTGTGAATAAGTTTTCGCGAAAGAGTCGTTTGTTTTCGGTGAAATCACGTCTCTCTTCATCATTCATTCTCGCCTTCGCCCCTTCAGTCGTTCTTGAATCATCATTGTAATAGCTGTTAGCCAGGGTGATTATTTCTTGAGCTGATGCATTATTTGGAAGTGCTTTAATGAAAGATTGTGCGGCTAAACGATATGGAGAAACCTCTGATTCAAAAACATCTTTAATTGCTCCGGCATTTGGCATCGCGCCATTGTCAGCAATGGTTCGTTCATTAGTATTTTTCAGAATTTCTTCCAGTGTTCCATCGGTCACGTGCACTCTAGCCGAAGACCTTGAAAAATCTCTTACTGCCCGCATTACGCCGACTAACTTTTCCGCCAAAGTAGATTCTGTATCTGTGGCAAGGTTGTATGCAGCTGACAACTCATAAATACCGAAATAAGTGGTCACGAAACTAGCAATAATCATAGGTATTGCTGTCGAAGGTGCTGCTGTGCTTGCAAATACAGCAGAGACAATTCCCATCGGCAAGGAAATCGTCGCCAAGCCTAATGCGGCGGCGACAGGGAAAGAGAAAAAGTTTTTGTAACGACCCAGGGTCCCTAAACCATTATTAAGAGGCGGTAGAGAAAATTCTTCATTTGTACTAGGCATAATTTCTAAATTTAAAAATTTTTAAACAACTGCCGCCACCCTTTTTTCCACTAAGAGTTTATTCAGAAAAATACCTTCATTCGCAACTTCTTGTTCTGACATTTTACCTTCTTCATCGGCTAAAAAAACATCAGCGACGTAGCGCCCATGCTGATCTGTGCCGGAAGTCTTCACAATTAAAAATGGAACATTTTTTAAAATTCTTTTCAGCGCGCGAGTCGCTTTTTCACCTTCTTTTGTTTTTGCTTCTGCCGCATTAATCGCGCGCAAACGCAGAATTTCTTCATGAAAAATTTCAAAGCCTAAATCCAAAATTACGTGAATTGTGTCGCCGTCAACAACACGACTTAGGTAAGATTTGTAAGCGTTAAGTTTGCGTGGATTAGTCTGCGATTTTTTTAGTTTGTAATTTTTTTCTTTCTTCACCGTTTCAATAATCTTCGTAGTTGAAGTAAGTTTTTCATCGAACCTTTTGAAAATGCCAAAGCCGCAATCAAGGCATGTTCCATCTACTCCTGAAGGTTTTGCTAAGCTGTAATTAAAAAGCTCTCCACGGCGGGCTACAAGTTTTACTGCAGCTAATTTTTTTTGTTTTGTTGCGGGTGAATCGGAAGTTTTTAACTTTTTTGTTTCTTGTTGAAGTTTGTCGCTACTCCAGTCTTTTTCTTTTACTAAATTTTCTAGGCGCTTTCTTTCTTCGCCCTCTTTTACACCACTAAGAACGCGGTAATGACTCCAGTTCAGTTTTTCATCATCCTTTGGAAGAGAGGGGTAAGATTTATGAAAACTGTGCATTTTGTAGAGTACAGTTTCGGTGAGACCGAGGTCTGCTTCTAATTTTTTGAACAGAGTTTTTTTGTAATCTTCGCTTGAATTTTTTGCTAAATGCTTGCTCACCAATTCACCAATTTGCCAAGACATTACTACTTTTTGCCTAGTGACCACCGAGAAAATTTGTTGCTGATTTTGGCTAATGCAGTCACGAATTTCTGTGAGAAGATTGGTGTAATCTTTCGAGTAAATCAGGTTGGTTTTTGCCATGGTCTGAATTGATTTTTTCTAAAACTGCCGGAGCGGCAGTCGAAGACTGTTTTTTTTAAATGCAGTAAAATCAATGCTTAATGAATGGTAGTGCGTCAAAAATACAGAGAAGTCTCGCTAAATCATTCTCTTCAAAACATTATTTTCTGGCTTGTCGAAAAAGCGATGTTTGATGACGGCTAAAATGTGAATCACCACAAGGCCAAGTAGAATAAAAGCTGAGACCTCATGAATTTCGGCAAAAGTCATTCCAAGTTCAGGATTTGCAGTGACTAACGAAGGCAATTCAATACTAAAAAATTTTACTGGGTAACCGAAGAGATTTGACATTAAGTAGCCAGAAAGTGGCACGATAATCATGAGTAAGTAAAGTGCTCCGTGGGCGAGATGCGCTAAAATTTTCTCAGATTTCAGTAATGTTTGTGGCATTGCCGGCGCACCGAGAGCTAGGCGATTAATGATTCGAGCAACAATTAATACAAGAACCAAAGCGCCGAGTGATTTGTGTAAGTTGTAAATATCCATGCGGCTTGGCGATTCTTTGCTGAGGAAGTCGGTCATGTAAATTCCAAGGCCAAGCATGAACAAAATAATTGTAGCCATGAGCCAGTGAAGAACGCGGGAGGAGAGGGGATATTTCATGATTTTATTAATTTTATCCGCCGGTCGAACGAAATTAAGAAAACTCTTAATATTCAAGAGTTCTTAATTTCACTCGACCAGAACAAGTTTTTATTCGGTAACGCCTTCTTCGGAAAGCTCTTCACCAGTTTCTGCTTCATCAACTTCATTGTTGCCGGTTTGCGCAATTCTTGCGACAGACACCACGGTTTCATCTTTGGTTTTAATCAAAGTTACGCCTTGAGTGTTGCGACCAGAAATTCTTACCGCATCAACCCCGGTGCGGATTAAAGTGCCTTTGTCGGTGATGATCATTACATGGTCTTTTACTTCGACAGGGAAGCTGGCCACGACGTTGCCATTGCGCTTTGAAGTGACGATGTTGGTGATTCCTGAACCGCCGCGGTTAGTGATGCGGTACTCGTAAGCCGAACTTCTTTTGCCGTAACCATTTTCAGTAATCGTCAAAATGAACTCTTCAACTTCGGCCATTTCTTCAATCTTGGCTTGCGGTAATTCTGACTTAATTTTTGGCAGTTCTTGCGGCACAACTAGCAAATCGTCAGACGGATTTTCTTTAAGATTCTTGTTGAACAACAAGGCTTCGCGCAATGCCAGACGCTTCTCTAGGTCGATGCTCAGGTACTTGTCTTTAACTTCAGAATCTTCTCCGGCGTGTTGAAGAATTGACAAAGCAATTACTTCATTACCTGCGCTAAGCTTTATTCCACGGACTCCCGTAGAGTTTCTGCTTTGGAAAACGCGAAGTTTAGAAACTGGGAAGCGAATGCATTTGCCATCTTTTGTTGAGAGTAACATGTCGTTTGCTTCGGTGCACAAAGCCACGCCAATCAAGGCTTGCTTGCCTTCGAGTTTCATGGCGATTTTGCCGGAAGAGCGAATGTCAACGAATTGATCCATTGAGTTACGACGCACGTCACCTTCGGAGGTTGCGAAAGCAATACTCAATTCTTGCCATTTCGACTCGTCTTCAGGCAATGCTAAAATTGTCGAAATTTTTTCACCCTGTTCAAGTGGAAGTAAGTTTACCAAAGCGCGGCCGCGAGCTTGTGGTGAGCCGAGAGGTAATTTGTAAGTTTTGAGACGGTAAACTTTTCCTTTGTTTGAAAAGAATAGAATTGGCGTGTGAGTGTTGGTCGCAAAAATGTCGGTTGTAACATCTTCATCGCGAACATCCATGGCGCTGCGACCTTTACCACCACGACGTTGCGTGCGGTAGGCAGAAAGTGGAACGCGCTTGATGTAGCCGTTCATTGTGGCAACAACAACCATGTCTTCTTTTGGAATTAGGTTTTCGATGTCGACCTCGAATTCGCTGTCTTCAATGATTGAGCGTCGTGGCGTTGCGAACTGTTCCTTAACTTCGATTAATTCTTTTTTGACCAAAGCGAGCATTTTTAAGCGGTCAGACAGAAGTTCGAGGTAAGTAGAAATTTCAGCGGCGAGCAATTTTAACTCGTCGGTAATTTTTTCCATTTCAAGGCCAGTCAAACGCGCTAAACGCATTTCAAGAATTGCTTTGGCTTGAATTTCAGTGAAGTAAAATTTACCAGCTTTGATGACATTTCCCTTGTCTTGAACTAGCTTCACCATTGCTTCGATGAGACCTACTGGCCAAGCTTTAGCGAGAAGTTTTTCTTTCGCTTCAACGACATCTTTTGATTTTTTGATGAGCTCAACAATTTCGTCGATATTTGCAACGGCAACGGCCAAACCGATTAAGATGTGCGTTTTGTCTCTGGCTTTGTTAAGCAAGAAATTGGTGCGGCGAGTGGTAACTTCAAAACGGAAATCGGTGAAGATTTTGATGACATCAAGAATGTTAAGAAGCTGCGGTTTACCATGGTTGAGCGCCAACATGTTTACGCTGAAATTGCATTGCAATTCAGTGAAGCTGTAAAGTTGGTTAATGATTACCTCTTCCATTGCATCGCGGCGCAGCTCAATGACGACGCGAATTCCTTCGCGGTCAGATTCGTCGCGCAAGTCAGTGATTCCTTCGATTTTTTTCTCTTTTACGAGCTCAGCAATTTTTTCTACGAGCTTGGCTTTGTTAACTTGGTAAGGAATTTCTTCGATGATGATGGCAACTTTTCCGCCAGCTTTTTTCTCGATTTTGTGCTTGCCGCGCATGACCACAGAACCCCTTCCAGTTCGGGCTGCAGAGTCGAATCCAGCACGACCTAAAATGATTCCGCCAGTTGGGAAGTCAGGGCCAGGGACGATTTTGATGATGTCTTCAATGGTGATTTCATTGTTGTCGATGTAGCTCAAACAAGCGTCAACCACTTCGCCTAAATTGTGCGGAGGAATGTTTGTTGCCATGCCGACGGCGATCCCGCCTGAACCGTTAACAAGAAGGTTTGGAAAGCGTGCTGGTAAAACTTTTGGCTCTCTTTCATGGCCGTCATAGTTGGGGATGAAATCGACAGTGTCTTTGTCGAGATCATCAAGCATGGTGTGAGTAACTTTTTTCAAACGCGATTCAGTGTAACGCATTGCCGCTGCCGGGTCATCGTCGATTGAACCGAAGTTACCTTGTCCGTCAATCAATGGCACGCGCATCGAAAAATCTTGCGCCATGCGGACAAGAGATTCGTAAATTGCTGAGTCACCATGCGGATGGTATTTACCCATTACTTCACCTACAATTCTCGCCGATTTTTTGAAGGGTTTGTTGTAATCGTAATTGCCTTCATACATTGCAAAAAGGATGCGACGGTGAACTGGCTTCAAGCCGTCGCAAGCATCGGGAATAGCGCGCGAAACGATGACGCTCATAGCGTAATCGAGGTAAGATTTTTTCATCTCAGAGACCAGCGAAACCGACTGAATGTCTTTACCTGTGGCAACTTGAATTGCGTTTTTATCTGTCATTTTTTTAGAAATTTTGGGGAAGTGAAAGTGAGGGTGCTTATTCTAAAAATGCTGTCGCGCGTGTGCAACAGAAAATCTCTGGTAACTCTTTGGCAAAATCTGCTCAATCACATGTAGAAAATGTTAGCTATTACTAGCTTCAAAAAGTTCAAACTGCAGCTAAAGCTAATCGTGATCAGATAAATATTCAAAAAATTGCGGTAGGTGTGAGAAAAAGAAATATCTGCCAAGTTGACCAACTCAATTTGCCCAGGGCAATTTGAGTTGAGCAATTTGAGTTGGACTGAAAGGGGGTGCCTAGTTTTTATAAACCATTTGTTCTCACAGCGCCTTCCTTCAATTGAGTTGCGGAGGAAATAGTTGTTGTCGTTGTTTCTGGTGGTGATTCGTTACCAACTAAATGATCCCCAGATATTGAGGCCTCCGCTCTTTCTTTTGCAGCTGAAGATCGCTTCTCCTCTTCTTGCAATTCTCTTCCAAGCATATCTTTGGTTAGGGCTTTGATTGCTTCAGAGATAGTTTCATCATTCTTAATCTTTCGAGCTTTTTGCTCCTCCGTAAAATTTTCTGTAAACTCATTTTTATCTGAACCTTCTTCCATCTTTTCGATCTCTTCCCATATCGCTTCCATATCTTGTTTGTGGGAATCGTTAATCACCCTTAGCTGTTCTGGAAAGTTAATTTCTCCCCAAGTTGTACAGTGAACACCGTCGAGTAAAAAATCTGCCATTTCCTGAGGCGTTTTTTGCAAGAGTGGCCTTATTTGTTCATGAAATTCCTGAACTTTTTCCATCGACCATATTGCAACCGCTTCCTCGTGGGCAATCCGACCAGGAACAGCGAGCCAGGGTTTTTTAATAACACTTTCTGATAGAAGTATTGCATGCTCTTCTCTGAGTAGGGCATTTCCCGCCTCGATCTCCACTCCCCGACTACCAAAATTTTTGCTAACAAAATCTTTAACTTGATCATTCACCAAGAGATGTTTAGCTGACTCCAATTTCTCTAACATTGTTGGTGCTGTTGCGATTGAAGCTAAGGCGGATATGTTTGACCAGCCTGCAACCGGCTGATTAACGCAGCCATCGAGATGATGTTCTGCAATTTCTTCTACCCATTTGAGATGGCTTGGACTTCTTTCTAAAACATCCAATGTGGGATTTGCGGCCTGAAGAATTTGTTTAATTCCTCCGCGTTCTTTGATATCTTGATCGAGAAAGCGTTCTAACAATCTTGTTGTACTTGGAATTGGGTCATCCGCTTCAATAGAGTTCTCTGCTTTGTATCTTGCTCCAATTGCTTTTAAGTGTGATTTTGTCAGAACAACTTTACGACTGTAGAAGTGATTTGGATATTCAACATTGCATCCCCTTGTTTCTAGTTCGGATAATCTGTCTAGAAGATCTTGTGAGATGGTTAGTTGATCGTTGCCGCTAAGATCAAACCTCGTCAAAACAGCAAACTTGACAAGCTCCGCAGGAATTGCGGCTATTCGGTTGTAGCTAAGAAACAAGTCTTTCAAAGCAGGAAGACCTAAAATCTCCGCAGGAAACTCGGTTAGTCGGTTATAGCCAAGAAATAAACTTTCCAAAGCATTAAGTTTCGCAATCTCCGTAGGAATTCTATCTAGATGGTTGAAGGCAAGATCTAATTTTGTCAAAGTATTAAGATCCCAAATCTCTGGAGGAATTTTTTCTAGTAGGTTGTCGCCAAGACCTAATCTTGTCAAATTAGTAAGCTGCCTAATCTCTGCGGGAAGTATTTTTATTCGATTTCGATTCAGATTTAAACTCGTCAACCCAGTAAGATCAGCAATCTGCACTGGAAGAGATGATAATCTGAACCCAGATAATGAAAGGCTGGTACTTCTACTAGATTTAGCCTCAATAATTCTTCGCATCGCCTCAGCTCTTCGTTCTCTTTCCCCTTCATGAGCTGTATCATCAACAACCCCAGCCTGAAGGCCTGTTGTAAAATAATGGTCAAGTAAGTGATTTGGGTATTTAACCCTGCAGCCTCTTGCTTTTAGTTCGGATAATCTGTCTAGAAGAGGTGGTGAGATTGTTAGTTGGGAATTGCCTCCAAGATTAAACCTTGTCAACGCAGAAAGATTAAAAAACTCCGCAGGAAGTGTTTCAAATTGGTTGCCGCTAAGATCTAAATCTATCAAAGCGTTAAGATCCCCAATTTCTGAACAAAGCTCGGTTAGTTGGTTTTTGCCAAGATATAGATTTTGCAAAGCAATAAGTTTAACAATTTCGGCAGAAATCGTGTTTATTTGGTTTCCGCTAAGATATAAATTTCTCAAATTAACAAGCTGACAAAGCTCGGCAGAAATTGCGCTTAATCGGTTGCCAACAAGATGCAAAGTTTCCAAAGCGCCAAGTCTTTCGATCTCCGGAGGAAGGTTGGCTATTTCGTTCCTGCTAAGATTTAAGAATGTCAAATCAGTAAGATCTCCAATCTGTTTTGGAAGAGATGACAATCCGAGCCCATCCAATGAAAGGCTGGTACTTCTACTAGATTTAGCCTCAATAATTCTTCGCATCGCCTCAGCTCTTCGTTCTCTTTCCCCTTCATGAGCTGTAGCATCACCAACCCAAGCCTGAAGGCCTGTTGTAAAATCATCTTCAATGCCAGCTTGTGGGCTAGATAGGCCTGATAAGTTTTCTTTCATAATTTTTTAATTATTTTTGCATTAGTTCAGCGCTATTCCGGTAAAAGTGTTCATGATTAAGGCGGCCAACTCTTTCTGTTTAGCTACTTTTGGTCTGCGGCAGCATCTTGAATTGATATGTTTAAAGCCACCCCTCTTGCCCGAGCTAAAGCGCTCAGCCTGACAGCTTCTTCTGGAGGAATTGGATTGACTTGAAGGTTAATGCTTCGATGCAATCCTTCTGGCGGATTTAGTAGAGAGTCTGGAACTGTGGTTAATTTGCTGGAGCCAAGATTCAAATTTGTCAAAGCAACAAGATTACCAATCTCTTCAGGAACGGCAGTTAGTTGATTGCCATAAATATTTAACCCTGCCAAAGCAACAAGCTTACCAATCTCCGCAGGAAGTGTGATTAATTGGTTAAAGCGAAGATCTAAACGCGTCAAAGCAACAAGATTTCCAATCTCCGTAGGAAGTTCGGTTAGTTGGTTGCCGTAAAGATTTAAGCTTGTCAAAGCAGTAAGATTCCCAATCTCTGAAGGAATTGTTTTTAGTTGGTTTAGGCTAAGACCTAGAATTGTCAAAGCAGTAAGATTGCCAATCTCCGCAGGAAAATTGGCTAGCCGGTTGGAGCCAAGATCCAAAGTTGTCAAAGCAATAAGATTTCCAGCATCTGTAGGAAGGGCGGTTAATCGATTGAAGCCAAGATTTAAGTTTGTCAAAGCAACAAGATTTCCAATCTCTGCAGGAAGCGCGGTTAGTCGGTTGGAGCCAAGATCTAAAGCTGTTAAAGCAGCAAGATTACCAATCGTCGCAGGAAGGGTGGTTATTTGGTTGCTGCGAAGATTTAAACTTTTTAAAGCAACAAGATTACCAATCTCCGCAGGAAGTTCGGTTAATTGGTTGCTACAAAGATCTAATCTTGTCAAAGCAACAAGATTACCAATCTCCGCAGGAAGTGTGATTAGTTGGTTGGAGCCAAGATTTAAACTTGTCAAAGCAGTAAGATTGCCAATCTGTCTTGGAAGAGATGACAATCTAGGTCCATTTAATGAAAGTTCGATTCTGCTATCATTTCTAGCCTCAATAATTCTTCGCATCGCTTCAGTTCTTGATTCTCTTTCTTCAAGAGTGGCTAATTCAACCCAATCTCGAAGTCCCTTTATAAAATCATCCTGAACACCATTTTGGTGGCTAGATCGACCAAATAGACCGCTTATAAAATCTCTTGCTGCTTTCATAATTTTTTAGGTTCAAGACGGCTTAAACTAGATTAAAAACCTTAATCTAGACCAAGCTTTGTCTTTGTTAAACAAGTCACATCTTCCATTCCCGCATTTTTAAGAAGAAATTTCGGGAAATTTTAAAGTTTTTTGTCTCGATTTAGAGGTTAAAAAAATCTCTGAAACTTCTTAAGTTAGAAAAAATTCTGTTAAAAAAATAATCAAATCAATTCGAGTTAGAATCCCAAAAAATCACTAATATTCAAACGCTCTTGAACTTGAAGAAGTAGAGACTGATGAGTCTTATTTTAGAGAAAAAAGAGTCCACGTTCTTTGCAGCATAGGAGCGGAATTTTTTTAATTGCGTCCATGCTGTCTTCCTGCCGAACGATCTTTAGCTTCAATCATACTAACCCAGAAGCCTTTACTGCCTCTCTTATTAAGAGTTTGTGCTGATTGAATTAGGTAAGTTAGTTTTTGACCCAAAATCATCGAAGTCCAGAATCCGATGGGCTTAACAAAATCAACAATTTCAACTCTGCTCATTTCTTGATGATTTTCTTCCTGTTCTGCGGACGGAATGATTTCATAATTATCTTGGGAATGATTTTTACCTTCAGCTTTGACAGCAGAATGAGCTCTCGGAATCTCGCGCTTTCTACGCAATTCATCCTCTTTTTTTACGAAGAATTTTTTTTTCGGCTTGAGTACTGCGGGGAGATTTTTTTTGAGTTTTTTGTAGTTTTTATAGGCTTGATTTAAAGCGAAGAAAAAAAACATCCGCACTAAAAGAATCAGAAAAAAAATTACCAAAAAAATTGCTGCGGAGATTAAGGAAATTTTCATTTACAGATTTTTTTTAATCGCTTGTAACTCTGAGAAAAGCCAATGAGTGAGTAGGTGTCATCAGCAATTTTGTTGTTAGAAGAAATGCTGGTCACAACCATGTCAGCATTTCTTTGCATCTCTTTAATGATATTGATATCAGCACTTTTTTCATTAGCCCAGGCAAGAATTTTGTAAGGAAAAAGGTAGAATTTTTTTGAGCCAAAAGAGAGTTCAACATCCGAATTATTTTTGTAAATGAAGCCAGAAGCGGTAGAGATTTCATCTGCGTCATTCTTAATATTAGTAACTAAAAAGAACGACTCGCCACGATTACGAATTGAGCCGGTGGTTTTAATCGGAGTGGAAGCAAGGTAACACACAATTTGATCGCCACGATTAGTTTTAAAAAGAATCCAATCTTGGAATTTTTCTTGCCAAGGAGAGTCGCCGAGAGATTCCAGAGAAGGCTTAACCTCTTCTGCAAAAACCGGAAAGACGAAGAAGAAAAAGAGTAGAAATTTATTAAGAAGTGATTTCAAAACTTGACTTTTGTTGCTTGAAAAATAGTTTACCCGGCCCTTCATGAGGCCTTGAGTTGAAAGGTTCGGCGCGTTTTAAATCTAACTTTACAAATGTCACACAAAAAAATTTCTGAAGAAATGGCTTCGCTTGAAAATGCAGCAAAGCAAGAAGAGTTGCAATCAGCTCACGAGGAAGCTCATGGTGAAAAGCATAGCCCGCTCGCGCAATTTGAAGTTAAAAAAATTGTCGATTTTAAAATTGCTGGCACCGATTTCGGCTTCACTAATTCTGCGCTCTACATGGTGATTGCTACGTTTTTAATCATCACTTTTATGCTTGCGGCGACACGCAAAAAATTGCTCATTCCTTCACGTTTACAAGTGATTGCTGAGGGAGTTTACAATTTTATCAATGACATGATTTTGAGTTCAATTGGCGAAGAGGGCAGAAAGTTTTTCCCGCTAATTTTTAGTCTCTTCACCTTCATTTTGCTTTGTAATGTTCTGGGCATGACGCCATATAGCTTCACGTCTACAAGCCAGGTCGTTGTCACACTTTCTTTGGCGATGGTTTCTTTCTTAACAATTACAATTTTTGCAATTGTGCGTAACGGATTTTTCGGATTTCTGCACATGTTTTTACCAAGCGGAGTGCCGATGTGGATGGCTCCGGTAATTTTCTTAATCGAGCTTTTTTCTTTCTTGATTCGCCCAATTACTCTCTCAGTTCGTCTTTTTGCTAATCTTGTTGCGGGCCACGTTCTGCTTAAGGTTGTCGCAGGTTTCATCATTTCTCTTGGCGTTATTTTTGGTACTTTACCATTCTTATTTAGCGTCGTGATGATCGGCTTCGAGCTTTTCGTTGCAATACTTCAGGCCTACATTTTCTCGATTCTTGTTTGCGCTTACTTCAGCGAAACTGTGAGAGCTCACTAAGTTTTGACTTCTGTCCATCGAGTCAAAAAAAATTCCCAACCAATGGGGTTTTAGATGGATAATTTTAATTTTTAAAAATCATGGAAATGGTCTCTTTAAAATTCATCGGTGTTGGTCTTTGCTCAATCGGCATGGCTGGCGCTGCGATTGCAATCGGAAATATCTTCGGATCTTTCTTTAACAGTTTAGCGCGCAATCCATCTGCTGCTCCGAAGATTGAAAAATACATCTACATCGCTGTGGGTCTTGCCGAAGCTATGGGTATCTTCGCGGTACTTTTGGCATTCCTTGTAATGTTTAGTTAGTCAGAAAAAAAGTGGTCATTCTATAAAAAGAGTGACCACTTTTTAATTTTTTTAATCATGCCTCAGTTCGATTTCTCCACATATAATCCACAAATTTTTTGGTTTCTTCTTTGCTTTGCTTCCCTTTATTTAGCTGCATCATTTCTGATTCTGCCAAGAATTCGTGACATCATTGCCGCAAGAAAAAATGTTATCGATTCAAGCAAAGAAAATTCTCACAACCTCCAAAAACAAATTTCTAAGTTGCGGCGTGAAGCAGAAAAAATGCAGCAAGAAGCGAGCGGAAATTACGAAGATAAAATGGACGAAATTTCGCGCCGTGCCATGAAAGAAAGAGATCAAGCATTAACTAATCTCAAGAGCAGTCTTGATGAAGCGACAAAAAAATCGCGCGCTGAACTCAAATCCCTGCTTGAAAAATCTGAAGTAAAAGCCTCTGCGGCAATTCAAGATTTAGTACAAAATATTAAGACAAAAATTCTCAGCTAATATGTTTCATTTCGACGAAAAATTCTGGTTGGCGATTGCCTTCTTTACCTTTGGCGCCTTTGCTGCGAAATATGTTTGGCCTTTGTTGCGTAAGGGCTTGGACAGTAGCTCAAAAAAAATCGCTGAAGAAATTCTTGCGGCAAAAGAGATGAAAGAAAATGCCGAAAGATTATTAGTAAAGGCGGAAAAGCTTTACGAAGAAGCGGCACTTTTCGCGAAAAAATTAGTGAAAGACACTGAAGATGAGGTTCAAAAATTAGCTGATGAATCGCACCAACTTCTTGAAGAAGAAGTAAGTAAAAGAAGAGCTGGCGCACTAGACAGAATAAAGACCGAGGAAGAGTCAGCAATTCGTGAATTGAAAGTAAAAATTGTTAATTTGGCGCTCGGAAAATTGACTAAGGAATTAAATCTCAATCAAGAAGGACACGAAAAATTAATTGAAAAAACTTTGAATAATCTCGGCAAAACGGTGCATTAATGAAGTTCACTCTTTCCTCGCTGAAGGAATATTTAACCACCAAAGCCTCGCTTGAAGAAATCTGTGCAAAGCTTACTGCGATTGGTCTTGAAGTTGAATCTGTTGAAGACAAAGCAAAAATTCTCTCGGCATTTTCTGTGGCTAAAATCCTCGAAGCCAAGCCGCATGAAAATTCTACCAAGTTACAAATCTGTTCAGTTGAAACGGCAGATTCTGCTACTCCATTACAAATTATTTGTGGCGCGCCAAATGCTCGTGCGGGTTTAAAAGTTGCCTATGCACCAATTGGTTCAGTCATTCCGACTAATCAAATGGTGATTAAAAAAGCCAAAATTGCCGGAGTCGAAAGTAACGGAATGTTGTGCTCGGCTCGTGAATTGAATCTTGGAAATGAAGATGCCGGTATTATTGAAATTACTGATAAATGGCTAGTTGGCACTAAGGTTACCGAGGTGTTTTCGCTGAATGATGCTTTGATTGAAATTAACGTTACGCCAAATCGTGGCGATTGTTTGGGAGTCTATGGAATCGCGCGAGATCTAGCCGCAAGCGGTATTGGTGAATTAAGAAATTTCGAGATTAAGAAGGTTTCTAAGCAATTTCCTTTTCCATTTGAAGTAAGAAATGAAGCGACCGAAGCCTGCAATTATGCCGCTTTTTGTCAGATTAAAAATGTTAAAAATTGTGAGTCGCCAGAATGGTTGAAGAAAAAATTAGAAGAGCTTGGAATGAATCCAATTTCAGCGATTGTTGATGTAACCAATTACGTCATGCATGTTATTAATCGCCCGATGCATGCTTACGACGCGAAGAAAATCGAGGTCCCACTTACAATTCGTTTTGCCAAAGAAGATGAGAAATTTATTTCTCTTAAGAAAGAAGAGCTCACTCTCGATGAAAAAATTTTAGTAATTTCTGATTCCAAAAAAGTAATTGGAGTGGCCGGTGTGATTGGCTCAATGAGCTCGGCATGTGAATTAGAAACTACAGAAATATTACTCGAATCGGCATTTTTTAATCCTTCATCAGTTTCCTACTCTGGACGTAAATTAAATATTTTCTCCGATGCTAGGCACCGTTTTGAGCGGGGCATTGACGAGTCCTCTTGTGAATTAGGAATTGATTTTGCGACACAATTAATTTTAGAAATTTGTGGTGGCGAGGTAAGTGAAACAAATTTTGTCGGCACAAAATCTTCAGCCAAAAAAATTAATTTTGATTTCACAAAAATTAAAAAATTAATTGGTCTTGAAGTTGCGCCGGAAAAGGCGTTTGAGATTTTAACAAAATTATCTTTTCGTCACTCTTGGGATCTTCAGCAGTCTGGTGATATCGAGAATCTACACTCACAAGATTCTCAAAATCCTGCACATTTAAAAGATGTTGTAAAAGAGGTAGAAGTAGAAGTTCCTTCACATCGTCACGATATTTTCTCTTCCGAAGATCTTGTTGAAGAGGTGGCAAGAATTCTCGGCTACGACCAGATAAAATCCCAACCGCTCATTACTAACAACTTACCATTTAATTCTGATGCGATCAGAGCTAATTTGGTCGCTCAAGGTTTAACTGAAATCATCACCTGGTCTTTTGTTGATGAAAATCTCGTCGAAATTTTTGCTGAAAAGAATGAAAAATTAATTTTAGCTAACCCGATTTCTGCGGAGATGAATCATATGCGACCTACTCTGGCAATGGGTCTTCTTGCAACTTACCAAAAAAATTCTGCACGAAATTTTTCTGATCTAGCTTTGTTTGAAATTGGAAATGTTTTTATTGGCGATGCACAAAAGCCAATGATTTCAGGCCTTAGGGCAGGTAAGAACAAAGAACAAAATCATTACCACGACGAAAGAGTTTTCGATATTTTCGATGTCAAAAAAGATTTACTTTCAACTGTAGAAATTTTTGGACTACGTGCCGAGAGCCTTCAAATTAGCTCGGTCGAAGCTCCAAAATATTATCACCCACATCGCAGTGCCGCGCTAAAATTGGGAAAAAATTTAGTTGGATTTTTCGGTGAATTACATCCAGCAGTTGCTAAAAAATTCGACATTAAAGCGCGCGTAAATCTTTTCGAAATTTTTACTGACAGTTTGCCAGCCCAACAAAAAAGCACGCGCAAGGCATTTACTGCAAATGATCTTCCTGTTGTTGAGCGCGATTTTGCTTTTCTTGCTGACAAAAATTTAGCGGTTGGAGAATTGATTAAAACCATCTCCAGCACCGACAAACAGTTGATTAAAGAAGTAAGCATCTTCGATATTTTTAGTGGCAACAACATCGCGGAAGACAAAAAATCCGTGGCTCTACGCGTTAAAATTCAACCACAGGAAAAAACTCTAAACTCGGAAGAAATTGAAGTGATTAGTAAAAAAATCATTGATGCCGTAGCTAAAACAGGCACATCTTTGCGCGTTTAATATCGCTTGGATCTGATCTTGCGCAGTGATGAAGCCTTTAAGTTAGCCACTCTCTCTTCGAGTTATTTTTGCGAAGAGAGCAATCCTGGAAAAGCAAAAAAATCTCTTAAATGAATCTAGAAGAAAACAAAGCAGCTCTGCTTAAATTGCCAAAACCGAAGGCGGTGATTTTCGATTGGGATAATACTTTAGTTGACACTTGGCCATTAATCCAAGCTGCAATTGACGCGACAATGCGCGCTACAGGAAGGGAAGAATGGGGTTTGGAAAAAGTACGTAACAACGTACATAAATCTATGCGTGAATCTTTCCCAAAAATTTTTGGTGCTGAATGGGAGAAGGCTGGCGAAATTTACAAAAGCAATTACCGCGCCATGCATCTTGAACAGTTGCGACTTTTGCCAAATGTCATCGAACTATTAAATGCACTGGAAGAAATGGGCGTGGTGCAGTTTATAGTTAGTAATAAAATCGGTGTAACCCTACGCAAAGAAGTGGCAAAAATTGGCATCGAAAAAAAGTTTTTTGCGATTGTGGGTTCGCTTGATTCATCTTACGATAAGCCAAGCAAAGATCCGGTTGATCTTGCTTTACTTGGTTCAGATTTAGATCCAAAAAAAGATGAAATTTGGTTTATTGGCGACACAATTGCCGATGTAGAATGTGCTTGGAATTCAGGCTGTAGACCGATTCTTTACTACCATCCTGACAATAAAATTTCTTCAACGGTGTCAGAGAAAATTCTGCACGAAGGCAGGGGTGGAGAGGGTTTTCTTCCCACCTACTCTAATCATCAAGAGCTTATTGAATTACTTGCCAAATTGAAATAGCTCCATATTTTCCGCGGCCTCTAACCACTTTTCAAAAATTAAAATTCATAAAAATGGCTAATACCAAATCAGCGCAGAAAGCTCTTCGCTCTAGTGCGCAAAAGAATGTAGTTAATGCTGCTAGAAAAAGCAGAATCAGAAGTTTTGCTCGTAAAGTTGATGATGCCATCAAATCTAACGATGAAGTAAAAGCTCGCGAAGCCTTTAAAGCCCTTGAGCCAGAACTTATGCGCGGTGTAACTAAGAATATTTTTAAAATTAACACAGCGGCAAGAAAATTGAGCAGACTTTCTTCAGCGATTAAGAAAATTAAAAAATAATTTTGTTATGCGCCTGACATGTTCGGCATGTTTAGGCCTGTCACCACAAGCTCGTCGAAGGGTGGTATCATATTACAGCAATGAAGATCCTCTCTAAATTCCGTTCCGGACTCAGTAATACAAAAATCGATTTCATGAAGCCGCATAAAATTGCGCTTGCTGCTTCGGTTTTTGCTATTGCTGCTTCTTTGATTGTGATTGGGATCAATGGTTTGAATTTTGGCATTGATTTTGCTGGTGGAATTTTAATCGAAGCAAAAATTGAAGGTAATGTTGATGTAGCCAAGGTTCGCGATCTTCTTGTTGAGCAGGTAAAAGATGTGCAAATTCAGAATATTGACGGGCAAGATTTATTGATTCGCGTTGCCAAAACTGATGAAGAGCAGTCTGTAGTTGTTAAAAAAATTCAAGAAATTCTTGGTAAAAATTTTAGTAAAATTGAGTACCGTAAAGTTGATTACGTTGGTCCGCAAGTTGGTTCAGAGCTTATTTTGAAAGGCTTTATGGCTCTACTGATGTCATTCATTTTTATTATGATTTACATTTGGATTCGCTTCGATTGGCAATTTGGAGTTGGTGGAATTTTTGCCCTTCTTCACGATGCGGTTCTGACTCTTGGTTTTTATTCGGTTACTGGTCTTGAGTTCAATCTTACCTCAATTGCTGCGATTCTGACCATCATTGGTTACTCAATTAATGACTCGGTGGTGATTTATGATCGCATTCGCGAAAATTTACGTCGTTACAAAAAAATGAATCTTTCCGACCTGATTAATTCCAGCGCTAACTCAACTCTAAGTAGAACAATTCTAACCTCGGGAATTACACTAATTTCGATTTTGGCCTTGATTTTATTCGGCGGAAAAGTGCTCTACAGCTTTAGCGTTGCAGCCTTTTTTGGAATCGTGGTTGGAACTTATTCTTCGATTTACATCTCGGCACCAATTCTGATTTATTTGAATCCGCGCAAACAAGAGAAGAGTTGAGTTCAAGGGCCTAGAGCAAGTTTAGTTCGTTGTTAATTTCTAGATTAGATCACAAGAATCACAGAACATTTTGATAAAAACTCCAAAAATACCACAAAGTAATTTGTGTGAAATTTTAAGGGCGTAAACAACGCTATGAATTAATTACAATCATAACATGCCTGACATCATTATTTATTCCAAAGAAGTTTGCCCATATTGCGTTAGAGCGAAGGCACTCTTGAGCAGAAAGGGCGTAGAATTTACTGAGATCAAAATCACTGACGACAAAATCAGAGAAGAAATGATAAAAAAATCTGGTGGTCGAATGACTGTTCCGCAAATTTTTATCGGCAATTTTCATGTCGGTGGATGTGATGATCTTTATGCTCTTGACGCTGCGGGCGGGCTGGATGAATTATTGAAGAATTAATTTATTCTGAATTGCTGATTTGATTACTTCCTGCGCACTGATTAGTAGGATTAAGCGCCCATCATCTCAAGAGCGATTACAATCCAGAAATAATTTTTCTGGAACCCCTTGTAAGGATTTTGAACCTTCCTAACTTGCCAGCCTTCAAATTTCTAAATTCCCCTAAACTTTAATTTTTAACGATTCATGAAAGTGAAGCCTTTACATGACCGCGTCATTATTGAGCGCGTCGAAGCCGAAAGCAAAACTGCTGGCGGTATTATTATTCCTGATAATGCGAAAGAAAAACCTTCTGAAGGTAAAGTTGTCGCAGTTGGCGAAGGCCTTCGCGATGATCACGGCAAGCGCATCTCTCTTGATGTTAAAAAAGGAGATCGCGTTCTATTCCAAAAATGGGGTGGAGCTGAAGTTAAAGTTGATGGCAAAGAGCTCATCATCTTGAAAGAGTCGGATATTCTGGCTGTAATCGAATCTAAGTAAATTATATTGCCTTGGTTTCGATTTTGCTCAACCGAAAGCGAATTCTTGCCGCTGATTGAGCGAAGTCGAAACCAAGGCAAAAAAACAAAAACAATCAAACAAACGGAGTAAAAATGTCTGCAAAAGAAATTATTTTTGGAACTGACGCACGTGCGAGGATACTCGAAGGCGTCGATATTATTGCTAACGCAGTAAAAATAACTTTGGGGCCAAAAGGTCGTAATGTTGTAATTGAAAAATCTTTCGGCTCACCACGCATCACTAAAGATGGCGTGACTGTTGCAAAAGAAATCGAATTAGCGGATCGCTTCCAAAATCTTGGCGCACAAATGATTAAAGAAGTTGCTTCGAAAACCAACGACACTGCTGGCGATGGAACAACTACCTCAACCGTTCTTGCACAAGCGATTGTGCGTGAAGGTATAAAATCAGTTGCTGCCGGAATGAATCCAATGGATTTGAAGCGCGGGATTGACTTAGCTGTTGAAGCCCTAGTTAAAGAACTTGTGAAGATGAGTAAAAAGATTTCTTCAAAAGAAGAAGTTGCACAAGTAGCAACAATCTCGGCTAATGGCGATTCTGAAATCGGCAAAAAAATTGCAGAAGCTGTGCAAAAAGTTGGTCCTGATTCTCCAATTACAGTTGAAGAAGCGAAAGGTTTGGAGTTTGAAGTTAATGTTGTTGAAGGCATGAATTTTGACCGCGGATATCTTTCTCCTTACTTCATTACTAACGCTGAAAAAATGGCCGTAGAAATGGAAAGTCCTTACGTTTTATTGTTCGAGAAAAAAATCTCTAACTTACAACCAATGGTTCCATTGCTTGAGGCTGTAGTGCAATCAGGTCGTCCACTTTTGATCATTGCTGAAGATGTTGAAGGCGAAGCACTTGCCGCCTTGGTTGTAAATAAACTTCGCGCTGGCTTGAAAATTGCGGCGGTTAAAGCTCCAGGTTTTGGTGATCGTCGTAAGTCAATCATGGAAGATCTTGCCGTGCTAACTGGCGGACAACTCATCTCTGAAGATCTCGGAATGAAGCTCGAAACAGTGACTTTAAAACAACTTGGCCAAGCTAAGAAAATCATCATCGACAAAGAAAATACTACTATCGTTGATGGCGCTGGAAAGTCAGTTGATGTAAAAGCTCGTTGCGCTTCAATCAAATCACAAATTGAAGGAACTACTTCTGATTATGATCGTGAAAAACTTCAGGAAAGATTGGCTAAACTTTCTGGTGGTGTTGCCATCATTAAAGTCGGCGGAACTACTGAAATCGAAGTGAAAGAGAAAAAAGATCGCGTTGATGATGCTCTTGCTGCTACTCGTGCAGCAATGCAAGAAGGAATAGTTGCCGGTGGAGGATCAGCACTACTCTTCGCCGGACTTGTTCTCGACAAAGTCAAAGGTGCAAATGAAGACCAAAATGTTGGTATTAATATCATCAGAAAAGTCATCCAAGCGCCAATCCGTCAAATCGCTGAAAATGCTGGTTTTGATGGTGCAGTTGTTGCCAACCAAGTTTTATCGAAAGGCCAAGTTTCTTACGGTTATAACGCGCAAACTAATGAATATGTCGACATGTTCAAAGCTGGTATCATTGACCCAACAAAAGTTGTTCGTACCGCTTTGCAAGACGCTTCATCAGTTGCTGGTTTGTTGATCACAACCGAAGCAGCAATTATCGAAAAGAAAGATGATTCAGCTGGACACAGCCACCCACCAATGGGCGGCGGCATGGGAGGCATGGGAGGTTTCTAAAACTCTTAAACTTTCAGTTAGAAAATAATAAAACCTCGGTCTCAGAAATGAGGCCGAGGTTTTTATTTTTTAAGCCGAGAAGTTTTTTACCCGCCTTGCGACTAGGTAAGATTTTCTTGGCTAAAGACTTATCGCATCTCGATGAATTATGATATTGATGTAGGTTTGGTAAGGAATGCCCATTTTTTCAGCTTTCAATTTCATAGATTCGAGATCTCCCTCAGAAATTCGTATTGTCACTGATTTTTTTGCCGTGATGTAGTTTTTTACAGCAAGTTTTGGTTTAGCCAAATTTGCCTTCTGATTCTGAACTGGCTTTGTTTTATGCAGATTTTTTTTGATCTCGCGCTCATATGCGTCGAGTTTTATTTTCTTTTTCATAGGATTTTTAGAATTAGTTATTTTTTACAAAGTAAGGACATCGTACATACAATGTCAATTTCGCTTTCATGAATAAAAGCAGCAACCTCTTCATCATAATTTTCCTCGGCTTGATCTGGTCGACTTTCGCAATTTTTACTAAAATTTCTGCCGAAGTTTTGCCGCCATTTTTTATTGCCTTCTCACGCCTGGCGATAGGTGCCTTATTGCTTTGCACTGTTATTTTGTTCCAACGCAAAAAGTTTCTTTTCGCTAAAAATTTTAAATTTTATTTTGCCGTCGGGTTCTTCAATTCGGCTTTGCCCTTCACTTTATTTGCTGTTGCAGCTAAGTCTTTGGATAGTGGAATCATAGCTATTCTCGATGGCACGATTCCAATGTTTGAAGTGTTAATTTGCGTTCTAATTTTGCATCGCAAAGCAGATTTAAATGCAGTGATCGGAGTAATTCTTGGAATGATCGGCGTAATCGTTACATCTTACGGAAATGGCTCAAGTCTTGGCTTCTCTCCAATTCACATCATCTCAGTTTTAGCAATTCTTTGCGCCTGCATTTCTTACGCCGGATCATCGCTCTACATCAATTCTCACTGCCAAAATATTGAATCAATCACACTCGCTTGTGGTAGTGTTACTTGCGCCGCTTTGCTTTTATTGCCGTCAATTTTCTTCGTCGATTTTTCTGTAATCGATTCTCATGTCGGAATGTCGCTCTTCGGACTCGGATTTCTTTGCACTGGAATTGCCTATATTCTTTATTTCAAACTCGCTGCCGAAGAGGGTTCGCGCACTACAGTCAGCGTGGTTTTACTCATCCCATTTTTTGGCACATTGATCGGAGTATTTTTTGCCGGAGAGACTTTAACCATTAATAAAATAATAGGCTGCCTGATGATTTTGACTAGCATGAAATTCATCCTAAATCTTTCGCGCAAAAACTTCTTCAAGTCGAGAGAAGCGCATATTCTCTAGCGACGTTTTAAGAAAACTTGGTAAGCACGATGAAAATGGTAATTAAATTCCGCGCCAAAAATGAAGACGAGACTGATTAAATAAAAAAACATCAGCGATGCGATGATGCCTGCAAGTGAACCGTAAACGAAATTCACTTGATGAAAATCTTCCAAATAAATTTTGAATAAATTTCCGAGAAAAATCCAAAGAAATACGGCCAATATTGACCCAGGAACAGTTTGTGTAATTTTTTGTTTGGAGTTTGGCAGTGCGTAATAAAGCAAAGAAGTCGCGCAGGCAAGAAGACAAAAAATGGCAATTTGGCGCAAATAAAAAATATCAAAATCAGCGACATGAATTCCTAAATGAAATTTGTCGCCAAACTCTTCCAGAAAAGTTGGCACGATAATGAAGATAAAAATTCCGCTGACGATGGTGAAAATAATCACAAAAAATTCGAGAATGCTAATGAGGCGACGCAAGATGTAAGTAGGCGGGAATGCAACTCGATAAGCACGATTCAAAATTGTTCGACAACCTTCGACTGAAGATGATGCTGTCCAGATCACGCCAATAATTGCGATGGTTAGAAAACTTTGTTCGGGTCCAGAAGTGATTTCATTAATGCGCGGAGCTAAGGCTTCACTGATCTCTTTCGGTGTCGAAGAAATTATGACATTGATGATTTGAGTGCCAGCTTCGGAAGCGCCGAAAAATCCGATGATTGCGATTAAAAAAATAAGTGAAGGAAAAAGTGAAAGTATGCTCAAGAAAGCCAGATATCCAGCATGCTCAATGCCATCGTGACGAATAGTATCAATCACCGCGATGCGAATAATTTGTGCGGGAAGAAGAAGATATTTGCGAAATAGATAATTTAATTTTGAGCGCCGCTGGAGAATTATTTTAGACATTATTCGCAGGCTTTTTTAAAGAATAATCCCTCAAGCAAAAACTTTTCGCGTGAGAAAATTTTTTGAGATTCTTGTCTTTTTGTTTCGAGACTGCCGACGATATTTTTGCAGCCAAAAACTGTTGCCTGCCATTCAATCCAGCGAATCAACATTTTGCCAACACCAATGCCACGCTTGGCGCGATCAATCATAAAATCTTCAACCTCGATTGCCTTACCATGTTGTAATTTACGAATGATGCGAATGCCGATTATGCCAATGCAACGACCATTTTCAACGGTCTGGTCTTCAAACACCGCCGCCATTTTGTAGCCGCGCTGCATCTGATTTAATACGTCTTCGACGTAAGTTTCTTGATTCAAATTTTCGTAAATTTGCCGAAGAACTAAGTAAGTCTCGGCAATTTCTTTGCGAGTTTGAATTTCTTTCATTTGCATTTTGTCGGGATTTCTGGAGAAATTATTTTTATGCTGAGCTTGTCGAAGCATGGTTCTGAAGGCAAAGTTTAATTACAAAATAATCAATAAAAATGACGAAACCAAAAACTCCAGCGGCAAAAACTCCAGCGGCAAAAATCCCAATGGTAAAAATCCCGGTGGCAAAAGTTCCGGGGACAAAAATCAAAAAAGTTGTTCTCGCTTATTCTGGCGGGCTCGACACCTCGGTAATTCTGAAATGGTTACAAGAAAATTACGGCTGCGAAGTGATTACTTTCACTGCTGATTTAGGTCAGGGCGAAGAGCTTGAACCAGCTCGTGAGAAAGCAAAAAAAATGGGCGTTAAACAAATTTTTATTGAAGATCTGCGCGAAGAATTTGTGCGTGATTACGTCTTTCCAATGTTTCGTGCCAATACTTTGTACGAAGGTGTTTACCTGCTTGGCACTTCAATCGCTCGTCCATTAATCGCCAAAAAACAAATCGAAATTGCTAAAAAATTAGGTGCTGATGCGGTTTGTCACGGCGCGACAGGCAAGGGAAATGATCAAGTTCGTTTCGAGCTCGCTTACTACGCAAATAAACCCGACATCAAAATTATCGCACCGTGGAGAGAGTGGGATTTAAACTCGCGCACCAAGCTAATCGCCTACGCCGACAAGCATGGAATTCCTGTTGCCAAAGACAAGCGCGGCGAATCTCCTTACTCAGTTGATGCGAATTTATTGCATACTTCATCGGAAGGAAAAGTTCTTGAAGACCCTTCACAACCAGCTCCGGAATATGTTTATCAAAGAACAGTCAGCCCAGAGAAAGCGCCCGATAAAGCAACTTTGATTGAGATCGAATTCAAGAAAGGTGATGCTGTTGGAATCAATGGCAAAAAAATGTCGCCCGCTGAAATTCTAACAAAGCTAAACGAACTCGGCGGCAAAAACGGAATCGGCAGATTAGATTTGGTTGAGAACAGATTCGTCGGCATGAAGTCTCGCGGCGTCTACGAAACACCAGGTGGAACCATCTTGTTAGTTGCTCATCGCGCCATTGAATCAATCACGCTAGATCGTGAAGCAGCACATTTGAAAGACGAACTAATGCCGAAATATGCGAGCTTGATTTACAACGGTTTCTGGTTCTCACCTGAGCGCGAAATGCTTCAGGCCTTGATCGACAAAAGCCAAGAAAATGTTGAAGGAAGTGTAACGCTAAAACTCTACAAAGGATCTGCTACCGTAGTCTCAAGAAAATCCGTAAAAAGTCTATATTCTGAAGCCCACGTAACCTTCGAAGAAGATTCCGTCTACGACCAAAAAGACGCGGCCGGATTCATCAAGCTAAACGCGCTGCGCCTAAGAATCGGCGCACGAGTTAAAGCGAAAAGCAAAAAATAAAGTAAGTCTCTCCGCCGGTTGAGCGAAGTCGAAACCAAGGAAAGTTAGAGCGGCTTTTGCGTGGTTTCGA
>CAIQBQ010000117.1 GCA_903870105.1 uncultured Alphaproteobacteria bacterium | reverse complement strand
CAGCAGTTAATGACTTGGCAGATCGGCAATGCTCAACTTCTTGCGCACAAAACAGGAATCAATGTCGTGAGCGATTTTCGTACTCGCGACTTAATGCTCGGCGGTCAAGGAGCTCCTCTCGTGCCGATTTATCATTTTTATTTATTTCACGATCAGTTACGTCCAACCGCCGCACTAAACATTGGTGGCATCTCTAACATTACTTATTTTGACGGCGACGAAAATAGTATTGAGGCTTTTGACGTCTGCTTTGGCAATGCTCCGTTTGATGATTTAATAAAGAAAGAATTCGGCCAGGATTTTGACGAAGACGGGAAGTTAAGCAAAAGCGGTCATGCTGATTTCATAATTGCCGACCACATTTTGCAGAATGAAATTTTTCACCGGAAGCCTGCCAAATCTTTCGGCCGCGATGATTTTGCCTCACTAATTGCGCCAATTACTAATCTTAAAATTGAAGACGCGCTTGCAACATTCGCTTACATGCACGCATGCACCGTTGCAATTAATCTCGATTTTCTTCCGAAAAAACCAAAAGAAATTTTTGTGTGTGGTGGCGGCAGAAAAAATGCAGCAATCATTAGCGAAATGAAAAAATGGCTGACTGGAATTGAAGTGAAACCCACCGAAGAAATTGGTGTAAATGGTGATTCAGTTGAAGCAGAAGCGTTCGCATTTTTAGCAATTCGTAGCTTGCTTAATTTGCCAATCAGCTTTCCCAAAACTACAGGAACTAGCTCTCCTTCATGCGCGGGAGTTTTGTATAGATCTTAGTTTATGGCGCTAAGTAAATTTTAACCTGCAACGGGCATCTTTTTTATAGCACTTTTATAGCACGCCAAATTGCTCGCGAATGATTCTTTCTTCGAGTGAGTGATCGGCATCAAAAAGCAGTTTAAAAGTTATTGATTGATCTTCATAAATTTCGACTTCTTTTACATCGCGAACTTCGAATGAATCTGCCGTGGCACTGACTCGCCGCGATTCAGATTCTAAAATTGTAAATTTGATTTTACTGCTTGCTGGTAAGAGCGCGCCGTGCCAATTACGAGGACGAAATGGGCTGATTGGAGTCAGAGCCAGAATCTCGGCACTGAATGGAATTATTGGCCCGCCAGCGGAAAGATTGTAAGCGGTGCTGCCGGCAGAAGTTGCGACGAGCACTCCGTCTGCAGCAAGGCAAGCTACTCTTTCTTGCGCATTAATTTCAATTTTGATTTTGGCGATTTGACTTGTCTGACGAATCAGCGCCACTTCATTAATTGCGAGATGTGAATATTTTTTCCCCACAACGTCAGTCACTTGCATGTGTAGGGGATGCAGCGTTGCCATTTCTGCCTTGGCAAAATTTTCTAAAAAATTTTCTTGATGAAATGAATTCATTAAAAATCCAACCGTGCCACAATTTACACCGTAAATCGGAATTAATTCCCCTTGAGGGCTTTTTCCGAACTCGTGAAGAATATGCAGCATTAACCCGTCACCACCGATGGCGATTACTTTTTCGATTCCATCAAAATTTTTACCAAGAATTTTGTGATTTAAACTGAGATCTTTGAAGCCAAATTTTTGCACAAGAAAATTTTTTTTCTCTTCGGCATCGCGATTATTTTTAGCAGCGATTACGGCGATTTTTTTCATGCTGAAAGCGGTTAGTTTTTTTGATTATTCTTAATCTCAACTCGTCATTGCAAACTAGACTCGACAATAACGAATACTGGGTTGAGAAAAACACTCTTCGATCAAAGACCTTAGAGAAAATCCATTAAGGCGTCATACCGATCTTGTGAAACATGCTAAATTTTACTAATTTCATAAAGCGCAATGGCGGCAGCTACTGAGGCATTTAGACTTTCGATCTCTTTGTCAATTTCGATTCGCACTAAAAGATCACAATTTTTTTTCACCAAATCGCGTATTCCATCCCCTTCCGAACCAACTACTAGCGCGATGTTTTTGTAATCTTTGACTTCGCTTAATTTCACTTTGCCTTCACCTGCCAAACCAACACACCAGTAACCAATTTTTTTTATTTTTTCAAAGAGGTTGTTAAAATTAGTAACAACGACGAGATCAACAAACTCAATGGTTCCCGCCGACGCTTTGATGATTGTAGAATTTTCTTGTGGCGCATGATGCTCACAAAAAATGATTTTTTTCACGCCAAAACTTGCGGCGCTGCGAATAATTGCGCCAACATTGTGCGGATCAGAAATTTGATCGAGTAAAAGAAGTAGTGGAAGTTTTTCACCTTGAGGAATTGCGCAGAGTTCTTCGAGAAGAGAATTTTGATTTTGCACAGGAAGTCGCGCCGCCTTGATTAACAACCCTTGGTGCGGTTGTTGACTTCCAACGAAATCTTCAATCACTGTTCCATCAACTAAACGAATGAGTGAAGAGAAATTTTGAAGAGAATTTTTAGCTAGAAAATTTTTTAGCTCAGTAACGGAATTTTCTGTGACAAAAATTTCTAAAATCTTGCGGCGTCCTTGTTTTAAAGCTGTGAACACAGGGTGCTTTCCGCAGATCAAGACATAATCTACTTTGCCTTCGCGAATTTTTTTATCGTCCCTGACATGACCGGGCGAAGTGCGGTGAAAAATCTTGCGAGAAGCTTTGTGATTCTTGTCGCGAGATATTCCTCGCTGCGCTCGTGACATTAATGCTTTTTGTGATTCTTGTCGTGCTTAGTTTCTTTTGCTTGCTCAGCAACAGGCTCAACTTCTATTGGCTCAGCAGTCGCTACAGGCTCAGTTGCTATTGGCTCTACTGATGCCGGAGCTATTTCTGCAACAGGTTCAGCTTTTTTCGGCTCAACCAATTCTTTCAGTTTAATAAAAATTTTAACCTTGGCATCTTTTACGATTTTCGCTTCGATTTCATTTGTCTTATCTTGCTCAAGTTGCTCACGAAGATTTTGTTTAACTGAATCAAAAGGCAATGGTTGCGCTTCACGAACTTCAGTAAATTTTACCAAGTGCCAGCCGAATTTAGTTTGGATTGGCGCTGAAATTTCGTCTTGTTTAAGATTCACAATCGCGTCAGCAATTTCTTTGATCATATTGTCTTCAAGCACGAAGCCAAGATTTCCACCACGTTCAGCAGATTCTTGATCGATGGAATATTTTTTTGCAGCATCAGAAAATCTAATCGATTTTTTCTTCGCAGTTATTTCTTTGTAAATTTTTTCTGCCTCTTCTTTGCTTTTTGCAACAATGTGGAAAATAGAATATTCTTTTTTGCCCGCTAGATTGCTGCTGATTTCAGCATATTTAGCACTTACTTTTTGTTCAGTAACTTCCTTCTTAAGAACCGATTCGATGTAAGATTGGCGCAAGATCTTGCTTTCAGAAGCTGCAACGTGCTCTTTAACTTTCTTGTCTTTCATTACATCGGATCGCTTAGCTAATTTGCTCAATTCTTTATCTAGATAAGTTTCTTTTATTAAAATATCGAGAACCTCTTTTGGTAAATTTTCAATCGCCGGAACTGCAACTTCTTCACCTTGGCCTTCAAAAATATTACGTAATTTTTGTTCAACTTCAGATTGGTAAATTTCCTGACCGTTAACTTTCGCAACAACCATTCCCTTTTCCTTTTTGTTGGTGAGGTAGTAAGAAGCCCCCAAAATTACGGCAGCGAGCAAAGTGATTGCACTGAAAATTCTGACCGAGTTTTTATTTCTTGAGTAACGTCTCATATTTTTGGAATTACGAATTGAGGGAAAATTTTAATAGAATTGCAAATCGCCGCAAGACCTTCTGGACTTGGGTTCTTAAGGATTCCATTGGTAACCAAAACATTGTCGATTCCGAAATCAACAGCGCCTTTAATATCGGTTGGAAGGCCATCGCCAATTGCAAGAATTCTACTTTTCTCAGTGATATCGAAAATCTGCAACACCATTTTGTAAACTTCTGGAAAAGGCTTACCATAATAAGAAACAACACCGCCGATTTTTTCGTATTCGCTCGCCAAAACACCAGCGCAGATTTGCTCTCTGCCATCTTGTTTAACTACCTTGAGATCAGGATTTACACAAATCAGCGGTAGATTAAATTTTTTAGCTTCGAGTAGTTGCGGCATTTTTTCGGCGAGAACTGAATTTTCTCCATCAAAACCTGTAGTAATAGCAAAACTTGCCTCGCCTGCGCTCTCGACTATTTGATGATTTGAACCATTGAGCAAATCAATATCTTTTTCTGGCCCTATATAAAAATATTTTTCTCCTGGAATTTTTTGTAATGCCAGAAAAGCCGCTTCGCCAGAGGTTAAAATAAAATCGTAAAGATCTGGCGTAGCGCCAAATTTATTGAGTGCTTCCGCAACTTTACTTGCACGTCTTGGCGCATTTGAAAGAAAACAAATTTTTTTGTTCTTTTGGCGCAGAAAAGAAATTGCCTCAATCGCTCCCGGATAAGCTGTGCTACCGTCATGAACTACGCCCCAAACATCAAAAATAAAATAGTCGTAAAGATCTACGAACTGGCGAATGTCGTGCTTAAATTGCATTGATTTGGAATGTGATTGTTTCAGTAAATTAATTCTTAATTAGCGACTATAAATATCACTAGCTGCTAGTTCTCTATTCAACAAACCTTCCAGGTCCTCTTTGTGGTGCGGGAGGATTTGCGGAAGAATTTGTTGGAGAAGTTGTTGGAGAAATTGCAGATGAGTTTTCGGAATAATCGCCATCCAAACTAGTACCTTTTTGTGGTGCCGATTTAGGAGGGGCAAATCTTGATGATGTTACCGACGTAAATGATAAGCCTTCAGCAAAATCATCATCATCTAAATTAAGATCTCTTTGCATTGCTGATGCTTCTTCTGTTCGTTCCGATTGTAGTTCTATTTCTGATCGTCCCGGCGCTTCTTCTGTTTGTGCTGATTGACGAGTCGCCCTCTTAACAATGTAAGCCCCTAATGCCACTAGAATAGCAACGACGACAATGCTTGGGCCATAAACTTTTGGGTCATTAACATTAATTTGCCCTAGCGAGTAGACACCATCTTGCGATCGCTGAATTGATAAAGCTGGCGCTTTACTCGGCAATTTAGTAGGACGCACAAAAGGAGAAGATGTTGGCCGCGGTAATGGCAGCCCTGTTGGAGTGACTTCAGGCGTTGATTGCTCTGTTGATTGCTCTGTTGGTTGATCTGTTGGTTGATCTGTTGGTTGATCTGTTGGTTGACCTGATGGCTGCCGTGATGGATTGTCTCCAAAAATAACAGATGGTTTAGCTGTTGGAGTGACTTCAGGCGTTGATTGCTCTGTTGGTTGATCTGTTGGCTGCCGTGATGGATTGTCTCCAAAAATAACAGATGGTTTAGCTGTTGGAGTGACTTCAGGCGTTGATTGCTCTGTTGGTTGACCTGATGGCTGCCGTGATGGATTGTCTCCAAAAATAACAGATGGT
>CAIQBQ010000116.1 GCA_903870105.1 uncultured Alphaproteobacteria bacterium | reverse complement strand
CAAAAATTTCATTTGGCTTTACTTCAAAACTAACCTTGTCGAGCACGGGCTGTGCAAATACTTTGGAGATTTCAGAGATTTTTAGAGGAAGCATTTTTTTAGAAAAAATTTTTAGTTCGGTAATTCAGTTTTTTAGTTTGGTAATTCAGTCATCCTCGCGAAGGCGGGGATGACGCAAGAAGAACAGAAATGAACGCGTCAACTAACTCACTCAAGTAAGAATTTTGACGAAATTCTTCACGGTAATTCAGTCATCCTCGCGAAGGCGGGGATCCAGAATAAAAAACTCGGAGTGAGTTATTAAACTCCTGGATCCCCGCCTTCGCGGGGATGACGCAAGAAGATCAGAAATTAACTCAAGATCACGTGCGCTTAAATCATGTTGTTAATCGCCAGCAGTGCGATTGAGTAACCTTGCACTCCAAGACCAGAAATAACCGCGTCAACTACTTCACTCAAGTAAGAATGTTGACGAAATTCTTCACGCTTAAAAATGTTAGAAATGTGTAACTCAATTTTTGGCTTATTGAACATTTCTAAAGCATCACGAATCGCCACTGAAGTGTGTGTGTAAGCGGCGGCGTTAATGATTATTCCGTCACAATCATCCAAAGCATTTTGAATTGAATCGACCAGCTCGCCTTCATTATTTGACTGCTGAAAATCAATTTTAATATCGAGCTCTTTCGCTAATTTTTCGCAATCGGCAGAAATTTTATTCAGTGAATAATCGCCGTAAATACTATGGTCGCGCCTGTGCAGCAGATTTAGATTTGGACCATTTAGAATTAGAATTTTTTTCATTTTCTTGATTCAAGTTCAATTTTGACGTAGAAAAAAATTGTGACCGGGATTGAAAGTCCGTAAATAATTCCGAGTGCCGCAAGAGCAATCCAAGGCTTGACGATTAGGCCAATGATGAAAGATCCAAGAATTAGCAAAGTTAAGTAAGCAGCGTCATTTTTAATCGGAATTTTTTTGATTGAGATTGTTGGAATGCGACTTGCCATCAAGACTGCCAAGGTTCCAACGTAATTAATTACCAAAAGAGGATTTGAATAAAATCCGTCGCCGAATTCGTAAAATAAAATCATTGGTAGCATTGCCATTGCCGCACCAACTGGGGCTGGAATACCTTTGAAGAAATATTTTTCTAAGATTGGATTTGGCGCTTCATGCGTAAGATCAACATTAAATCTTGCCAAACGAATCGCACCGCAAACTGCAAAAAATAAAACTAGAGCCCAGCTCAGGCCGTGAAAATCATCGTAAGAATTAACCCAGGCGTAAATCACAAAACCGGGAGCGACACCGAAATTCACGAAATCAACAAGCGAATCTAATTGCGCCCCAAAATCCGAAGAAGAATTAAGAAATCTAGCCATGCGGCCGTCTACCCCATCCATGAATCCTGCAATAAGCAGGAAGACTGAGGCGTGAATAAAATCACCACGCATCGAAAAAAGAATCGCGGTCAAAGCAATGCAAAGGCTGCTTAAGGTGACTAAATTTGGCAGCAAACGAAATAGTGGAAAACAGCCGTCTTCGTCGTGACGGATGCGCTGAATAATTTTAGGCATTTTGATTTTTGATTTTTGATTTTTGATCTGGAGTATTCATCAGCCTAAATCTCAAATCTCAAATCAAAAATCAAAAGTAATGTCAAAACTAGATCTTGCGAACTGCCTTCGCTTTTTGTCAATTGATGCTGTCGAACGCGCTAATTCTGGACACCCGGGAATGCCTATGGGAATGGCTGATGTTGCTACAATTCTTTTCACCGAGTTTCTTAAGTTCGACGCGAAAAATCCAAAATGGTTAAATCGCGATCGTTTTGTTCTCTCTGCTGGGCACGGCTCAATGCTAATTTATTCACTACTTCATTTAACTGGTTACGAAGACGTAACGATCGAAGATTTAAAAAATTTCCGTCAACTTGGCGCTAAATGCGCAGGCCATCCAGAGCACGGACATCTCGCTGGAATTGAAACCACAACTGGTCCACTTGGTCAAGGAATTGCCACTGCTGTTGGCTTCGCGATCGCCGAAAGAATGGCTGAGGCAGAACATAAAACTTACGTCCTCGTTGGCGATGGATGTTTAATGGAGGGCATTTCACAAGAAGCAATTTCTCTCGCCGGACACTTGAATCTAAGCAAGCTCGTCGTTCTTTGGGATAATAATTCAATTTCAATCGACGGCGAAACTTCGCTCACAACTTCTGAAAATATGAAGATGCGTTTTGAATCTTGTGGCTTTGACGTAATCCAAATTGACGGCCACAATTTCGATGAAATACGCGCCGCTTTACAAAAAGCTCAAAGCGCCACGCGCCCTACTCTTATCGATTGCAAAACTACGATTGGTTTTGGCTCGCCCGCAAAAGCTGGAACAGAAAAATGTCACGGCTCACCGCTCGGCGCCGAAGAAGTTAAGAAGACGAGAGAAGCTCTTGGTTGGAATTACGAACCGTTTTTCATTCCAGAAGATTTACGCAACGAATGGCTAAAAGCCGGCACCCGCTCCAAATCCTCCAACTCAATTCCGCCGGTTGAGCGCAGTCGAAACCAAGGAACCTTCGACTCAATTCCGCCGGTTGAGCGCAGTCGAAACCAAGGAACCTTCAACTTCCCAAAATCCAAACAAGCCACCCGCAAATCTTCCCAACAAGTTCTTGAATTTTTGACCGGAAACCTACCAAACCTAGTCGGCGGATCTGCAGATTTAACCGGCTCTGTTCTCACCAAAACCTCGCACACAAAACCAATTAACAAAGGCGATTTCTCTGGTCGCTACATTCACTACGGCGTACGCGAACACGCAATGGGCGCAGTAATGAACGGCATTGCGCTTCACAGCGATTTCATTCCTTACGGTGGAACATTTCT
>CAIQBQ010000115.1 GCA_903870105.1 uncultured Alphaproteobacteria bacterium | reverse complement strand
AATTTTTTTAGAAGATGGTTTGCAAAGCTCTAAACTTTCTTGGGCTTGAATAGTTTTTGTCAGATAGACGTTAAAAATTAGGTCGTCCAAATCTTTGATCTTAATCTTTTCTAGATAGAGAATTTTGCTACTTTCAATAATTTAAGCAGAGAGAGTGTTTAAAAAATGGGTTCATTGCCCAATTTCAAATTTCTTGTGAAGAAAAATTCAAATTTAAAAAACTAATAATAATTTATTGATGCAAAATATTCATAATTTACTTCTCGCCATTCTTTGTTTCACTTTCACTTCCAGCTCTTTTGCTAAAAGCATCGACACTCGCGTCATCAGCTCTGAACCTAAAGAAATTTACGGCTACTCTAAAGAAAATGTGCAAATTCGCATTGGCAATGGCGGCGGCGGAGCAACCGGAATTTTACGCGCTTTGGCGGAAGATTATTTGCAATCACTTCAAAAAAATTACTCAATCTCTTGGTATCAAGATATCAGCATTAACACTCTAGCGCAGCTAAAAAAAGGCAGGATTGACATCGCGCTAATTTACGAAAAATCACAAGGTGAAAAAGCTCAAGAAGAAGGCTGGGCAACCAATTACACCCCAATTTTCAACGATCATTTTTTGATTATTGGTCCAAAAAATAATGAAGCAAAACTAGCTAAATCTGATTCTCCGGCGACTGCTTTTTCTAAAATTGCTCGCTTGGGCGAAAAAAATTCAGCACACATTTTCTTGTCGCGCAACGATAACTCTGGCACCAATGTTAAAGAGAGATCAATTTGGAGCGCTTTGAATTTAAAGCCTTGGGAAGAGCGCTCGGCTTGGTATTTCAAGCGTTCGGTTTTTCCTCGCGATGCACTTTTATATTCTGACCAACATTCACTTTATAGCGTCACTGACTGGGGCACTTGGCTTTCGAATAAATCGGATTTGAAGAATTCTGAAATTTACGTTCGCGGTGGCGAAATTCTTTTGAATCCTTGTTTTGCTTTGATTGGGAAAAATCCCAGCTCGGAAACTTTGATCTTTTTGGATTATTTAAAATCTGAACGTGCTCAAAAATTAATTGCTGAGTTTGGTAAAAATTCTTACGGTGGCTCTGCCCTCTTTACGCCGGCCTCTAAAGCTGATTTCTAAAGAATAATTAATTGAAGTCGGATCGGTGATTAATTTCCTCGATTCCCGCGAGGGCGGGAATCGAGGAAACCTTACAACAATTTATTATTTCAAATTTGCCGCAACGAAATCCCAATTCACCAAGTGATTTAAGAAAGTATCGATGTAAGTTGGGCGCGCATTTTGGAAGTCTAGGTAGTAAGCATGTTCCCAAACATCCATTGTCATCAAAGGCTTCGCAGAAGTTGTTAATGGAGTTTCGGCGTTGCCAGTTTTGGTAATTTTTAATTTGCCTTCATCGAGAACGAGCCATGCCCAGCCTGATCCGAATTGAGTTGCGCCAGCATTTTTAAATTCAGTAACAAAATTTTCGTAAGAACCGAAATCGGCTTCTATTTTAGCTAGAACCTCGCCAACGGGCTTTCCGCCACCATTTGGCTTCATTGAATTCCAGTAGAAAGTGTGATTCCAAACTTGCGCAGAATTGTTAAAAATTCCCGCTTTGGTTTTGTCGGTAGCAGAAATTTTAATAATTTCTTCGAGAGATTTTTCGGCTAAATCTGTGCTTGCAACCAAGTTATTCAAGTTGGTTACGTAAGCCTGATGATGTTTTCCGTAGTGAAAATTAATTGTGTTTTCAGAGATGTAAGGAGCGAGAGCGTTTCTGGCATAAGGAAGTGCCGGTAATTCGAATGACATATTTTTTTCTCCAAAAGTTTTTGATTTATTAGCAAAATTCAGCTTGCAAGAAACAAGCACAGATGCAGATGAGAGTAGGGTTGCCTTGATGAAGTTTCTCTTTGACATTTGCATATTTTTGACAGTATTTTTTTCGCCTTCCCAAGTCAAATTTTTATTTCTTCTGTGAAAAAACTCTCTGCCGTAATCGTTGCTCACAATGAAGAAGAAAAAATTGCTGATTGCTTGCGCAGTCTCAATTTTGCCAATGAAATTGTTGTTGTTCTAGACAAATGTTCTGACCGAACCAAAGAAATTGTTTTAGAATTTACCGACAAAATCATCGAAGGTTCGTGGAATATTGAAGGCACAAGGCGCAATGTAGCTCTAGGTGCGGCGACTGGTGAATGGATTTTAGAAATTGATGCCGACGAAAGAATTTCTTCTGAACTTCGCGACGAAATTTTAGAAAAAATAAAATGTGAACCTTGTGCATTTTCTGCGCCAATCGCCAATTACATTGGCAAAAGATGGGTAAAGTTCGGATGGCTAAGAACACTTGCTGTGCTTGAGCGCAACACCTTGTCTTACCGCGAATTAAAACGTTACGACGAAGATAAAGAAATTCACCCAACTTACAAATTCAGTGGCGAAATTAAGTCGCTAGAAAATCCAATTATTCATTTGGTTGACGAAGATATCACCGATCTTCTCAACCGTTTTAACCGCTACACTAGTTGGCGCGCACGTGATCTAAAAAATAAAAAAAATTGCTGGAGTCTAATTTTTGGATTTAAAATGCGTTTCCTAAAATCCTTCTTCGGCAAAAAAGGTTATAAAGAAGGATTGCTCGGAATCTTGATCGCCGCACTTTGCGGTCTTTATCCAATCGTCGCACATTTGAAAGCTAATGAAAATCGCTAACCTAATCGTCACCTCACAAAACGGCGGCGCAGAACAGGTATTTTTGGATTACACACGCCTGTTGAAAAAATTAGGACATGATGTTGTGCCAATCGTGAAAAATGACGCACCTTACGCCAATAATCTCTCAAGCCTAAAAAAAATTTCTAATAATTTTGGTTATTACGATTTTTTTGCGATTAAGCAAATCACCAAAATTCTTCGTGATGAAAATATTCATGCGATTTTTACTCACGCAGGAAAGGCTACGGTTCTAGCCCGAAAGGCAATTGCCAAAATAAAAAATAAGAAAATTTTTCTAATAGCAATTAATCACAGCACCAACGTTAAGCGTTCGATTGGTGCTGATATTATTCTGTCGGTTAATCGCGAAATTTTTTACAGCACGATTGATCGCGGACAGCCAGAAGATCGAAGTTTCGTGATGCACAACGCCGTTGATTTATTCGACGCTATTTCTGAGGTGCCACAGGTAAATTTAGCGCAAAAAGAAAAAATTATTCTCGGAGTAATTGGCCGTCTTGATCCAACAAAAGGTTTTGCTCATGCAATTCGCGCGCTCAAAAAATTGGACGAAAAATTCATTTTGAAAATAGCCGGTTCTGGCCCTTTCGACAATGAATTAAAAAAATTAGTGAAAGAGCTAAGTCTCGAAAATCGAGTCGAATTTTTGGGCTGGATTGAAAAAAAATCATTCTTCAATTCAATCGATATTTTTATTTTTCCATCTGATGAAGAGCCATTCGGCCTTGTTTTGCTTGAGTCTATGAAATATGGCAAGCCGGCGATTGTGCGCAATGTTGACGGCCCAAGAGAAATTGTTCGTGACGGAATTGATGCTTTAATGTTTAGCGATCCAAATCAAATTCCTGACTTGGTGATGAAACTCGTGCAAAATGAAAAGTTAATTAATCAGCTTGTTGAAAATTCTTTCGAGAGAGTGAAAGAAAAATTCACTTTTAAGAATTTGGAAAAACGTCTTTTTGAAATCGTCGGTAAAATAAATAACTAAACTAGTCATGCTATCCCTGCGAAGGCGGAGGTAGAGCAAAGAAAAAATACTTAAATTTATGATCATCCTCTTCCTCAAATCAATTTTACTTGGCATCTCAATCGCCATGCCAATTGGGCCGATCTCAACCCTGGTAATAAAAAATTGCTTAACGCGCGGATTTAAAATTGGTTTCGCCACAAGTTTTGGCGCTTCAATCACTGAAGGATTTTACGGATTTGTTGCAACTGGTGGCCTTGCTTTCATCTCAAGATTTCTTACTTCTCATATTTCGGAAGTAAAGCTTATCAGTGGTACAGCCTTGATAATGTTGGCTTGGTACGAAATAAAAACCGCTAAAGACTTCTCCTTCAAAGAAATAAAAATGCATGCACAAGGTTTTTTTAAGACGATGTGTTTCACTTCTTTTCTTACTTTAGGTAGTCCGGTAACAATTATTTTATTCATCGGAGTTTTCGCGACAATGACCGGAACAGTTCTAACCGCAAAAGAAATGGCGGTAACGGTATCGGGAATTTTTGCTGGTTCAGTTTTGTGGGCTTTTATTTTGTGCGGAACGGTTTCAACTATTCGTCACAAACTCTCAAAAACTTGGATGGCGCGCGTTAAAATATTTGCCGGCACAATCATCGGCAGCTTCGGTATTTATGGAATTTGCAGCGTTATTTTTTCTTAAAATCTCGTCATCTAGTTAGTTAAAAAACCAACTCGAAAAGAAGGTAAGAAAAATAAATCGAGCTATTTCGATGCAGAAACAAAATTGATTAACAAAAGTCGAAATTATTTGGCGACATATTTTTAAGAGAGATCAAGTTGAAGTGATGGCTTGGATTCTACAGTTGTGAACGCAACATCTCAGCTTGAATTGATTCAAGAATTTTAGTGGTACAATTTTTAATAAATTAAAATCGGAGCAGAATGAAAAATCATCAAACAATCCAGAACTTAGAAAATCTTTTAGCCAACTCTTATCTTTTGTCGCTAAAGACTCAGAACTACCATTGGAATGTGGTCGGAGAAAATTTTAAACCTCTTCACGAATTATTCGGTGCGCAATATGAAGAGCTTGCTGATGCGATTGATGAAGTTGCTGAGCGCATGAGAGCTTTGGGATCAAAGGTTGAAGGTACATTAGAAAATTTTTCCAAACTGAGCAAAATCAAAAGTGGCAATAAAAATTTTAATAAAAGCGAGATGATTCAGGACTTGGCTTTTGGTCACGAATTAATCATCAAAGATCTAAAAGATGCGATTAAAGTTGCGCAAGATGAAGGCGACGAAGCAACCGCAGATATTTTTATCGGCAGAATTCAAGCTCATGAAAAAGCAGCGTGGATGTTGGTTTCAAGTCAGTAATTTCTCAATTCTGGTAAAAATAAAAAAGCAGAGTTGACCGTCGAGTTCAAAAATTCGGGTGCGATTTATTTTTACAAAAAGCTCGGTTTTGAAATCGAAGGCGCGCGCAAAAAATTATTCAATGGAGAAGGCGAGTTTATCAACAACTACTAAACGTCTAAGATGCTGCAATGAAAAAACTTCTTCTAACAATTTTATTGCTGATTTTTGCGTCAAAATCTTTTGCCAAGAGTTACGATTTAGAAATAAAAAAATCAGAGCAGAAAATTACGATTAATGATTCCATCCCTGGTCCGACACTGCATTTTAAGGAGGGGGAAGATGTTGAAATT
>CAIQBQ010000114.1 GCA_903870105.1 uncultured Alphaproteobacteria bacterium | reverse complement strand
TTAAAGTCGAGATTTGTTAGGCAATCTTGTAGAGTTTCTGGGTCGATTGATTCAAGAAACTCTACTTTTTGTTGTGACTTTAGCGCGCTTAAAGTTTTGCCGCCAAGGCTTGATCCGCCCGCTCCAAGAACGAGGATTTTTTTGTGAGCAGAGATTTTTTTCGCGAATTCTTCTAATTCTTTTAAATCGCGATTAGAAGAAATGATGTCGATCGCCGCAAGCTCCGAATCTTTGATTTTAGCGCGCAAAATATCGGCGTGCTTTTTACAGAGAGCAAAAATTTTTTTGTCTGAAGAAGTGTTCTTGAAATGCTGCGAGAAGAGAGTGTGAGGCATTCAGAGCTTAATATTCTTGGAGGCCGGGGCCAGAATCGAACTGGCCATCAAGGCTTTGCAGGCCCTTGCATTACCACTTTGCTACCCGGCCAAGAAATAGGGTTAACACAAATTTTGTGTAGACCCTGGATCTATTCTAAAACTATACTTTGAATTTCCTCAATCGAAAAATCCTGTAAATTTCCACGAAAGCGCCAAATGACGATTCCATCTTCATTAACAATCCAAGTTTCTGGAATTGCTTGAATCAAAGATTCCCGGCCCAAAGAGCCCTTTGCGTCATTGGCAACTTTTTTGAATGGATTGCCATGCTGTTGTAAATAATTTTGCGCGTTGCTGGAAATGTCGTGCCACGCTACGCCATACATATCAACGATTCCTGACTTTTTTAGGTGTAGTAAAATTTCATGTTCGGCGCGACAAGTTGTGCACCAAGAGGCAAAGAAGTTTATAAGAGAATATTTTTTTCCACGAAAATCTTTTTTAGAAAATTCCTCTTCGTCGTGATTTAAATTTGGCAAAGAAAAATCTGGTAAAGCAATTTCAGATTTGACGAAATGTATGCCAAATTTTTCATTATTTTCAGATGTTTTAACATCTTGTTGCTTGTTTAGATTGTAGGTTGAAACGGCTATCAACCCAAGTAAAAAAATCAGAATTAAAAAAGGTAAAAATCGATTCATGAAATTTAATTTTCAGTTACTTAAAAGTGATGGCAAAGCGCGGCGCGGCGAAATTAGTTGTGCGCATGGAAAAATTCAAACCCCGGCTTTTATGCCGGTTGGAACTGTGGCAACAGTGAAGGCCATGAAAGCAAGCGACGTTAAAAAATCCGGAGCTGAAATTCTTTTGGGCAATGTTTACCACTTAATGTTGCGTCCAGGATCTGAATTGATCGAAAGACTCGGTGGCTTACATAAATTTATGGGATGGGGAGGCCCTATCCTTACTGATTCTGGCGGATTTCAAGTGATGTCGCTTTCAAAAATCAGAAAAATTTCTGACGACGGCGTTGAATTTTCTTCGCACATCGATGGTACAAAATTTTTTGTAACACCAGAGCGTTCGATTGAAATTCAACATCAACTTGGCAGCGACATAACCATGATTTTTGATGAATGTGTTCAATTTCCAGCAACTCACAAACAAGCGAGAGAAGCAATGGAGCGTTCAAATCTCTGGGCTCAGCGCTCGAAAGATGCCTTTCAGAAGCGCGAAGGTTACGGAATTTTTGGAATAATGCAGGGTTCAACTTTCAAAGATTTACGCGAAATATCGGCAAAAAAATTAATCGAAATCGGTTTCGACGGCTACGCGATTGGCGGCCTGGCTGTAGGTGAGGGGCAAGATGAAATGTTCGCAACACTCGATTACGCCGCAGATTTTTTGCCCACAGAAAAGCCGCGCTATCTTATGGGGGTAGGAAAACCATCCGACATAGTTGGCGCAGTTGCGCGCGGAGTAGACATGTTTGATTGCGTAATTCCAACTCGCTCTGGCCGCACCGGACAGGCCTTCACTCGTGATGGCACTCTAAATATTCGCAACGCCAAACATCGCGACGACAAAGCGCCTCTCGACAAAAAATGCAAATGCTATGCCTGTGAAAATCACTCTCGCGCTTATTTACATCATCTCGTCAAAGCCAATGAAATCTTGGGCTCAATGCTGATGACCGAGCATAATATTTTCTACTACCAAGATCTGATGCGCGATATTCGCGAAGCGATCGAGCAGAAAAAATTTGACGAATTCGTACAGAAATTTTTTAACACAGCAGGTGTTGATGATTCGGACTAATAAGGATTAATCGCGCTGGTTGAGCGAAGTCGAAACCAAGCGAGCAGTGCAGGATTTTCCTTGGTTTCGACTTCGCTCAATCAGCGGAAAATTAAACTAAGAATTCTTTTACGATTTTTTCTTCATCAAATTCGGTTTTTTCGTTGCCGATTATTTGGTATTTTTCGTGGCCTTTGCCGGCGAGTATTAGAATGTCGTTTGTTTTTAGTAGGGAGATGGCTTTTTTGATTGCGGCTTTGCGGTCGTTGATTTCGAGGGTTTTTTTAGGGTTGCAGCTTTTTAAAATTTCAGCGCGGATTTCTTCGGGTTTTTCGGAGCGCGGATTGTCGTCGGTGATGATTACTAGGTCGGCGAGGTCGCTTGCGATTTGGCCCATGATTGATCTTTTAGTTTTGTCGCGATCGCCGCCGCAGCCAAAGAGAACAAGAACTCGTGACCTAGTTAATTTTCTCGCGAGGTGTAAAACATTGGTTAGGGCGTCGGGGGTGTGGGCGAAGTCGATGTAGATTTTTGCTTGATTTGCCAGCGTTCTTACGAGTTGCATGCGGCCGGCGGCGGAGTGAAGATTGAAAAAGTTCTTCACTAAATTTTCTAATTGTGCCTCGTTTAAATTATTCGTGGAGAGAGCGTTGCCAAGGGCGCAGAGAGTGTTGAAGATTTGGAATTCGCCGGATGTTGAAAGTTCGAGATGATATTTTTTTCCTCTGAACTCAAAAGTTTTTTCGTCAAGAAGCCTTAAGTCACCGGCTTTAAAGCCATATTCGATTACGTTAAGATTTTTTTCGGCACAGATTTTTTTTAATTTTTCAAATTCTGGAATATCAGAATTAAGCACGGCTGACCTGGCTTGATCGAAGATTAAACTTTTGCAGCGGAAATATTCTTCCATCGATTTGTGGTAATCGAGATGGTCCCTTGTGAAGTTGGTGAATGCGCCTGCGACGAATTTTAAACCAGCGGCG
>CAIQBQ010000113.1 GCA_903870105.1 uncultured Alphaproteobacteria bacterium | reverse complement strand
TCGCCCTTTGAGATAGAGGCGCCAAAAGATGAGGCAAAAGCAAACGTTGATATTCTCGCTCAGCCAACAGCTCCCGATTTACCAACCTTGCCGGAATTGCCCAAAGATGCGATAGTTCCAGAAAAGATCGATTTAACTGAAGATAAAAAACAAGCTGAGCAGCAGTTACCAACGCAACAACAAGTCGGACAGCAACAGCAACAAGGGTCATCTAATTTAAGGCAAGAATCTGCTCAAAACAATCCAGGGCAAGATGCTCAAGTGGATAAAAAATTAGATCCGCGTTACGCACCGATTGTAATTTTTTCTGGAGCTACTGAAGGGGGAGCTGTTCCATCACGAGGAGTTGGTTACGAAAATAATATCGTCACAATCAAAAAAAATTCGATTTATGATTTACAGGCCACAACAACAGCTGTTTCCGCAACCCGCATCTCTGATCTCGCCCATACCATTGCGCAAGGTAAGTTGTTAACGGCGGTTCTAGAGACCGCAATCAATACAGAGTTGCCTGGTTCAGTGCGCGCGGTGGTAAGTCGCGACGTTTTTGGTGAGGCGGGAAATGAAGTTTTGATTCCGAAGGGTTCGCGTTTATTTGGGGCTTACTCAAGTAAAGTTAGTAGAGGGCAGGCGAGAGTAGAGATTGGCTGGACTCGTCTAATTCGCCCGGATGGTGTTGATATGACGATCAACTTTAATGCCTCGGATCAATTTGGTCGAGCTGGCTTAGTTGGTGATGTTGATAATAAATATAACTCACTCATCGCGAACTCAATAATGACAAGTGTGCTTGCTATCGGCGGCGTTGCAGCGGCGCAGAGTATTCTTACTGGCAATAGTGCAACAACGACTACTACAAATCCAACGCAAGGAACAACAACCTCGACCGGTAGCGCTACTAACCAAGCTCTTTATGACGTTACTAAAACCATCATTGATACAGTTGGGCAGTTAATCAGTAATACCATCGATCTTAATCCGGTTATTCGCGTTCCTCAGGGAACTAAAATTACCGTGATCGTTAATTCCGACATCACCGTTCCATCAATAAAAAGATGAATAAAAAAACCATCAATCTCCATCTTGTTTCCGATTCAACCGGTGAAACTTTAAGCTCAGTTGCGCGTGCAACTTTATCGCAGTTTGAAGCTGTTGAGTCGAATGATTTTATCTGGCCCTTAATTCGCACAAAGCAGCAATTAAATAAGGCGTTGGAATCGATAGAAAAACATCCGGGCATCGTTCTCTATACGATCATGCATGACGATTTAGTTGAGGATTTGCGCAAAGAATGCCACCGACTCAAGATCCCTTGCATCCCAGTTTTGTCTCACATCATCGCCGAATTTTCGAATTATTTAGGGATGCCGATTACTCACGCAGTTGGCCGTCAACACTTGCTCGATGGCGAATATTTTTCGCGCGTTGAAGCCATTAGTTACACGCTAACTCACGATGATGGTCAATCTGCCTGGGATTTATTTGATGCTGATATCGTTCTCATCGGCGTGTCGCGCACTTCTAAATCACCGACTTCAGTTTATCTTTCTTGTCGCGGTCACAAGACAGCTAATATTCCATTTGTGTCGATCGAAACCATTCCACAAACAGTTTACGAATTAAAAAAACCGCTGATCGTTGGCTTAACAATCAATCCAGAAAAACTGGTTCAAATTAGACAGACTAGACTAGCTTCGCTTGGGCAAGAAGGTGAAACTAGCTACATTGATCTTGAGGTAATAAAACAGGAAGTTGCAGAGTCGCGTAAATTATTTTCACGATTACAATGTCCTGTTATTGACGTAACAAAAAGATCGGTCGAAGAAACCGCCGCAAGAATTACACAGCTTCTTCAAGAAAAACGAAAAAACTAAATACCCGACTATGGCAACACATACTATTTTGATCGTTGATGATGAAGAAGTGCAACGCAAAGCATTCGGAAAAGTAATCACGAGAAACCTAGGCCACAAATGCATCGAGATGAAAAGTGGCTTGGAAGTGGTAGATTTTTTTGTTAATAAAAAATCGCTTAATAATGTTTCTTGTGCCGATGTAGATGTGATGCTTCTAGATCTCTCCATGCCAGATCTCGACGGCTTATCTGTTCTAAAACAAATCGCGCCAATTAAGGGCGATGTGCAAGTTATTGTGCTTACTGCTAAAAAAGATCTCACTCTTTCTGTTGCTGCCATTAACTACGGCGCGATTGATTATATCGTCAAAGGCGAGCGTGATATTTTTGCACGAATTACCGCTTCAATTAACAACGCAATCGAGAATAAAAATCTTAAATACCAGGTTTCGCATCTAGGCAGAAAAGAAAGAGACCAAGTTATTTTTTCTGATATTTCTGGCAAAGGTGAGACGATTTTAAAAGCAATTGAGTCAGCAAAAAAAGTCGCCAACTCAACCGTTCCAGTTTTAATTGATGGACCAAGCGGCTCAGGAAAAGAATTGATCGCGCGTGCAATTCACGGTTCTGGATCTAGGTCGGGAAAACCTTTCATCACCATTGAATGCGATTTATTGCGCGCTGACGCTGAAGAAAAATTATTTGGCTCGGAAGGATTTGTTGCTGACGGAATGGTAAAAAATATTGGTAAATTGCGTGAAGCAAATAGCGGCACAATTTTCTTTAAAAAAATCGATGTTTTGAAGCCATCGCTTCAGGTAAAGTTATTGAACTTTTTACAAGAAGGAGAGTTCGTTCCTTCTCTAGGAAAAATGCCGGTGCGAGTTGATGTGCGAATGATGTTCTCAACTACGGCTGATATGAAGCAGTTAGTGTTAACGAAGAGAATCCGTGAAGATCTTTTTTATCGTATCTCTGTTTTTCCAATCACCTTGCCAAGCCTTAAAGAGCGCAGCGAAGAAGACGTTAGAATTTTAGCCGAAAATTTCTGCCGTGATTTCAGTATTAACGAAAATAAAAAAATCAGATCAATCAGTCCTGAAGCGCTCAGTCTTATCTTTAACAGCGATTTAGAAGATAACGTCAGGCAGCTTAAAAATATAATTTTTCGCGCCGTAGTTTTATGTGACGGTGATTCTCTTCACCCAGAGCATTTTCCGCAATTGTTGATTAAAGAAGGTGCTAACTTAACCAAAGCCAAAGCCGTAATTAAGAAAAAATCAGACATAAATAGCGAGATTATCGATATTTTTGACGAAGAAGGAAAATGCAAAACCATGAGCATGATTGAAGAAGAAATAATCAAGCGCTTGGTTGACATGCGTAGCGGTAATCTATCTGAGGTGGCGAAGCAACTCGACATTGGCCGCTCAACAATTTACAGAAAACTAAAAATTATCGAACAATGAGAAAAGTTAAGACCGCGATTTTTCCGGTTGGGGGATTGGGCACGCGCTTCTTGCCGGCAACAAAATCAATGCCAAAAGAAATGCTGCCGATCGCCAATAAGCCGATCATCCAATATGCTTATGAAGAAGCGCGAGATGCTGGAATTGAAAAATTTATTTTTGTTACCGGGCGTAATAAAAACGCGATTAATAATCACTTCGACCACGCCTATGAATTAGAATCGAAGCTCGATGAAAAAAATAAATCACAAGAGTTAGCGCAAGTAATGTCTTGGCTTCCTGATGCTGGGCAGATTGCTTTTGTGCGTCAGCAGAAGCCTCTAGGGCTTGGTCACGCTATTTGGTGCGCGAGAAATTTTATTGCGAAAGATGAAGCCTTCGTGGTGATTCTTGCGGACGAAATGATGCAACAAAGTCCAAATCGTAAGAGAAATTTTCTTGGTGAGATGATCGATCTTTACCAAGAAAAAGAAGATAGGGCAAGCATTGTCGCTGTTGATGCGATTGATATGCAAGACACCAACAAATACGGAATAATCAAAGTCGCAGGCGAAGAAAGCATCATTGACATGGTCGAAAAACCTAAGCCAGACATAGCTCCATCAAATCTTGCAATCACAGGTCGTTACATTCTTCAGCCAGAAATTTTTGAATATTTGGCAAGGTTTGAAGTTGGTTCCGGCGGTGAAATTCAACTCACTGACGCGATGAAAGCGATGTGCAAAAATCATCCTTTCTACTACAAAAAAATCGACGAAGTGCGTTTCGATTGCGGAAATGTTTTAGGTTATCTCGAAGCTAATATTGCATTCGCCCTCGCTAATGGAGAAATCGCAGATGATGTGAAAAAAATTCTTAAAAAATATTCATTATAATTTTCGTCATAATTCGACAAGTTCAGCGTGACTAAGATTTCGCCCTGAACTTGTCGAAGAATTTTTAACTTCTATTCAAAATTATGAAAACAGCATTCGTTTTCCCCGGACAAGGTTCTCAAGCGGTCGGCATGGGAAAAGATCTCTACGAAAATTTTGCTTCGGCGCGTGAAGTATTTCAAAAAGTTGACGATATTCTCGGTGTTAATCTTTCAAAAATTATGTTTGAAGGGCCAAGTGAAGAGTTAACAAAAACAGAAAATACTCAACCGGCTTTAATGTCGGTTTCAGTGGCTCTAACCACAGTTCTTGAAAAAGAATTTGGTAAAAAAATTACCGATCTTTGTTCTTTCGTTGCCGGACATTCTCTTGGTGAATATTCTGCGCTTTGTGCAGCAAAGGCGATTTCACTTGAAGACACGGCAAAACTTTTACAAGTGCGCGGCTCAGAAATGGCTAAGTGTGGCTTGCAATCAGAAGGTGCAATGGCGGCGATTTTAGGAGTGGAAATTGAAGTTGCAGAGGCGATTGCAAGTGAAGCGGCGCAGGGCGAAATATGCCAAGTTGCCAATGATAATTCAGTTGGTCAGGTCGTAATTTCTGGATCAAAATCTGCAATCAATCGTGCCTTAGAAATCGCTAAAGCTAAAGGCGCAAAGCGCGCCATTGCTCTTCCGGTGAGCGGTGCATTTCACTCGACTTTGATGCTTGCTGCGCAAGAAAAAATGAAAATCGCTTTGGCTTCTACCGAGATTAAATCTCCGATTGTGCCTTTAATTGCTAACGTCACAGCGGCTTTAGTTTCTGATCCAAATCAAATTCGTGACCTGCTCGCAAAGCAAATCACTGGTTCAGTGAGATGGCGCGAAACCATGATTTTCTTGGCTTCGCAAGGTGTTGAAGAAATTATTGAAATTGGTTCGGGAAAAGTTTTGGCCGGATTAGTTGGTCGTACTTGCCCAAATATAAAATCGCGTTCAATTCAAAATACTGAAGACCTGAAGAATTTTTAAGAAAAAAAAGATTTTGAGCACGGTGCTCAAAATTGCATTTTAACCAGCATTAGCGCGCTTTAAGTGAAAAAAAATCCAAATAATTAAATGCCGAGCATCAAATTTTCTCTTATTGCAATTCGTCTTTTTTCGCGTCTTTGCGGCATTTTTTTGCTTATTCTTTCTTTCGTTTTTTCTCTCTCCTTACTCAGTTTTAATTCCGAAGATCCGTCCTTTAACACAGTCTCTACCGACGACCACATCAATAATTGGATGGGCTCATTTGGTTCGCACATTGCAGATCTTTCATTTCAGTTTAATGGCTTCGCCTCATTCGTAATTTGTTTAATTATTTTTGCGCTCGGCTTAAGGATTAGTTCACGTGCTGGAGCTAGACACTTGCTGCCTAAAATAATCATCGCTCCGTTTTGTATTTTATGTTTCTCGGTAATTTTTGCTGCTTTGCCACAGCCTAGCTGGTGGGAATTCAATTCGCTTGGCGGAGTGAATGGCCATTTTATTTTAGCCAAAACTGCTATTTTTCCAAAAGTGCTAACGTTCCTTTTTGCGTTGTTTTTTGGCGTTATTTCTCTGTCGATTATTATTGAAGTTTCCCTTGCTGACTGGGTGTATTTTTTCCGCTATTCCGCTGCAACTGCACGTTTCTTTTTTACCAAACTTATTGGCGAGAAAAAAGTTTATGAAATGCGCAAAAAATTGCCAATTAAGCCCGAAAAAAAGAATGAGCCAGAAGAGCATTACGAAGAATCTGTTGAAGAAACTGTTGAAGATCTGAAGAAGCAATTGCGCGCACCAAAAACTAAAAAACCAACACGCGGAGCGAAATCGAATTACGAACTTCCAGCTCCAGATCTACTTACTGACCGCTCTAGCGAGAATCGCGACAAGAAAACTAGTCGCGAACTTGTTGAGGCTCAGAGCAAAATGTTGATCAAAGTTTTGGAAGATTTTGGTGTTTACGGAACTGCATTGGCCGCAAAAGTTGGGCCGATTGTTACGCTTCATGAATTCGAACCAGCCGCTGGCACCAAAGCCTCACGAGTTATTGGTCTTTCTGACGACATCTCTAGATCAATGAGCGCGATTTCAGCGCGGATTGCCGTAGTGCCTGGAAAAACTTCGCTCGGCATCGAGTTACCAAATCCAAAGCGCGAAATGATTTTTTTGCGCGAACTGCTTGAGTCTAAGGATTACAAGTTTTCACAAGATTCTTTGCCGATAATTTTGGGCAAAGATATCGCTGGTGATACGATGATTGCTGACCTCGCGCGTATGCCGCATTTATTGATCGCAGGAACTACTGGCTCGGGAAAATCTGTCGGCTTAAACGTGATGATTTTGTCGCTGCTTTTTAAACTTCGCCCAGACGAATGTAAGTTCATCATGATTGATCCGAAGATGCTCGAGCTCTCGATTTACGACGGAATTCCGCATTTACTTTCGCCTGTTGTAACTGAGCCAGGCAAGGCAATTATTGCTCTCAAGTGGGTTGTTGCTGAGATGGAAGAGCGTTACCGTTTAATGTCGAGCTTCGCCGTGCGCAACATCGCGGGCTATAATGAAAAGGCAGAAAAAGCGGCGCTCGGCAATCAGAAGTTAGTGCGCAAAGTTCATACCGGATACGATCCGAGTAATGGTCAGCCGATCATTGAGGAGATAGAATTCGAGCCAAAAAAACTTCCTTTCATTGTTGTGATTGTCGATGAAATGGCTGATTTAATGCTTGTTGCGGGCAAAGAAATTGAAAATTCTGTACAGCGCTTAGCCCAGATGGCGCGTGCTGCGGGGATACATATCATTATGGCGACGCAGCGTCCTTCGGTTGACGTAATCACTGGCATTATCAAAGCAAATTTTCCGACCAGAATTTCATTTCAAGTTACTTCCAGAATCGATAGCAGAACGATTTTAGGCGCACAAGGAGCTGAACAATTACTTGGTCACGGCGACATGATTTACATGTCTGGCGGCAGTAAAATGATTCGTGTTCACGGCCCATTTTGCTCCGATACCGAAATCGAAAATGTTGTGAACTTCATCAAGAATCAGGATCTCAGCGAATTCTCTGATAACGAAAAAATTTCTTTTGAAGTGCCGATCCCAATTTCTTCTGGTTCCAGCGACAGTGATGATTTTGTTGGCAGCCCCGTCAGCGACGAAAGCCTTTACAAAAAAGCCGTAATGATCGTGCGCCGAGATAAAAAACCTTCAATCAGCTATGTGCAACGTCAGCTGCGTATTGGCTATAATCGCGCCGCTATATTAATCGAAAAAATGGAAGAAGAGGGCGTGATCTCTGCACCAAATATCTCCGGAAAACGCGAAGTAATTGAGGAGTAAAAAACTTCATTTTTTTAAAATGAGAGGGCAAAACTGATTTCGCATAAACTTAAATATCGCGATCACAAACTTTTTTGTTAATTAAAGCATCTACGAGATTTACACATTGAGTCAGGCTGTTTATCGTTTTATCGGTTACTGACTGGCAGCGAAATAATTTGCGAACCGGCACTTGTGCCGATCTATTTGAATAACATGGACAAATTCACATCTTTCTCACTCATTAATTTAATCGCCCATGCCGACATCGTTGTGCAAATGGTGATGTTAATGCTCGTCGCCGCTTCTCTTTGGTCGTGGACGATTATTTTCGACAAGTTGATTAAGTTTAGAATTCTAACTAGTCGCTCTGATCATTTCGAAGGTTTGTTTGAAAGTGGTGAAACTTTGGAGGTGATTTATGCCCAAGCCAAAGAACATGATAATCACCCATTGGCGCGGATTTTTGTTAACTGCATAACCGAGTGGAAGGCGAGCAATATTAAGCAAATTATGGCGAGCGGCGAGGATAGAAAATCGTCACTCAAAGAGCGTTTAATGAGTATGATGCAAGTGGCGGTAAATCAATCGATGCAGAAGTTAGAAAATGGCTTGAACTTTTTGGCGATCGTTGGTTCGTCTGCTCCTTTCGTTGGTTTGTTTGGTACGGTGTGGGGAATCATGAGCTCATTCCAAGGAATTGCCGCGAGCAAAAATACCAGTCTTGCTGTTGTTGCGCCAGGAATTGCTGAGGCTTTGCTTGCTACTGCGGTTGGTTTATTCGCTGCGATTCCTGCAGTTTTTTTCTACAATATTTTCAGTGCAAAAATTAACTATTTCACCGAACGCGCACAAAATTTTTCGATTCAATTGCTAAATCTTTTGTCGAAAGAGTTGGATAGGCAATGAGATGATTGCTTCAGGTGAATTCAAGATGCTCTAAATTTGGAAAAATAGTTTCTAGTTTTGGGGGTAATAACATTACTAAGGAACGAGCAATTTAATATTCTTCTAATTCTTCTAAGGGTGAAAAAAATTTACGCCGAGGCAGTCGAATCCCTCAAAGAAAAAAATCTTTACCGCAAACTGGTAGAGGCTGACATTGTCTACAAGAACCTTATCTCCTTTGCTTCGAATGATTATTTTGGCCTGTCGCAAAATGTTGCAGTGAAAAAGGCAGCTAGTGATGCGATCAAGAAATACGGAATCGGATCAGGCGGTTCGCGCTACATTAGCGGAAATAATTCGCTCTACACAAAATTAGAAAAACAAATCGCGCGAATAAAAAAATGTGACGATTCAATCGTCTTTTCTTCTGGCTATGCCTGCTCGATTGGCGTTATTCCCGCACTTGTTTGTGAAGGTGATTTAATCGTTGCCGATCGCTTAATTCACTCCAGTTTAATTGACGGCGTGAAGCTTTCTGGCGCGAAATTAATTCGTTTTTTGCACAATGACGTTGCTCATGCACGAAGGATTTTGTTGGAGAATCGTGCCAAGTTTAAGAAATGTTTAATACTCACTGAGACAGTGTTTTCAATGGATGGAGACTTGGGAAAGATCGAAGAATTATTAAATCTTGCTGAGGAATTTAACGCGATTTTAGTTTCAGATGCCGCTCACGATTTATTTCTTCCTCCGCTTCCTGTCTCCGATAGAGTAGAGTCGAGACTTCTAGATTCTTGTTCGCAAGATCAAAATTCTGCTAGGCCAGAGCTCAAACTTGGCACTCTCTCTAAAGCTGTTGGCGCACTCGGAGGCTACGTTGCGGGCGAGCAAGTTTTAATCGATTATCTTCGTCTTTTCGCCAAGCCAGTAATCTACTCTACCGCTCTTCCTCCCTCAATATTAGCCGCTGTAATCGCCTCGCTAAAAATAATCGAAAAGAAAAATATTGGGAAAAAAGTTCTGAAAAATGCTGAATATTTTTGCCATTTAATGAATCTGCCAAAGCCTGAAACCGCAATCGTTCCAATTATTCTCGGCGACAGTTCAAGGGTCGTAAAAATTGCTGCAAAAATTGAAGAGCTAGGCTTTCTAATCTCTGCCATCAGGCCACCTACGGTTGAGAAAAACAAAGCGCGTTTACGTATTACTTTTTCCTCTGAGCACAAAAAAACTCAGATCGAAAAACTTGCAAAAGCCTTAACTGAAACTCTTAAAAATTTATAAAAATCATTAATCAATTCACGACTTTGAAGCCGGGAGCTCTGATTAACGCTGTCAAATCCTTAAAAACTTTTTCTTTAAATTAAGAAGTTTTTACCCAATCAGCTCAAGGCGCTTTGTGGTGTGAATTTTTTGGTAAAAGCTATTTTTTTACTCTCCACCACCGAGCGAATGCACGTAAAGCGTGAGCTGCTTAATGGTGTTGTCGTCTAATCTTCCAGACCAGTAAGGCATTACACCGGCGCGAGCGTAAAAAATTGAATAAAGAATGTCCGACTTTTTGCTGCCGTAAAGCCAGATGGCGTCAGACAGGTTTGGTGCGCCGACTAACCTGTCGCCTTTGCCATTTACGCCGTGACAAACAGCACAATTTGCGGCAAATATTTTTTCACCGGCTTCATTTTTTAATTTGGAATCAGACAGCGACATTACATGCTCGGCGACAGATTTAATTTCATCTTTCGTTAAAATTTTATCCAAGCCAAAGGAAGGCATTTGGCTACTGCGCGACTTGTCGTGGCCTGATCTAATGCCATATTTAAGGGTTTGTTGAATTTGGTCGAGAGTGCCGCCCCAAAGCCAATCATCATCATTTAAATTTGGAAATCCTTTTGAGCCTTGTGCGCCAGAACCGTGACAAGCGGCACAATTTTCTTTGAAAGCAGAGCGGCCACCATTTAGGGCGAATTCCATTAGTTGTGGATCTTGCTGAATTTCTTGCGGAGTCATTTTAGAAATTTTCTGCAAATGAACGGATTTGATTACGTCAATTTCAGCCTGCGTTTCCGCGAGTTGCGACTGTCCAGACCAACTTAAAGATCCTTTAGAATTGCCGCCTGGAATTGGCCAAGTTGGATAAAAGAACCAGTAAATCACCGCCCAAATGATGCAAATGATCCAGGTGATTAACCACCAGCGTGGCGCCGGAATGTTATATTCGGAAATGCCATCCCAATCGTGTCCAGTAGTTTTAGGAGCGTCGTTTTGATCTTTATTTATCTCGGTCATTGAGAGGAATTTTTGAATATTGGTCGAACTTTTTATTCGTTCCTTTTTTGCAAACGGCGTAAATCACGTAGCAAAAAACAAGAAAGAAAAAAATTGTTGCAAGGGTTGGGGCTAGGCGAATGAAATTTTCAAGCATTTTACTTTTTATTTTCTTGTTTGATGACGTGATCAAATTTTACAAAATCAACAAAAGTTCCAAGTGTTTGCAAATAAGCAACGAGAGCGTCCATTTCCGAAACTTTATTTGGATTACCGTCGAAATCGCGCGCGTTAATTTTTTTGCCGTAACGGGCAATCAAGGCGGCAGAGTCGCGTTCACTTGAGGCCTGAAGAAGAGAATCAGAAACGGCATTTTGAATCATTTCATCGCTGTAAGGAACGCCGATTTTGCGCAGCACTTCCATGTCATCAGCGATACCTGAAATTGCTGCGTCGCGCTCAGTTAGAAATTTATAGCCAGGCATTATCGACTCTGGCACAACATCTCGTGGATTAATCAAGTGACGCACGTGCCATTGGTCAGAATATTTACTGCCAACACGCGCCAAATCAGGGCCGGTACGTTTTGATCCCCATTGAAATGGATAGTCGTACATGCTTTCAGCCGCAAGAGAGTAATGTCCATAGCGCTCAACTTCGTCGCGTAAAACACGCACTTGTTGCGAATGGCAACCGTAGCAACCTTCGCGTTTGTAAATTTTAGATCCAGCAAGTTCGAGCGGTGTGTAAGGGCGCATGCCATCTACTTTTTCAATCGTGGTTTCAATGCGAAAAAGCGGAGTGATTTCAACTAAGCCGCCAATCGAAATCACGATTACAGTAAGTATGAGAAGGAGGATCGAATTACGTTCGATCTTGTCATGTTTAAACATTTTTCGACTGAATAGTTTTGTAAAAATTGTAAGCCATTACGCAAGCCCCAGCAAGAAAGAAGATGCCGCCGATCCCGCGAATAACGTAAAGAGGGTGAAGCGTAACCAAAGTTTCGACGAAGGAATACTGCAGAAAGCCCATTTGGTCGTAGGCGCGCCACATCAAGCCTTGAGCAATTCCTGCTACCCACATTGAAGTGATGTAAAGCACGATGCCAATCGAAGCGAGCCAGAAATGAGTTGAAACTAGCTTGATTGAGTAGAGATCATTTTTTTTTCCAAAGGATTGGAACCATGTGATACAAGGCGCCGAAGCTGATGAGAGCAACCCAACCGAGAGCGCCGGAATGGACGTGAGAGATTGTCCATTCAGTATAATGTGACAAGGCGTTGACTGAGCGAATTGCCATTAGCGGGCCTTCGAAAGTGCTCATTCCATAGAAGGCAACTGCCGTGATTAAGAAGCGTAAAACTGGATCTGTGCGCAATTTATCCCAAGCGCCAGAGAGAGTCATGATGCCATTGATCATGCCGCCCCAAGATGGCATCCAGAGCATGATTGAAAAGGTCATTCCGAGAGTTTGAACCCAGTCAGGAAGTGAAGTGTAATGCAAGTGATGCGGGCCAGCCCAGATGTAAATGAAGATCAGAGACCAGAAGTGCAAAATTGAAAGTCGGTAAGAATAAACCGGGCGCTCGGCACGCTTCGGAATGAAGTAATACATCATTCCGATGAAGCCCGCGGTGAGAAAAAATCCGACAGCGTTATGGCCATACCACCATTGAATCATCGCGCTTTGTACGCCGCCAAAAATTGGGTAACTTGCCGTTCCATCTAAGCGAAGTGGAATCGCAAGATTGTTAACGATGTGCAAAATCGCGACGGTAACGATGAAGGCGAGATAGAACCAGTTCGCGACATAAATGTGCGGCTCAGTTCGACGCTTCACGGTCATTACAAAAACCAAAAATAGCAAACCCAAACAATCACCAGCCATAAATCTGCATACCATTCTGGCTCTGCATATTCTTTGGCTTGAGTAACGCCATTAATGTAACCAAATGCCGCCATTAAAATGAAGGCTTGATAGCCAAAGAAGATGAATTTGTGTAGTCCGTCTGAGCCCCAAAGCCTTGCCTGACAAGTGCGTTGCACAACGAAGAAGCTAGTTGCAAAAAGCACATTTCCGCCGAAAGCAAAAATTACTGCTGAAGTGTGAAGAGGGCGTATGCGGCCAAAGCTCAGCCATTCGACATTGAAATTCAAAACTGGAAATGCGAGTTGCATCGCGATTAAAACGCCAACGCTAAACCCAACAATTCCCCAAAATGTTCCAGCGATGGTGAAGAGTTTGATGATATCGTAGTTGTAAGAAACCGGACCGTTTTGGATAGATGCCATGTTAAAAAATTAGTTTAATCGCCATCAGAGCAAGTATGATTCCATTGAGCATAATCAATGCCTTGGCGATAATTTTAAATTCAGAAAATTTTTGTAAAAAACTTCCGCCGCAAGCCGTTAAAAACAACGACGGAAATGTTGCAAGACCAAAAAAACACATCCCGATTGCGGCTAAAAATGGATTGGAAATTGCCGCTGAAATTAGAAATGCGCCGTAAAGCAGTCCGCAAGGAATGAACCCTAAAATTAGACCAAGAATATATCCTCTGAAGCCACGCGGTTTCTGGAATAAAAGGCTAATTTTTTTTAGAGTAAAAAACGCAAAGCGTTGTAGAATTGGCGATTTAAATGACAATTTTAATTTCCCTCCGAAAACAAGGCTAAAGAAAAATATTGAAGCTAGCATAAGTAAAAAAGCCGAGAGAAATCTGAAGCCAACTAAGTCGCCAATATTTTCAGCAAGAAGCGAAGAAAGAAAACCAATTAATGAGTAAGTTGTAATGCGGCCAAATTGGTAAGGAAGTAATGCAAGATTTTTTAATCTCTCGAAGCCATAAAATTTTTCGAGCGGAAGTTGCGCTAAACGATTTGTTGTTTGTGTAATTACAAATGGACCGCACAAGCCAACACAATGAGTAAATCCACCGAAAAAACCAAGAGAGATCAGAGAAAGAATTAACGTAAAATCGTTTGGCATTTTTTAATACATGTTGTCATCTTAAAGGGTGTAAAAATCACTAAATTTCCTCAAAACAATTACCATAAAACTATCATTTTTTATCATCTCCGCAAAGGCGGGGATT
>CAIQBQ010000112.1 GCA_903870105.1 uncultured Alphaproteobacteria bacterium | reverse complement strand
GGAATTGTAATGCTTCAAGTTCTTTTGAAGTCCGTGTCGTGCTTTTTTTCGTAGCCATTTTTTGTTGATTGCGTTTAGAGGAGTCGCGGCTTGTTAAATCCTAAATGTTAAAATGAAAGTCGATCGCAGTAAAAAATTTTCCGAGTTCTTCGAAAGAAAAAGTGAACCAAGAAATATTCAATTTTTAGTTCTTCATCACATTGAGGCAAGTTCTGTTGAGCATGCGATTGAGCAGCTTTGCGAGCATCAAGTTAGCTCACATTATTTAATCGACGAAGATGGAAAAATCTTTGAATTGGTTGATGAAAATGACGTTGCCTATCACGCCGGAGTTAGCTATTGGCGAGGCGTTGAAGGTTTAAATCAAACTTCGATCGGCATCGAATTTATTAACTCGGCACCATTTTCTAAAAAGTTTGAAGTGGCACAGATGCAGTCTGGACTTGAGCTCTGCAAATATTTAATCGCAAAATATCAAATCAAAGCAGAGCAGGTGGTCGGTCATTCCGACATTGCCTATAACAAAGAAACCGGAATGCCAGACCGCAAGCAAGATCCATCACATTTATTCGATTGGCAGTTTTTAACGTTAAATGGAGTGGGAATTTTTCCCGATTTTTCACTCAATATTTTAGATCACTTTAAGCCCAGCGAACATGACGAAAAAATTGCCGAGGCAAAAAGAAATCTAATAAAATTTGGTTATAGAGTGATAAATTTGAATGATGAGTTTGACCAAGAGTTGCAAGCTTTGATAGCGGTTTTTAAGAGAAGATTCAATGCTAACTAAAGAAACTTCGCTTCGGTTACATAATATGCCTTATGTGCAAAAAGAACCTCGTCATTGCGAGCGTAGCGTGGCAATCCGTAATGGTTTCAATCACAAAGATTGCGGCGACTCATTAGCTCTCTGTAATAAAAAAATAACTAACAAAAAATATAAAACCCCATGTACCCACTAAACTACATCGAGCCAGTTTTTCGTCCGCCAAGCGAATGGAAGTCTTTGATTCTGCAAGTCACCAATGGTTGCTCTTGGAATAAGTGCACTTTTTGTGATATGTACAAAGATGAGCAAAAACGCTTCAAGCCAAAGGCGATTGAAGAAATCGAAGCGGAATTGAAATACCTAGTCCAAAACAACTTACCAGTTACTCGAGTTTTTCTTGCTGACGGTGATGCCGTGAGTTTGTCGATGAAAAGACTGAAAGAAATTATGCAGCTGATTAACAAATATTTCCCTAACCTGCAGCGCGTTTCTTCTTACTGCCTGCCCCGTAATCTACTTAATAAGTCTATTTCAGATTTACGCGAATTGCAGGAGATGGGTTTGAAGATTTTTTATGTTGGCTGTGAAAGTGGCAACACAGAGCTGCTAAGTTTGATAGAAAAAGGTGAAACTTTTGACTCATCTCTTGAGGCCTTAAAAAAGATAAAAGAAGCCGGAATCAAAAGTTCGGTGATGATTTTAAACGGTCTTGGCGGCCCGAAATATAGTGAGCAACATGCCCTCGCCTCCGCGGAATTGATGAATCAAGCTCAACCAGAATATCTCTCAACTTTAGTTCCAGAATTTCCCTTCGGATCAGAACGTTTTGAAAAAGGATTTAACGGCAACTGGCGAGAAATGACGAGACAAGAATTATTTCAAGAAATGCATCTGTTATTAGAAAATTTAAACCTAAACAAAACTATCTTTCGCAGTGATCACGCCTCTAACCATCTAGTTCTAAAAGGCATTCTCGGGCGTGATAAATTCAGGATTATTAACGAGATTGATTTGGCGATTCAGCTGGTTTCTTAGTCTTAAATTTAGATGAAAGTAAGGTGATCAATGGCAGTAAAACCCAAGTGGCTTCTAAGATAATGAATGGAATAACGTGCTCGATCACCGCGTAATAAAGCAGGCAAACGCCACCAAATAAGTTGAGTAACTTATATTCTATAGAATCGCCAAATCCGATTTTAAAAAGGGTAATGGCAAGAGCCACGATGCATAAAATGCTTCCAGCGATTCCTACGTAAAGTTGCATAAAGTTGTTATTATTGAAATGGAGTGATTGGATCATCACTCCAATCTAGTTAAGAATAACATCAATATAAAACATGACCAAAGTCGGAGCAGTAAATAAACTACCAATCGTCAAAAAAGTTGAGTTCGGACTCTACCTAGACGGAGGTGATTTGGGCGAAATATTAATGCCTTCACGCTACGTCCCGGATGCGTTTGAGATTGGAGATGAGTTAGAAGCTTTTATCTATTTAGATTCAGAAGATCGTCTCGTTGCAACTTCAGAAATCCCTTACTGCGAGGTTGGGAAATGCGCTCATCTCAAAGTTACCTCAACAAGTTCATTTGGCGCTTTTTTGAATTGGGGTCTTTCTAAAGATTTATTGGTTCCTTTCAAAGAGCAGCTGATTCCAATGCTTGTCGGTAATTCCTATGTTGTTTTTTTATATATCGACGTCACCGGACGTATTGCTGCCAGTAGCAAATTAAGCAAGTTTATGAAAGAGGAGGATGGTTACGATTTTCTCAAAAATCAGGAAGTGAGTCTGTTAATCGCCAGGCGAAATGACTATGGTTACAAGGCCGTGGTGAATAACGAGCACATGGGCCTCATTCACAATATTGATATTCTTCAGCCAATAGAAGTGGGTGATCGCATGAATGGTTACATCAAGAATATTCGTGAAGATGGCAAGATTGATCTCATCCTTCAAAGTCAAGGCGGAGAGGCTATTTGTTCTCTTTCGGAAAATATTTTAAAGTGGGTTAGAGCCAAAGGCGGCACTCTTGATTTAACAGACAAAAGCTCTCCCAATCTAATCTACGAAGCCTTTGGAGTCAGCAAGAGCAACTACAAAAAAGCCATCGGCAAGCTCTATAAAAAGCGGTTAATCACTATTGAGAAAGATCAAATAAGACTGGTTTAGATTGCCTTTTTTATTTTTTACTAATCCATCATCCTTTCACGCCATCACAACGCAGGCAAAGATATTGGGAAGAATTCACCAGAGATTTTCCATCATTACCAAGAAGATTTAACAAGAACGTCGCTAACCACTTTTGATTGCACGCTAAACTTCAGTTTTTTTCTTATCCCAAATTTGCCATTCTGGCATGAATTGATCCATCAATCCGTAGAATTTTTTATTGTGTCCGCGCTCTAACAAATGCACCATCTCGTGAACAACAGTCGACTCTAAAAATCCCAAAGGCTTTTTTGCTAATTCTAAACTAAGCCAGATACGGCGAGCCTTTACATTACAAGTTCCCCAGCGCGTTTTCATTTTTTTCACTCTGAATTCTGCGACCGCAACACCCATCTTTTCTTCGTATTTAGTAACCATTCCTGGAACAACTTCCTTCAAATGCTTGCGATAAAAATTATCCATCAACTTCTGTCTTTGCGCAAAGTTCGAAAGTTTTTTGACGTGAAGTTCAATCACATTTCTCTGCAACACTTCGACTCCACATAAGACTTTGTTGGCAGTGCTATTTTGCACCAACTCCAAAAGAAACTTCTCACCAAAAAAATAATGCTCTTCACCCGAAATAAACTTTTTCGGCAAAATAATTTTTCCTTCATCGCGCAACTTACGAATTCGAATCTGATTTTTTTTAATCCACTCAATCTTTTGTAAAATAAATTCTCTAAGTCGTGTTATCCCATACCGCAAAGGAGCTGAAATCCTAACCTCTCCATCTGGCGCAGAAATTCTCAAATGCAAATTTCTGATTCTTTTTTGCGTAAGAAAAATTTTTATCCCGGCGATTTCGATTTCTGTTTTTGAAGAAAAGACACCCATGAAGTAATGAAATTTATTCTTTTTTCTTTAAGCCGGGCTTGGTCTTCGAGCTCGGGCTTCGTATTGAGTTCGACCAGCAATATTTAGGAAAGCTCTCCCACTAGACTGCTCGGTCTCGATTTCAAAATTTTCACATCCGCTATTTTTCCGAAGTAATTTCTAGCCTCTTCTTCGCTCGCAACGTCGACGATTACAGATTGCAGGTAAGGCGATTTACCCCATAGCTGTGTGGCAGAGCGCGCTTTTGCTTTACCGGAATCGGGGGCTTTGCGCTCAAACAAGACGGGCATTATTTGCCCTTCAGATTTTTGGTTGAATTCACTTTGTTGTTCGGTGAGAAGTTTTTGCAAATTGAACAATCTTTCTTCTTTTACTTTTTCTTCGATTTGAATTTTAGCTTCGGCAGCTGGCGTTCCTGGGCGCGGAGAATATTTGAAGGAATAGCATTGTGTGAATTTTATTTGGCGAATTAAATCCATTGTATCTTCGAAATCCTGGTCAGTTTCTCCTGGAAAGCCAACGATAAAATCAGAAGATAAGCCGATGTCTGGCCTTGCAGCGCGCAGTTTCTCGATGATTTTGAAATAGTCTTGTCTCGTATGTTTTCTGTTCATTCCTTTCAAAACAGAATTTGCCCCCGATTGAATTGGCAGGTGTAAAAATGGCATTAGCTTTTCAATGTCGCGATGCGCTGCAAACAAATCTTCAGACATGTCGCGAGGATGTGAGGTGGTGTAACGAATTCTTTTTACGGCATCGATTTTTGCGACTTCTTCGACTAACTTTGCGAGACTTGCGGGCTCTCCTTTCGCATCTAATCCGTGATAGGCATTTACATTTTGTCCGAGGAAATAAATCTCACTGACGCCTTGGTCAACTAGGCGCTTTGCATCATCGACAATCTTAGAAACTTCACGTGAATATTCCGAACCTCTTGTATAAGGCACGACGCAAAAAGTACAAAATTTGTCGCACCCTTCTTGAATGGTAACGAAAGCCGAGGCCCCTACTCCCGTTTTGCTTTCAGGCAAAACATCGAATTTATTATCAGGAGTAAAATCTAAATTAATCTGCTTCTTCTTTTCGCGGATCATCTTTCCGACTAGATCAGGCAGAGTTTGGTAGCTTTCCGGACCAACAATAATGTCGACAACATTCGAGCGCTTGAAAATTTCTTCACCTTCTGCTTGCGCTACGCAACCAGCAACGGCGACTATCATCTGACTTCCTTCATCAGCTTTTTTATTTTTGTGCGGACGAATTCTGCCGAGATCAGAGAATAATTTTTCCGATGCTTTTTCGCGAATGTGACAAGTGTTAATTATGACCATGTCTGCGCCTTCGGGGCTTTCTATAGTTTCGTAGCCAACATTTTCCATCAGGTCTTGCATGCGATCAGAATCGTAAACATTCATTTGGCAGCCGTAGGTTTTAATGTATAATTTTTTCATATTTTTTGGATAAGGCTTTCTGAATCGGGGTTTAGTTGGGGGAATTTGATTATTTGCTTCCAATAATCGTGACGATTTCGAAGGTCGCTAAAACTTTGCCACTAGAGGCTCCATACATTTCGCGATAGTTTTTTGAAGTTTTGTTAAGGAAGTTTTTGGTAAAAAATCGACGCGAGCGCTGATGCAAAATATTGCCCTGCCCCATCATTTTCAGATCTTTGAGCAGATCAAGTGGGTCGGAATATTCTACTAGGATTTTGTCGAAATCAGAAATTGGATTTTGAAATCCGGCCTTGTGCAGCAAGGCGGCGGCGGTTTTAACGTCAATCGTTGGCGGCATCCGCGGTGAAATTCCGCCGTAAATTTCATTTTCGGTTTTGTGTAAAACATGAGCGAGCTCAGAAAGATTTTCTTCGCCAAAAAAGCTGGCAATGAATACTCCACCAGGCTGCAAAATGCTTTTAACTTTGATTAAATATTGCGGAATTTCGTTGATAAGGTGGAAGTCGAGATTGCTTAAAACCAAGTCAAAAACATTCTCTGGGTAGGAAAAATTTTCTTCGTCGATTTCTAAAATATTTTTGAATTTACGATTAAGTAAATCGAGATTTTCATTAATCCGATTAGAAACTTCTTGCTGAAGAAAATTGTTTTTAACACCACGTCGGCGGTTCTGCCGTAAGAGTTCACGATCAAATAACATGAAGAAATTTTTAGAATTTTTATTTCCTAATCACTGTCTTTTCTGTCAGGAAATAATCAACAGAGATGCTTTATTTTGTGGATGCTGTTGGCCAAAATTAAAGTTTATCACCGAGCCAAAATGCTCGATTTGCGCTTACCCTTTTGAGATTGAAATCAAGCATATGAAACCTTTCTGCGCAGCTTGTTTGCTTAAGCCCCCAGCTTACGACAAGGTGGTAACGATTTTTCGTTATAATGAAATAATCGGCAAGGCGATTGGTGATTTGAAATATAATGACCAAACTTTTTTAGCGCAGAAGCTGGCAAAGCTTTTAGGAGAAAAAGCCAAAAGCGAGATTGATGATTGTGATTTGATTTGCGCCGTTCCTCTTCATGTAAAAAAATTGCGCGAACGCAAATTTAATCAGGCAATTTTGATCGGAAAATATTTATCTAAGAAGAAATTTATTCCCGATTTATTGTGGCGCGTTGCTAACACTGAATCACAAATTTCACTTAGAAAAGAGCAGCGCGAGAAGAATTTAAAGCGCGCATTTTTGGTGAATAAAAAATATCGCAAAGAGCTTCTTGGTAAAAAAATTCTTCTATTTGATGATGTGATGACAACCGGTGCGACGGTTGAAAATTGTGCGAAAGCCTTAAGAAAATGTGGCGTCGAAAAAATTACAATATTAACAATCGCAAAAACAATTTTCGATTAACACAATGCGCTTAATTAACGATCTCCTGATAAAATCTTCATGTAATAAAATTGGCTCCGACGAGTTCGGTAACCAATATTTTTTGCACAAAAAAAATGGTAAAAGATTTGTGATTTACCAAGGCATTGCCGAACCTTCAAAAGTTCCAATGGATTGGCATATTTGGTTGCATTACATCAGCGATGTAATGCCAACTCTCAACAAATCTCATAAATTTTCTTGGCAAAAAATTCATTTACCGAACCTCACGGGAACAAAGAATTCACACAAACCAAAAAATTCAACAAGCCAACAATATCAAGCCTGGAAGCCGGAGTAAATATGAATAAAACTAACAACTATTTTGAAATTATCGTTGGAACTTTTGTTCTTTTTTGTGCGATTTTCTTTCTCTTCAGTTCTTTCCGCAGCGCTCAAGTTAGCGACACTAAAGGCTATCGTCTAATCGCTAAATTTGACAATATCGACGGTATTAACTCTGGCAGTGATGTGAAAATTTCTGGAGTAAAAGTTGGAACTGTTGAAGAGCAAATTCTCGATGAAAAAGATTTTCGCGCGGTCTTAAAAATTAATCTCAATAATTCGTTAAAATTACCCTCCGACTCTTCAGTAAAAATTTCTTCCGAAGGTTTGCTTGGCTCAAAATATCTCTCGATTAGCCCGGGCGGAGATGAGGAAAATTTAAAAGACGGCGAAGAAATTCAATTCACTCAATCTTCGGTAAGCTTCGAAGATCTTCTCGGTAAATTTATTTTTGGCGACAAGAACAAGAAGGAAGAAGATGAAAAAAAATAATTTTCTGATCGCGCTATTTTTTTTATTTTCTAGCTCGGCATTGGCACAAGAAGTTACTGCTCCAGAAAATCTTGATCCCACAAATTTTAGTAACATCGCACAGCTACAAGTTTTAAATAAAACTACGGCAAAAACTACTTTGGTTGAAATAAGATCTGGGCAAGAAGTTGATCTTGGCAGCATCGCTGTCTTAGTTCGTAAATGCTGGCAAGCGCCTCTCGATCAAAAGCCAGAAAGTAAAATTCTTGTTGAGGTTTCTGAGATCAAAATTGAAAAAAATGGCGAAGAAATTCTGCGTCAAAAAACTCGTATTTTTTATGGTTGGCTATTCGCCTCAAGCCCATCAATTTCTGGATTAGAACATCCAATCTACGACATCGTAGCAATGGGCTGCAAAAATAAATAAGAACCATGTTGAAAATTTCTCCCTCAATTCTTTCTGCTGATTTTTCCAAACTTGGAGAAGAGATAAAAAATATTGAGAAAGCTGGTGCTGACTATATTCACATTGATGTGATGGACGGAAGTTTCGTGCCGAATTTGACGATCGGTAATGAGGTGGTGAGATCTATTCGAAAGGTCTCTGATTTACCTTATGATGTGCATTTGATGATTAATAATCCCGACAATCACATTAAGAATTTTGCAGAGGCCGGTTCTGATATTATTACAATTCACGCTGAGGCTTCGATTCATCTCGATCGCAGCTTGGATTTAATCAAATCTTACGGCAAAAAAGCGGGAGTTTCTCTTGTTCCTTCAACCCACGAAGATGCTCTAGATTACGTTCTAGAAAAGCTCGATTTGATTCTGGTGATGACAGTCAATCCCGGCTTTGGCGGACAAAAATTTCTCTCGTCACAATTGAAGAAGATCGAAAATATTAGAAAAAAAATCGAAAGATCGGGTAGAAAAATTGAGCTAGAAGTTGATGGTGGAATCAATGAAGAAACTTCTAAGCTAGTGGTCTCCGCTGGTGCAGATGTTTTGGTTTCTGGCTCCTACATCTTTGGTTCAAAAAGTTATTCAGAAGCGATTTTTAAACTTCGCTCTTAACGCTCGTTACCAACTTATTTCCAGCCGTCATCTTATCGAATATCACCTACTGCGACTGCGTTATCCTGGATCTCCGCTTTCGCGAAGATGACGGCAGGAAGATCTAAGAAAATACAACAAAATAAATGAAATACGTAATCTACGGCTTGGGCATTTCTGGTCTCTCGGCTGCTAAATATTTGAAGCAGGCTGGCAAAGAAGTGATCACAATTGATGACAATAATTCGGGAGAAAAAAATCCCGACGAAATTTCTTACGACTCAAAAACCGTAATTAGTCTTTCTCCCGGAATCCTTCCTTCACATAAAATTTTTGAAATCGCCAAAAAAACTGGCGCTGAAATTGCTTGTGACATTGAGATTTTTTATCGACTCAATTTCCAAAATAACTTTATCGCCATTACGGGAACTAATGGCAAATCTACCACCACCTCACTAACCGGTTTTATTTTTAAAGAATTAGAGGTTCCTTCTGCGATTGGTGGAAATATTGGCATTCCTTGCTTTGACTTGCCCAGCTCTTTTGAAAAAGAAGTTGACGCGAAATTCGAACAATCCCCCTCAGCCACTGAAAAGCCTAATCAGAATTTTTCTAAGGGAACTTACATATTCGAAACTTCCTCTTACCAACTTGATCTTCTCACCAAAACCCACTTCAAAATTGCCGCTCTGTTAAACATAACGCCGGATCACATTGATCACCACGGCTCGATGGAAGCTTACATTGAAGCAAAAAAGAAAATCTTTCAAAACCAGACAGAGCAAGACTTTGCCCTGATTGATATCGACAATGAAAATTCTAAAAAAGTTTTTGAAGAATTTAAAAATGACAAGAACTTCCGTGCAAAACTGATTCCAATCTCGACTAAAAAAATTCAAGAAAATGGCCTTTCGCTAATCGGCGGAAAATTGGTTAATAAAATTTTGGGCGCTGATTCACATCTTGAGCTGAAATCGAAATTTTTGCATGGCGAGCACAATGATCAAAACATGGCCTTTGCTTTTGCGATTAGTTACTGCTTTGGCTTAACCGACGAAAAGAAAATAATTTCTGCGATTCAAAAATTTGAAGGCTTGCCACATCGCTGTAAAGTTATTGGACAAAAAGATGGAATCAGATTTGTTAATGACAGTAAGGCAACGAATGCCGAGTCAACCGAACCAGCACTTAAATCTTTCGAGAATATTTTCTGGATTCTTGGTGGTCGGTCGAAAGAAGGCGGAATCAAAATTCTTGAGCCTTACTTCAAAAAAATTACCAAGGCTTATTTGATCGGCGAAGCTACTGAAGAATTCGCAAAAATTTTAGAAAAAAACTCCGTAAATTTTGAGAAATGCGGAAATTTGGAACTAGCCTTCAAATCAGCCTATTTTGACGCAAAAAAATCTAGCCTAACAGAAAAAACGCTCCTACTTTCTCCGGCTTGCGCATCGCTTGATCAATGGAAAAATTTTGAACAGCGCGGTGATTATTTCTGTAAGCTAGTCGATGAACTTAAAAAATCCTGAAACGACAAAGAAAATAGCAAAAAACTTAACCGTTCTTGCTGTCTTAATTTTGAGTCTTTCAACGATTTTTTTTGCACAAAAAACAATTTCAGCCTCCCCCACTCTAGATTGCAGTGCAGTTAGCGGAACTGCGCAACCTGGAAGTAACTGTCTTTATTATTACCCATTGCCTTTGTGTTCGGATGTTCCTGGTAAAACTTGGACTATTCCGACCACTTCAATTTTAACGGCGGGATCAATTCCAAATCATCGCGTTAATTGCGCGGATCTTTCTGACTTACCTCTTTGTAGCCAAGTTTCAGATACATCAACCGCCTACCCGCTAAAGAATTGCGTCAATGAATGTTCTACAATATCCAATCCAGATAGCGCTCGTGTTCCAGCCAACGTAAGGGGTGTCGATTACGCTATTCACAATAAAGATTGTATTAGGTTTTGTGATGCGGTTGAAGCTGGAGTTACTAGTAATTCAGGAGTGAATTGCGTAGCAAGGTCTTGTCATCAAGTTGCTTATGTTGGCAATCCTAATAGTGGTAATGTAGTGCCAAATCCACCAACTAATTGCAATCTTCTACCCTGTAATTTGCTGCACCCTAATGAGTTGAATGAATCTAAATTTACCGATGCCAATACAAGCAATTACAAGTATTGCGACAATAGCGTGAAATGCTTCAACTTCACGCAAGCCCAGCTGCCTTATCTAACAACTAACTCCAGTTGTAAAATCCATAATTGTCGAGCTTCTTGCGTTAATAATGCCACTGATGATGTCTCAATAATTTTAGCTAAACCTTCTGGTTATATTTCGGATTACCAAAGACTTATCAATGGAAATTATGCTGTTGGCTCTTTTTCTGAGCCAATCTGCACACCAAAAACTTGTAAGCCAATAGTTCAGGTTCCTTATCGCTGTTCTCCGCCAGCCGATCAGAGTCCAGTCATACCCAATGTCGCATGCGATTCTACTGGAAGTGGTCACACCTGCTCTAGCGGCTATTGTTACGCAACAATCGATTGTAATTTGGATGCCAACGCCAGCTCTGTTAATTGCGTTACCGGAGAGGCCGGAGCCGGCAGTGCATCTGGCGAAAGTAGTGATGGAGGCGTTAACTCCTGGTTTTATCGCCCAAAACCTGCTGATGCCGCATTGAACAATGGAAATTTAAGAGATTTTGAGGACGATTTTGAATATAATCTTCGACAATTGGAAGAACAAGATTTGGGTGCTAGGGCTTATTTTGAAGTTGATGTCTTGGGTTGGTTTGGTGTGAGTGGGGGGCCTAAGATAACGGTTGATATGGGCTATATGCATTCCAGTGTTTTTGGCGATGGACCTAGATCTCCGGCCAAGGACCAAGCTGATAAACTTGGTAATCGCGGTATTGGCTTTGGTTACCTTTGTGGCATGCATGCCAATATTTACAACAGACTTACAAGATATGATACCGCTTACCACAAAGGTTATGTAGGAACAAGTTTTACCGATACTGAAGCGACTCACACTTTGGAAACATGTTTAAGATTCACCAACACTCTCGCCTTCGATCATTCTTGTGGTGAAAGAGAATGCGCAGTGACCTGTGTCTTTGTTAAAGAACAAAGTTTATACGGTAATGATGCAAACCTCTTACACTGTTCGCAACTTTGTGGATATGACATATGTCAAACTCTTAAAGTTAAAGATTCAGATCCCAAACGATGCGTAATGAGCGGAGATATCTTTACGGGCGGAAGTGGTTCAATGATTGGCAATGATTCGGATCGCGATTGTATGGCAACGATTGACGGCTATCTACGCCTAAGAGCGGTAAAGTATGGTGAATATATCTGCACCTTCCTCGACGCCAAAGGAATTCTAGCTTACAACGCGATCTACTATGATGGATCAGAAAAATTAGCTGATGGCACTTGCATCTCTGGCACAAATAATGGCGGAACATGTGGAGGCAAAAATACAAATGACGATCCTGGCACAGCTGATAAATGGAGAACCGTGATGAGAATTCCCTACATTGAAAGCACGCGACCCGTTTCCCAGCCTCAGGGATATTTAAATAAATCTGGTCAATTATTTCCCGCGCAGGAATGCATCAAAGTTCCTCACCGAATTACCGTTTCACCTCTTTACAACCTTGCCAATATTAGCAACTCGAAAAATATTTTTATTCCCCCGCTATACATAATAAGTGTATCGACCAGGCAAGGTGGCGGACTTTCATCAATACCAGCAGACCAAACTTTAGGAGATACAGATTTCCATTATCCAGAAATTACTGTTAGCTTTGGTCTAACTACAAAAAAACTCAGCCTTGGTTTTGGCAAAACTGGATACGAAAATTCTGCTTCTGCTGATCCTCAAGGCAGTGCAACGATAACTTACGAATCCTATTCGGCGGAAGTTTTTATACGCAAAGAATATGATGAAGTTGCAGATCGCCCTACTCTATGCCTTTATCAAAAAATTAAGGATATAAATGGAACTTACCTAAATCCGCAAAAAATTAGCTGCGCTTATAGAAACTATCCCGACATTAACAACTCGGCAAATAAAGTTTTACTTCCCTCGATTGATTTTCGTAAACTAGTCGTCGCCACTGATGCAACTAACACTTACAGCAGCTCTAAGATTGCCATAAAATATCTTAGCAGTTCCGTCAATAACGCTACATGCACTTCAGCACAAGCTTATTGCACAGATGCCCTTTTACTAGCTAACACTGACCCATCTGTTGAAACCTGCGACTCATCTGTTGAAAACCATAAAATTTGTGTAAAGCGTGAAGAATGCAGTAAGCTAAATATTGAATGCATTAAGAATGAAATCGATGCTCATAATGCTGAATTAGCGAACCAGCCAACAGATTCTTTTACTACAATTAGAAATCAGTGTAACCAAATTCTTCTTCCACTTTGTAATGCAAAGTTTGGTATTGTGTCTTCATCCGCAGCAACAATCACAAATCAAAATCCGTCTGGGGCAGCAGTAGATCCAAATTATTATGGTTGGTTTAATGAAATTTGTGTTACCTCTGGATTTTCAACCAAGTTAAAACG
>CAIQBQ010000111.1 GCA_903870105.1 uncultured Alphaproteobacteria bacterium | reverse complement strand
TACGCAAACGCGAAAAGACAAAGTGGGAGAGGGTTAATCGCTGTTGTTAAAATATTTAACGAAGAGATTTAACGGCAGATTTTATGCTACGAATTGAGTCGCGAATCTTTAAAACAAGCTTTCTGATGCTCATTACATGCTTGAGAATAGGCATCTTTCTAAAGGCTTTGTAGATATCCTCTTTGGCAACTTCGAACTCATCTTCTGGGATATTTGGAATATCGCGATTTAGCAGAATTACGTCGCAAAACAGGGACAGGTTATTGTAATTAACTGACTTTTTTGAAGCGGGTTTTGTCACGAGAGGAATCTCAACAGAAGTCGTTCTTTTTGTATTTTTTCTCTTCTTAAAAAATGCCAAAATTACCGCAGTAAAATGATCGAGATTCAAACTATTGAGGATAAAAAATGGCGGCAAATTTCTGAGCAAAAATGGCTTACACAAAACGGTGTCCTTCTTTCTGATTAACGCCTCGTCATCAATAATTTTAGCGTCAGAAGTCTCACCACTACCCAACAATCTTGCTGCCAAAAAATCTACAACCTCAACCTCACTATCATCTTCCAAAACCCTTACTAACGAAGTCAGGTGATCGTAAAACAGTTGGGAGTTTTTAGCAAAAACCATATAACACTCATTCTCGCCACTTGGTAGCTGATCTCGCACTGATTGCAACATTCGACCAATTTGAGTTTGATCGTCCATATTTTCGCTTCTTAACAGGCAATAATTTACGCCTTCTTTTTCGAGAGAAGAGTAATCGAAATTGCTGATGGCGCTGAGAATAAATAAAGATTTATTGCCGTATGATTGCGTCTTAAATGATTTTTTTAGAGCGCTTAAATCATCTTCTCTGTGGTTGAGAAGATAGATCATGTTTACGTGAATTTTCTCAGATCGCGCAAAATAAATTTCTTCGATCTCTTTTCTTCTGGCAAAATGTTGCTCGTACAACCCCCTCAACTGAACCGATAGATCGAATTTCTCTTTCATCAAATTCTGCAAATCTTCCACCATAGTTTTCACAGCAGGCTTGTTATTCAGGGCCCATTCGTGATGGCGAAGAATTGAAGCAGCTTTTTCTTCGGGAGTTTTTCCATCGATATACAGAACTCTGTCACCGAAATTCTTTTTGATAAAACTATTATCGTCGCAAAGCGGCAGAGCGCCGCCGGCGATAATTTCAAAAATACGAGAAGTGGCGATTTCGGTTTCTAAGTGCGCTGGATGGCTGATTGCAAGGCCGAGTAAAGATTGTGAGATCGTCTTGAATAATGATGTTCCATCGAAAGCTATTTCACCCTGGTAGCTGGCAAAACCTTTCCACGGCTCGGATTTTCCTAATTTTTTAGGTCCATAAATTTTTAGAACCGACTTCTTGTCGAGAATCGTAAAAACATCGTGGAATCTTTGTTGAGGGTTTGTCTTGCTTTTGTCCCAACCAATTCCGCAATAAAATACACCAGATCTGTCATCGCAAAAATCAAAATATGGACCGGAATTAGTGTGATTTAATCTAATCTGCGGAAATAGATGCTGGTAGCCTTGGCAAAAGCTGTATCTGTAAAAGCACTCGTCAGCAAAACTGGAGCCGCAAGAAATTGAATCATGGTTTGAAGCCATGCTGGCGGCGTATCTTTCGTAACTCCAATCGTGAGGAAATTTTAGAGGATTCCAAAGCAACAAATAAGAGAAGCCGTCATATACGCGAGGCGATGAGAAATGCAGATTGATGACGAAATCAACATCGTCATTTGTGATAACTCGGTCTGAAGCGTGGATGCCTTTTTCAAGATCGATCACCTCGCCTTTTCGATTGATGACGAGTACATTTTTATTAAGAGATTTCGCTGCGCTGGAAATTCTTTTTATGGTTTCGTTCTCTGCAGCTTTGGCGTGAGGCCAATCGCATAAAAGTGCGAAACAATTTTTTGATGAGCTGCTTAGCATGATTTATCTCTTCTTCTTAATAAAATTATGACGGCGCTAATGACGAAAATTGAGTAAGTCGCAAAGAAGTAATAAAGCGCGCTGTTCTTATATTTGATTCTTATTTTGTGGGATCCGGCATCGAGATTAATCCTCATCAAACCCTCGTCACTTAACTCATATTTCACCAACTTATTATCGACGTAAAAACCTATTCTGTCATTTGGCCAAAACAGGTAGTTGATTGAAATTTTATTGCTGGAGTTGGTCAAAAATTGAATCTTATTGGCGCCATTAGTTTTGAAGTTTTTGACATCCAAATCATCACCATCGGACAAAATTTTAATGTAGCCGTTATTGTATTTTTCTTCCGCTGGTTTCGCGATCTTGAGGGGAGCTACAATGATATTATCCTTTAGCGCCAAAATCTTTTTTGGATTCGAGTTATCGATATATTTCAAAAGCTCTGGATCGTTGTAGGAACTAGCTTTGTCGTAAATAATAAAATCAGCGCCGGTTGCTTTGAGAAAATTAATATCGGGGTAAAAAGCCCAGACATCTGGGACTGGATTCTGCAACTTTACAATATCTCTGTAGCTCAAAATTGTGGCGATGTGAGCCTCGTAACCAAGGTAAGAAGATATCTTGTTTTCAGAGCCGTTATTTGAGTTGTAGATCCACGGATAGTTCTTCGATGTGTAGGAGGTAAATTCTGGAACAATGTCAATATATCTGCTTAGAGCTCTGGTCGAATTGGACTCGAAATAATTTCTTAACTTAACTTCGTTTGCATGATCAAGAATGACGTTACCGGTTTTAGACGATGACAATATTTGCTGATCTCTGGAATAGTTATACATGTCATTCAGCGGAACCAAAAATATCACGATTATCGCCAAAACTTGGGCTGACCTCCCACTGAAAAAACACAAAGAAAATAAAAAAATCAGAACCGCGATAAATTCAAAAACAAGACTTCCGCTTAAAGCAAGTAATCCCGATTGATTTGCGCAGAGAGCTACAGCCAAGAGAGTCGCGTAAATTGCCAAAACTTTCTTAACACCGCTCAAGCCATCAATATTTTTAGTGAGATATTGCAACATCGCACCCATGGCAATCATCGCAAAAATATTGGTGAGCATCAGATATCTTTGATAGATGTGCATCCCGCCGATCGGCCTTAACAAGTAATAAAATAGGTCACTTAGAGCGGTAGAGTTTCCGAATGTAATTAGGACGCTGGTAAGAAAAATAATGAGCGAGATGCCAAATATTTTAAAAGAATACTCCGAGTTAAATTTTTCTTTTTTCAAATTTATGAAAAACACCAGTGCGATAGTTATCGATAGAATGCCAAGTATCAAAGTTGATTCATAAATCGGCGCATCTTTTAGGTGAATATTGTGAGAAATTGCTCGCAATAAAAAGAGCGGAGAATCTGATAAAGCGTGAGCAGAGCCATTTAAACCAAAGCCTCCCATCGGATTGGTAAGAATAAAAAATTTGTGAACAGCTAGGTAAAAAGGCAGAACAATAAGAGTGGCGAGGAATGCTGGTGATAGCGCTGTAAATATTTTTTTTATCGCAACATCGGAGCTAAAATATGAGCAGTGATAAGATGTTACAAAAATACCAATCAATATAAGCGTAGCCATCGACAAAGTTACGTATCCACTAGTGTAAATTAGTATGAATGTCGCTGCAGATAGTATGAAACTTTTACGAGAAAATTTTTCTCCAAGAGATAGGGCGCAATAAATTCCGACCGGCAAAAGCCAGACGTAAAAAGGAAACGTAAAAAACGTTAAAGCCCTTACCACGTATATGGAAAAGCTGTAACCAACCGCAACAAAGACGGCAGTTGCATAGTTAAACTTGAAGAATCTTACGCAGAGCTTTTGCAGAAAATAGCAGGACAAAAAGGCGTGGATGTAAAACATGATCACCATGACGAAGATCATATTTTCCGGCGTTAAATACTTCATCGGAATCGCCGCACAGAGAATTATAAATGGATTATAAATAATCAGATTTGGCCTGAGAAAAAACTCGGAAGATCCGCCCCAAGTGTAAAAATCTACACCAAAAAAATTCAGACTCTTGAACTGAGATATCGCATTTATTAGCTGTGGAACCCACAATATCACATTATCGCCAATCAAGGCGAATCCTGCACTCTCTCCTCCTTTGAGCAACGACTCTAAGAAAAACAAAGTGGTAAACACCGCAGATATCGCGAACACCTTATTTTTGCACAATGCCACGCAAATTAAATCTATCGTCTTGCAGAAAAAATTTTCACTCTTTTGAAAAAGATTCGTCATTTTTATTTGCATTTATAAACCCTCGACTCTCTCAAGCCGAAAAGGTGTTTATACATATCATACACCTCTTTATTGTAGTAAAGAACAGTGCAAGGAGTTTTTGAGAAAAATTCATAATTTTTGCTTTTCAAAAATTTATAAATTTCTGAATTAGCGAGATCCTCTAAACTAGCCACCTCCAGTTGCTCAACCGCGATTATTTTGGATTTATACTTATCCCAATTATTTGATTCCAAAACCTTAAGCTCCGCCCCTTCCACATCAACGCTGAGAAAATCTATAATCTCTTGTCGCGGATTGTACTCATCGAGAATTCCAGCTAAGGTCCTTGTTTGAACCAAAACTGAGGATAGTGGACTCTTGTTAAAGAATTTAGCATACTTATCAGCAGAACTCTCTTCTATAGTATTCTCCTGGGGATTTTCAAAAATAATGAGGTTGGAATGGCCATCTTTATTCGATACTGCGCATTCTAAATTTACGTCCCCAGGTCTCTCCAGATCAAATATCGCCTTAGATCCCGGTGCCGGCTCCACATTTATCCCCCTCCAGCCCTTCTGATAAAAAACATAACTAAGAGAATATTCCTTTGGCTTGTAAGCCCCTATATCGACATAGAAACCTTTGCGATCGATATCAGATGCCTTGTTAAATAACTCGTAAATCACCGCATCCTCAGCATGGAAGCCATTATACGAGCTTTCTGCAGGGTTTGTGCGCTGTAGAAGAAATGAGTTTATATTGGTCTTAATATCAGCGACCTCGCTGACTAAACTTTTTAACTTGTTATCCATTCCCATAATTACTCGCCTAGAACGCGTACCATGAATATGCCTTATTTTGATTCTTAGTTTTTCAAGAAATTTTATCATTTTTATTAAATTATATTTTTGGCTCGATCTTCTCGAGAGCTAAGATTTTTTTTAGCTTAGAATTATCTAGCAGCGTCACCAAAGGCCTCTTGGCGATAGAAACCCAATTAGACTCTTTGGCTAAAATTGAATGAATATTTTCAGCACTAAATCCATGTCTGTTGGCGATCTGCAGAATGATGTCGTATTTGGAATAACTTATGTCGGAGCAGATATTTACAGTGCCAAAATTATCGCCGCGCTCAATGAGCTGTAGGGCGTAGAGCGAAGCAGAATTAAAATCTAAAGAACTACGACAAGAATCGAAGAAGGCTTCCACTTTTTTACCACTCACAAAATCATCGACTATCATGTCGTAAAAATGCTTTTTATTGGCGAGACTTGGGCCGATTAAAAATGGGTAATGAATCACGCCGTAACCACGAGATAAAACTATTTTCTCAGCCAAAGATTTTTGCTTTCCATATTCATTAAGTGGCACGTGATCATCAGTCTCTTTGAAGCGATATCCGTCAAAACTTTCGCCGTAAACAGAGTCGGTTGATGAGTAATAAAATGTACGAATTGAAGGAATTTTATTAATGATATTACTCAAGGCGACGATGTTAATTCCCCAAGCAAATTGCGGATCTTTTTCTACCTTATCTGGATGGTGATAGGCCGCCAAATAAATGACATCTAGCCTGGTATTGAGCTTTGATAATTGATCACAAAATGAATCAACCTCGGCAAAATCAGAGATGTCGAGATCGAGCCATTTAATTCTCTCGTGCAAAATTGATGCTGATGAATTTTTGGTCTTAGTCGCGATTATATTTAGCTCGGTAGTCTCTAAAATATTCTTTAGAAAATAAGACCCGATATAGCCTGAAGCGCCTACTATTAGAAAGGTTCTAATCATCTCGATAAATATCTTTTTTGCCATTTGGTTTTTCTTCTACTCCGAGATCATACATTGAGATCAAAGAAGTTTCTTCGAGATATTCGAAAGAATGTGAGACGTTTTTCTCGATCACAAACATGTCTTCAGCCTCTATTAAGAAGGATTTAACGCTATCATCTTTTTTTAGCACCAAATTGAATTTCCCAGAAATTACAAAAAACATCTCGCGATTATTTTTGTGATAATGCCCGCCACGAATACTTCCGGGAAGTGAGTTGATAAAATTAATCTGGCTCCAGCCACTACTTACGAGCTGCCTTAGCTTTCCCCTCTGATCTCCAAAAACAAATTCTGGCTCCAGAAATTTTATCATTTCTTCGATATTTTTTTTCATGGGTTAGCTCCTGTGATTAATTTCTTTTTCGATGATTGGAACTGTGTTGTGAGCCGATACCTGTCTGTATATCTTGCCGATATATTCACCCATAATGCCGATTAAAAAAGCGTTAATGGCTATAGATGTCAATACCAAAACAAGTATCGCTGTAACGCCTCTTGGTAACTCCGGATTCATAAACAATTTATCAATAATAAACCATCCGGCGGCAAGCATTGAAAGCACTCCAACGGTAACGCCGATTATCGAGGCTATTCTCAACGGAAAAATGGAAGTGTTGATTAGGGCATCGATCGCCAATTTTATCATTTTAGACAAAGGAAATTTACTCACTCCCGCAACTCTTTGATCGCGAGAATATTCTATTCCTTTGCGAGAATAACCGAAGCTAAAAATTACTCCGCGAAGGTAAGGATCGCAAAGCTTCACCTCTTTTAAATTCGCAATCACATCTCTGTCGATCAGCATAAAATCACCGGCATCGTTAGGAATATCGTAATCACTTATGCTGCGAACCAATCTGTAAAAAACCTTTCTAAGACCATTGATGAAGGCGCCCTCTTTTCTGTCCTTTCTGATGCCATAAACAATTTTAAATCCCTTCTTTCTGTAGCTTAACATCTCTGCAAACATTTCAGGAGGATCTTTCAAATCAGCATCAAATTCTATCGCAGCAGCGCCATTGGATTTTGCGTATCCCATCCAAATTGATTTCTGATAACCAAAATTCTTAGAGAAGCTATAAACCCTTATTCTGCGATCTTTTGCAGCGATCTTCTCTAACTCAAAAAAGGTATTATCGGTGCTGCAATTATCGGTAAAAATTATTTCAAAATCATAATTGTCAGACAAGTCATCGAGAACTTTCGACATTCTATTGTAGTACTCTGCGACTACATCCTCTTCGTTATAAACCGGGGTAACAATCGAGATGAGCTCTTTAGAATTTGTCATGAGAGTTGTTTTTAATAATAATTTTTATTCCGAATATAAAGGAAGTTTTTGATGTCCAGCCCGGCAATATTTTTTCAGAATATGGGCGCATTATCTGAAGCGAATAATAAGGCTTCTCCCCCCAATTGGCACTAAAAGATTTTTTCGATATTTTGAAAATCATCGAGACGATCTGCCTTAGAGAATATTTCTCCTTACCTCGCAAAGCATAAACCTTGTGATATCCAACTCGATTGGACTCATCCGAAACAATTTGCGCCGCCCTCAGATAACCCTCCACAACATCATCTATAAAAATCATGTACAAGAGTTGTCTTCCTTCAGTTAAATCATATTCCGCACCATTTTCTGCACTAAAAAGTGAATTGATAAATTTCTTCCTATGATCGCTGTAACCGTATACGTCGTATAGCTTGAGAGTAATGGCCTTAATTCCAGAAGAGATCGCGTAATATTCGATTATATCTTCAAAAGATTTTTTAGTTGCGGCGTAAAGAGCGATTGGCTCGTATTTTTTCTTGCCGCCATAATGCTGCCAATAGGTACTTGTGCTGACAATATTCTTACAGCCGTGATTCTTCATGGCCTCTAAAATAAACGTTCCGAGCTTTATATTTGAGTCGATCATGCGAGAGATCGTCGAGCTTTCATGCTCATAATTTCCAAAAGCAGCAAGATGAAATACTAGGTCGAAATTTGAACCGCTAAATGCGGCATCAATGGAGTCATAATCTCCGTCAAAATAGAAAAATTTTATCTTACTCAAGACATCTCCAACTACACTCAAATCAGAATCTCTGCGCACCAAAATTGACACGTTATGCCCAAGCGCCACTAGACGCTTCAGCAACGACTTCCCAATAAATCCAGTAGCTCCCGTTACTAAAATATTTTTTTTCTTAGTCATTTTTCAAAATTTAAATTCTTAACCGATAGCCCATCTACCATAATTTTAGAAGCGATTCCCGCCGCATCCGCCGCCTGCATGTCGGTCTCTTTATCGCCAATCATTAGAGATTTTTTTGGATCGATGTTGAATTCTTCAATTGCCTTCAGAAGCATGCCCGGAGCGGGTTTGCGGTCTAGTGATTCCTGACGATATTTTTCAACCTTACCCTCTGCGTGATAAGGGCAGTAAAATGTTTTAGTAATTTTTATTGCGCGTTTTTGAAACTCGTTTTCCATCCATTTTGTTAAATTCAAAAACTCTTCTTCGCTGTAAAAACCTTTGGCGATTCCACCTTGGTTTGTGACGACAATTAACAAATATCCAAGATCTTGTGCACGCTTACACAGATCAAAAATTCCATCGACAAAATCAAATTTTTCTTTCTCAAAAACATGGCCGTGATCGATGTTAATTACGCCATCACGATCGAGGAAAAGTGCTTTGTTTTTTATTAAGTTTGGCAGCTCTTTTTGTGCTCTTGCGTAATCATCGGGAATACCAATATCGATAAAATATTCTTCAGTTGTAAAGGCTTGTGGCTCAAGCCAAGAAAGCTCTTTTGCTAAAAAATCTGACTCAAAAGAAAATGCTTCTGGAAGCGGGGATCTTTTAAAAATTTTTGGATCCAAAAGATAAATCCCCCCATTGATGAATCCTCCACTCGATTTCATCCCGAGTTTGTCTAAGGGTTTTTCTTCGAAATTTTTGATCACAAAATTCTCATCAAAAACTACGCGTCCGTAACGACTACAATCATCCATCTTGCGCAAAACCATTGTCAGATTTTTCTTGTGAGCGGCGAATAATTTTTGGTAATCAACTTGCAAAAAACTGTCACCATTCAACACCAAAACTGGCTGATTTTGATCAATAAATTTTAGTGAATTTATAATTGCTCCACCAGTACCTAGAGGCTTGTATTCTCTTGCGTAAGAGACGCTCATCCCCAAATAATTATCACCAAAATATTCAACGATTTTTTCTTGCAGATAACCAACTGAAATCACCACTTTTTTTACGCCGTGATTACGTAAATTCTGCAAAAGATAAGCCAAAAAAGGTTTACCAGCAATATCAGCCAACGGTTTTGGTACATCCTTTACAACCTCTTTTAATCTAGTTCCAAAGCCACCCGCTAAAATTATTGCCTGCATTTATTTTAAGTAATTATTCATCGCGTCATCACCGCGAAGGCGCGGATCCAGGAGAACTCGCGGCACGCTGGAAACTTACTGGATCCCCGCCTTCGCGGGGACGACGTGGAGAAATTTGTTATTTTTTATTTTTTGGATCATGAGTTGCGCCGAAAAAATAATCTTCAATCAAAGCGCAAATTATGTGACCAGCGGCAATGTGACCTTCTTGAATTTTAGGAGTTTCGTCGGAAGGAATATTTATTTGGTAATCAGCAATCGCGCCAATATCACGACCATTTTCACCTAAGAATCCAACCGCGATGATTTTTTTTGCTTTCGCTGCCTTCAAGGCTTCGAGCACATTTTTGCTACGACCGGAAGTTGAAATTCCGATCAATACATCGCCAGCCTGCCCTACGGCCTCAAGCTGACGCGAGAATGAATGAAGATAACCGTAATCATTGCCAATAGCCGTCAAGGCAGATGTATCAACGCTTAACGCCATCGCATTTAAAGGTGGACGATCGTAGGAAAGTTTGCTCACCAGCTCCGCTGATAAATGTTGCGAATCAGCAGCGCTGCCGCCATTGCCGCAAAATATGATTTTTCTGCCTTGCTTCAATGATTCGATACAGGTTTTCGCAACAGTTTCGATGTCGCGATGTAATTTTTCGTCAGCTAAAATTTTTTCAAAAACATCGCGCGTTTTTGTGAATTCAGAAATTATGTAATTTTTCATTTGTTGATTCTCCAGCTCTGCGAACCCTCGTCAACAAAGTGACAAGGCATGGTTCGACCAGCTTTTTCTTGTTCAAGTAAGTGTATAATTTTCATTCTTTTTGACGGCGGTACCAAAAACATAATGAAGCCACCGCCGCCAGCACCGGAAATTTTTCCAGCCATAGCGCCAGCATCCATAACTAGGTCATAAATGCGGTCGATATTAGAATTGGAAATTTTTGCTGAGGCTGATTTTTTTGCTTCCCATCCTCGCCTCATTGATTCGGCAATTGCTTTGATATCACCTCTCAACAATGCATCCTTCATTTCAAAAGCCTCTTGCTTGATTGCTAACATTGACTTAATGGTCTCTTCTGATTTATTTTCGATGTTCTTATTTTGCTCTTCAATGATTACTCCTGAGTCACGCGAGACGCCGGTATAGAATAAAATTAAAGATTGCTCGAGTTCAGATAAAATCCACTTACGCACCTTCAATGGATTGATGATCGTTCGGTCATCTTTGTAAAATTCCATGAAGTTTACACCGCCAAAAGTTGCGGCATATTGATCCTGCTTTCCGCCCTTCATCTGCAAATCTTGACGCTCAATTTCGTAAGCAAGTTTAGCGATATCGTAATCTCCGAAAGGAATGGAGAGAAATTCGACGTAAGCCTTGATTATTGATACCACTAGGGTTGAAGAGGAACCAAGCCCTGACCCAGGGGGAGAATCGCAATAAGTCGTCATCTTAAAAGCACCGATCGGATGACCTTTATTACAATCTTTAACGATGCGGTTGTAGATCGCCTTATGTAGCTTCAGAGCTCCTGTTGGCTCAATGTAATCGGTAAGCGCAATTTCAAATTCTTCGCCAATGTCGGAAGCAACGAATCTAATTTTTCCGTTATGTTTTAGCTTCAGAGTGCAGCATGCGTAAAGATCAATTGTCGCATTCAAAACACAGCCGCCATAATTAGAATAGAAAGATTCCATGTCTGTTCCGCCACCGGCTAAACCTAGGCGAAGTGGTGATCGCGAGCGAACTAAAAATAATTCTGACATTGAGTTATCTCGTTAAAAACTTCTCGCCTTTTGCAACTCGGTCACGCCAGTATTCGAGAAGATCTTGCATAATTTGCTCAAATTCTATTTCAGGCTTCCAACCAGTATGTTGCTCAAATTTTTTAGTATTTGGAACCTGCAAATCAGCATCAATCGGACGCAATCTTTCTGGATCGGTTTCGATTTTAATTTTGTCTTTCGCAGTCGAAATCGAGATTAGGTGATTCAACATTTCGCGAATTGTGCAGCTGAAAGTTCCGCCGATATTGTAATATTCTCCGGCCTTTGGATTCACTGTTACCAACATGTAGTAGGCTTTAACTGCATCACGCACATCGGCAAAAGTTCTGAGTGAATCGAGATTACCAACTTTAATAACTGGCGGAATTATTCCCGCTTCAATCAAGGCGATTTGTTTAGCAAAAGAACTCTCAGCAAAAACATCGCCACGACGTGGACCGGTGTGAGTAAACATGCGCGTTGTCATCACCGTTAAGCCATAAGCTTCAGCGTAATAACGACCAACTAAATCAGTTCCGACTTTTGAAATTGCGTAAGGCGAAGCGGGATGAAATGTGCATTCTTCATCGATCGGAAGCTTCTCTTTTGGCACACGACCAAAAACTTCTGACGAAGCACAAACGTGAATTACTGGTTTTAATTCTGGCATTTTGCGCACCGCCTCAAGAACGCGCGCAGTGCCTTGGATATTGGTTTCAAAAGTATCGAGTGGAGATTCAAAACTAGTTTGTGGATAACTTTGTGCCGCAAGATGAAAAATATAATCCGGCTTAGATTTTTTCATCACATCGTGAACAGAGATGTAATCGCGCAGATCACCGTAAAGCAAATGAACGCGATCTTTTTTATTAATGCGCTCAAGCAGGTGAGAAATATTGTCGAGAGGACTGCGCCAGCGACACATTCCATAAATTTCCCAATCGGTATTTTCTAACAAAAAGTCAGCCAAATGAGACCCAACCATTCCGGTGATTCCGGTGATTAATGCGCGTTTTTTAGTCATTAGCTTATTGAGTTAATTGCTTCCAAATCTCTTCCTAAGCTTTTTATTGGCCTTTCTGATTAGTAAAATTTTTTCAAAAAATCCGATCGATTTGAATCCGCATTTTTTTAGAATATTTAGCTGCTCATCACACATTTCTTTTCTTGAAACTGCAATCTTATTCTGCGCATTTCCCAAGGTTTCTTGCCAAATTTTTACATTTTCTGCATCGCTTAATCCCATCTTGGTTTGACGCCAATTGTAGATGGAATAAGGGGATTCAATTAATCTACCTTCAAGCGCCATATTGCAGACGAAAACGTGATCATTACCGATCATCGCTTTCATCGGAAATTTTTGCGCGACTTTCGTGCGAAAAATTCCAAAAAGTGCTGAGGCTTCATGAAGATGAGCGATCAAGCAATATAAGCGTTCCGCTGCATAATCAGAAGTTAGGCGATTAGAATACCAGAAGTCATAAATTCCAATTTCAACATCATTATTATCAATCGCCCGAGAAGTGGGATAGCAACCAACGGCATCACTATTTTCAAGGATGTGCAGCATGTGCTTGGTGTAGCCTTCATCCAAATAATCATGACCACCCATCCACATACAATATTTGGTTTTCGCCTCCTTGAGCAGAAAATTGAAATTCACCGTTCCACCAACATTTTCAGCATGTCGGATGTAAAC
>CAIQBQ010000110.1 GCA_903870105.1 uncultured Alphaproteobacteria bacterium | reverse complement strand
CTAAAGCTAAGTGCCCTTGATGTAAGGCGCCCATTGTGGGCACGAAAGACACTTTCTTGCCGAACTCAGTTTTGCTGCGTAAAAATTCTCTTACTTCTTCAATGGTTTTGGCGACGAACATTTGTTTAAAATTTATATTTTATTCGTTATTGCGAGGAGGGAAAGCAATGCGGCAATCCAGAGCGTTAATGAATGGATTGCCGCCCTGCGCTCGCAATGACGACATCAGGGACGAGAGTAAAACTAATGCTCGTTTTGCTTCTGAGAACTTTTTTCTTCCTTTGCTTCTGCTGCGTCCACAAATGACCCAGATCTTGATTGTGGCGAGTTACTCGGTGGAATTCTTTCATTTCGCACCTCCAATCTTTCTGCCGAAAATAATTCCCCGCGCATTGCTTTGGGCAGCTCAGCTCTGTCGGTTAGGAAGACAGGAATTTCTGGATGTTGTTTAGCAAAATATTCCGCGCGTCCCGCCGATTGTTTAACTCGACCTATCCCTTTCGCGTCGGAAACTAGTGCGATTATTTCGGCATTTTTCTCTGCCGGAATTGGCAGAGTGATTCCATTTTCATCCTCTAAAATATCTTCCGCCTTCAGCTCTAAATCTTTTAATCGCGACGTAAAATAAACGTCAGCCAACAGCTTTGGACAGTTGCCGCAGCGGTAACGATCCCCTCCTTCGTGAGTAAATTTAAAATCTTGATGCGTTGCAAAAGACAGACCAACGGCAACTTTTTCTTCGTCGCTGCTCGCTGAATCAAATCGCGATTTCAGCCCCGGATAATAATTATCGATTGAGAAAACGATCGCTTTCACCTTATCCAGCGCCCCGCGATTTGCGAAGTCAGTCATCTGCCTTCCAAGCTCTACCCAGCCGTCGTAATCAACGAGCAAAGTTTTTCCTTCGAGATCCAAATGCCGTGGAAGATTGTGCCATTCGCAGCCAATCAAGTCAGTAAGCTCGTTAGGAATAGAGTGATTAATCGCAGTTAGTCGCAATGCCGGAGGATCGATTTGTAAGCCAGGAACCACCGCCGAAATTTTTTTTGCCACCGTTTTTTCTGCTCGAAATTGCCTAATGTTTTGTTGTATAAAATCTTGCTCAATTCTTGCTGTGTGTTGCGCTACATCGATTGTGATTGTGCCAAAATTCGCGATTGGTGTTGGCTCTTTTTCTCGCAGATGTCCGAATTGATTTCCGCCGACGGAGAAAATTGGAATGTCATAATCCTCTGCAAATTGATTAAATCTTTCGGCGCTTTCTGGGCTAATTTCTTTCCCAGGATGCACGGGATTTCCTACAAGAATCGCCGAAACATTTGTAAGTGCTCCGGCCTGTTTGGCTTCGCCAAGCGCGCTTGTAATCGCATCGTAACCACTCACTCCTTCAATCATTAAAACTGTATTTGGCGAAAATTTTGGTTGCCAATCGGTGTAGAGCGAAGATTCCAAACCGCCGCTAACCGTGGCGTAAACTGTGCCGCGAATTTGTTCGGGAGAGTCGTGTCGTGCGACTTGCGTGATTTGATCGAACTCACTTATTCCACCGCTTTGAAGAGATTCCGCAGCTTGTCGTAACAGGTTTACATCCTGCAAAGTCGTGTGTCCGTAGTGCGAAGGAAAACCGAATTGGGCGAGAGCCAGTTGAATATTTGAGACGTCGCTCATCCCAACAATCGTTGGCAGCGCGCGATCTTTTGGAAAACCATTTTCTGCGCCGGCGGCGTATTCAAGAGTCTCGCCACTTATAAAATGAAACTGATGTTCTTTTAAATATTTTTGTGGATTTTTGCCGTATTCGACCAAAAGTTTTGCAACCTCCGGACAAGATTCGCCGCCATGCACCGCCCACATCGCGACTAACTCAAGATCTTGCGCAAAGTTAATGATTTGTCGTGCGCGCTGCTCGGCTGTGTTGGCGATTTCTGCGCCGACGAATGGGTAAAAATTACTGACGCTGTCGAGTAAAAAATCCGTACGAAATCCGAGTGATTTTAGTTTTTCTGCGTCTTGTTCGATTGTTGATCCTGCCACGTCTCCTCTAAGCCCAGGGGTAATCAGTGCGATTTTCATTTTGCACAATTCGCGCATTTCTTCCGCCGGAAATTCGGTGAGTTTAGTTGGGTCTTCGCGCAATGTTTTTTGGAATTGGTGCATGCGTTCGCGTATTGGTTTGTGGCGCTTCGCAAGTGCGAGCACCTCAGAAGTTTGCGCTCTAGACTCGCGTGAAATTGCGTCGAGACCAAGCGCTAAATCGTAGCCGCGATTTTTTTCAAAAAATTCTCGCTCTTTGTCGGAGAGTTCAAAATCAAGCGAAGTTGTGAGGCCAAAATCTGAGAAATAAATTTGTTCGCCGTCGGTTAAAATATTTTCATTGTGCCCGTCGAAGTGAATCATTCCTTTGCTTTCCATGAAGGCGGCAGTTGATCTGATCTCTCTTTCTACCATTTCGACATTACGTCTTTTTGCGTTTATTCCCGCAACATCTTCCGAGAATAAATAGTGACTAAGATTCTGCGGAATGCTTTCGAGAAAAACGACAACACTATGTGAAGAATTTTCGATTCCCTCGAGGCGAGTGCGCACAGCTTGCGATTTGCCCCAATATTCTTGGCCAGCGTCGAGAAGATCTTTTTGTTCTTCGTTAAGTTCTGGGGCCTTTGTTTTTGCGACGATTCGCTGTCCGTAGAGTAGTGGAAAATTTGGACATTCGCCGCTCAAAACCCAGTCACTTGTCATTTGATGTGCAACTACTTCGCGATTGACGCCAAATCCTGCAGAGCCAATTCCGTATTGGTAGTAAGTCGGTAGGTCAAAAATGTTTTTTGTTGAGCCGGAATGTTCCATTTCAAAATCGGTGAGCGAGATGAGCTTGGCAAAAATTGGCACTTCTTCGATTTCTAACTTCACCGCCGTTCCACCAATTCCGGCGTGAACTCGTGGAGAATCTTGCAGCATTTTGACGACTTCTTCGTCGCTCATTTCAGCAAGTTTTTCAGAAACTTTTTTGTGATTTGCGCGACGCTGTTCGAGGGTAAGAGGCATGTAAGTTTTGATTACTTTTCTTTGGTTCAAGGGAGTCCGGCGAAAGTTTGAATTCATGTGTTTTGAGATAAAACACGTTGGGATTTGAATAAAGCAATTTCTCTCGGCCTTAGAGTCAAAAGGCTTTGATCTTACCTAGATATAAGCCCTCGCGGCTTATATCTTTAAAACCATCGCCACAAAACCAACCGCGTCATTGCGAAGAGCAAACTTATGCAGAGATGAAGTGATGCTTATCGCCGGAGTTACTTCTGGAGAAAAATATTTTTACTGCGCAGCTGAACTGAATTCTAAAACTCTCTCCACGCCAGGTAAGTCGAGGCTTAATCTGGTTAGAGTGAATTCTTGCTGAGTGAAGATTCTTACAACTTCTTCTTTTTGCCCAAATCCGATTTCAAGAAAAATTTTTCCAAATTCGCTCAGAAAATTTTTTGCTTCCGCGGCAATGCGGCGGTAAAAATCTAGACCGTCTGCGCCGCCGTCGAGAGCGGCGCGAGGCTCGTGGATTCTGACTTCTGGCTCAAGCTTTTCAATTTCTGCAGCGGGAATGTAAGGCGGATTTGAAATGATTAGGTCGAATTTTTCTGCGTGACTTACTGCGGAAAATAAATCCGATTCGAGAAGCTTTAAGCGTGGAGAGACTTGGTGTTTTTCGCTGTTTTTCTTGGCAACTTCGAGTGCTTTTTTGGAAATGTCGACTGCGATTCCGGTCGCGTTTGCGTAGGCTTTGAGAAGAGTGACGATCAAGCATCCCGAACCAACTCCGAGCTCTAAAATTTTTAAATCTTGTGCGGGATTTAGAAATTTTTTTAACACCGATTCAATCAGCGTTTCTGAATCTGGGCGGGGATCTAAAACATCTTTGGTTACCAAAAAATCTTCACCAAAAAATTCTCTTTTGCCTATTAGATGCGAGACCGGTTCGCGTTTCGCCCGGCGAGTGACAAGATCAAAAAAATTTTTCTGCTGTGTTTCGTTTAGTTGCAATTGTGGATTAAAAACCACCTGTTCTTTTGAAAAAGAAAGGGCGTGAGCTAGAAGGATTAGAGAATCTAATCCAGAGCTCACGCCCTTTGAGACCAAGATTTCCTTGGCCCGCGCTAACGCCTCAGAAATTTTCATTAGAATTTTCCGAGGATTTCGCGGGTCGAAGTTTCATTGATTAGGAAGTCGAGATTCTTCTCTCTTCTAACGTCGAATTGTGCAACATCATCTT
>CAIQBQ010000109.1 GCA_903870105.1 uncultured Alphaproteobacteria bacterium | reverse complement strand
CTAAAGCTAAGTGCCCTTGATGTAAGGCGCCCATTGTGGGCACGAAAGACACTTTCTTGCCGAACTCAGTTTTGCTGCGTAAAAATTCTCTTACTTCTTCAATGGTTTTGGCGACGAACATTTGTTTAAAATTTATATTTTTTATTCGTTATTGCGAGGAGCCAAAGCGACTCGGCAATTCAAAAATGAAATTAATGGATTGCTGCACTAAGCTTGTAATGAAAACATCAAGGGAAGCGAACAAAGCTAATTCCGGTTTTGCTTCTGAGAACTTTTTTCTTTTTTACTTTTGCCGCGTCCGCAAATGACCGGTATTTTGATCGCAGCTTGGTGTTTGGTGAAGCTATCCAAAAAATGTCTGTGCCTTCAATCTTTCTGCCAAAATCCAGTGAGCTTAGCTGGTTCTTCGAGTAATTTTTGAAATTGGTGCGCAGTTTTGCGCATTGCTTTACAATTCTCTTCAAGAGTGAGCGCATCAGAATTTTATGCACAAGATTCTCGCGAGATTGATTAAAGATCTAGGGCCGAATCTTAGCCGCGATTTTTTTAGAAGAAGAAGTGCTTTTTTGAAGAGAGTTCAAAATTAAGTGAAGTCGCGAGCTAAAATCTGAAAAATAAAATTGTTCATCTGCGCATAACTTGAGATTCGCTCCAGTATTTTGGTCAGCGTCGAAAAAACTCTTTTTGTTCCTTGTTAAATTTCGGAGTTTTTTGTTTTTACGGGCTGATTAGCGGTGATTATGGCTCAGTATTTGGATGGTGTTTTTCTCGCTTATCTCGGCAATTTTTTCAGAAATTTTTTATGATTTGCGTGACTCCGTTCCGAGTATTTTTGCTGATCTAGTAAAAATTGAATTCACGAGTTTAAGCCTAAGAAATATTAATTGGGATTGGTTATTTTGTAGAATAAGAAGCCGGCTTAGAGTCTCTAAACTCAGGGTTTTGTAAAGATTGCGCGTTTGAACTGAATTCTAAAACTCTCTCCACCCCAGATAAATCAAAGCTCGATCTCATTAAAGAGAATTTTTGTTGAGCGAAGATTTTTACAATTTCTTCTTTTTGTCCAAATCCAATTTCAAGAAAAATCTTTCCAGACTCGGTCAGAAAATCCCCTCCTTCCACTGCAATGCGACGGTAAAAATTGAGTCCGTCTGCTCCGCCGTCTAGAGCGCTGCGTGGCTCGTGAATTCTCACTTCTGGTTCAAGCTTTTCAATTTCTGCGGCAGGGATGTAAGGAGGATTTGAAATGATTAGGTCGAATTTTTCTTTGTTCTTCAGGGAAGAAAATAAATCTGATTCGAGAAGCTTTAGGCGCTGAGTGACCTGGTGTTTCTTGCTATTTTTTTGAGCAACAGCGAGTGCTTTTTCTGATATGTCAACAGCAGTTCCGACTGAGTTTTTGTAAGAGTTAAGTAGGGTAATGATTAAACATCCAGAACCGACTCCGAGTTCTAAAATTTTTAAAGTTTTCTTTGAAAGAGAGGGGGAGATCTCGTTACTGGCTAAGATTGATCTTTGTGACACAAGCTCAGATTCCGCTGAGTTCGAATCATTAGATCCTCCTCCGCGAAGCGAAGGCAATTCACTTTCTTTTCCAAAGGAAGCTAATACCGCTTCAATTAGTGTTTCTGAATCTGGGCGCGGATCCAAAACGTCTCTGCTAACCAAAAAATCTTCACCAAAAAACTCTCTTTTGCCTATTAGATGTGAGACCGGCTCGCGTTTTGCGCGACGCTCAACGAGATCAAAAAAAATTTTCTGCTGCTTTTCGTTGAGTTGTAATTGTGGATTAAAAACCACTTGTTCTTTTGAAAAAGAAAGGGCGTGAGCTAGGAGGATTAGAGAATCTAATCCCGAGCTCACGCCCTTTAAGACCAAGATTTCCTTGGCCCGCACTAATGCCTCAGAAATATTCATTAGAATTTTCCGAGGATTTCGCGGGTCGAAGTTTCATTGATTAGGAAGTCGAGATTCTTCTCTCTTCTAACGTCGAATTGTGCAACATCATCTT
>CAIQBQ010000108.1 GCA_903870105.1 uncultured Alphaproteobacteria bacterium | reverse complement strand
TTGTCTGCACATTCGAGAATATACATGTGTGGCATGTGAGTGTGGGTTTGATTGGTGTGATGTTTACTTTCTTATCCGCCGGTTGAGCGAAGTCGAAACCAAGTCGAGCTCTGTGACTTAACTTTCTTATCCGCTGGTTGTCTTTCTTATCCGCTGGTTGAGCGAAGTCGAAACCAAGGATAAGAAACCCCCGAGGCCCTCCCCTTGGTTTCGACTCCGCTCAACCAGCGGGAAGGGATCGAGTTTTGTAATTAGTGTAATTGTCGCTGGATTAATTCAAGACGGGGTTCCTGCAATAGCTTGGGTTAGTTGGTAAATTTGTATCTAGCTGCGATATTAAAATTTCTTATCCGTAGCGAAACTTTCTTATCCACTGCTTAACTTTCTTATCCGCCGGTTTTCTTTCTTATCCGCTGGTTGAGCGAAGTCGAAACCAAGGATAAGAAACCCCCGAGGCCCTCCCCTTGGTTTCGACTTCGCTCAACCAGCGGGAAGGGATCGCTTCTCAATATGCTTTTTTATAACCATCCATCCTTTTTTAATCTGAACAGACAGTAGTTCTTCCTTATACAATTCACCAAACTCTTGAACTATTACGACTCTTTTCTCATCTGGGAAGCATTCAAAAAAACTCTGATTCTTAGCGCAAAACCACAGTTCATAAGACCCCATAAGTAAGGTTGTATTGGCATATAGCGTTCGATAATCCCTGATTACCAAAAGGATCGAAATCAAAGTATCTTCTTCCTCTAGCAAGATTTTCTTCTCACTTTTTTTCTTGGCGTGTTTACAGAAATTCCAGATTTTATCCAACTCTTCATAGATTTTCCTCTCGCTAATTTCAGGAAAAAGATTGCTTGTAGTTTTTCTAAAAGATCCATCGCTCAATAAATCTTTTAGCACTGAAGAAGCTGATCCTATTAAAGTTGTCGAAGCTGCATAATTTTGATTTTCAAACACGCTCCAAATTGCTTGTTCGATATTCTCTTTTACCGCCTGCTGTTTATCTAATGTAATACTCATTAAGTACGGAGAAGTAGTTACAACCCCGCTCTAGCCGCTGCCAATCTCGCAATTGGAACGCGGTAAGGTGAGCAGCTCACGTAGTTCAGGCCTGCTTTGTGGCAGAATTCGATTGATGCGGGGTTGCCGCCGTGTTCGCCGCAGATTCCTAGTTTAATGTCTTTGCGAGTCGCCTTTCCTTTCTCGACGGCAATTTTGATTAATGCGCCTACCCCTTCTTGGTCTAGTTCGGCAAAGGGATCTTTTTCTAAAATTCCGGCTTTTTGGTAATGACTAAGAAAGCTGGCGGAATCGTCGCGGCTTAATCCGAAAGTTGTTTGGGTTAAGTCATTTGTTCCAAAGCTAAAAAATTCGGCTTCTTCGGCGATTTGGTCGGCGAGTAGCGCTGCTCTAGGAAGCTCGATCATCGTGCCAACCATGTAGTTTAGCTTCGCGCCGGTTTCTTGTTCGACGGATTTTTCGGTTGCAACGATTAATGCTTTTAAGATTTGCAGCTCTTTCTTAGTCGCAACTAGCGGCACCATTATTTCTAGAAGTACGTCTTTACCGGTCTCTTTCTTAACGATTGAAGCGGCTTCAAAAATTGCTCTCGCCTGCATTTCGTAGATTTCTGGATAAGAAATTCCGAGACGACAACCGCGGTGGCCAAGCATTGGATTTTGTTCGTGAAGTTGGCTGATACGGTGTTTGACGTAACCAACATCAACGCCAACGGCTTTTGCAACTTCAGCTATTTCGCTTTCTTTATGCGGCAAAAATTCATGAAGAGGAGGATCAAGAAGACGAATCGTCACCGGTAATCCGGCCATAATTTTGAAGATCTCGACGAAGTCTTTACGCTGCATTGGCAGCAATTTCGCAAGGGCTTTTTTACGACCTTCAAGCGTTTCCGCCAAAATCATTTCGCGCACAGAAATAATGCGATCTTCGCTGAAAAACATGTGCTCAGTTCTGCACAAACCAATACCTTCGCAACCAAAGTCGCGCGCAACTTGGCAATCAAGTGGGGTTTCAGCATTTGTACGAACTCGAAGCACGCGAACTTCGTCAGCCCATTTCATGATTGTTTCAAAATCACCAGAAAGATTTGGCTTCAAAGTTGGCACCGAACCAAGAATCACATCACCGGTTGAACCGTTGATGGTAATGATGTCGCCTTGTTTCACTTTAACGCCACCTGCGGTGAAAAATTGACCACCTTGATCAACGTGAAGACCAGATGCGCCAGAAACACAAGGCGTTCCCATGCCACGCGCCACAACGGCCGCGTGTGATGTCATGCCGCCGCGAGCGGTGAGAATTCCTTGCGACACATGCATTCCCTTGATGTCTTCAGGGCTAGTTTCAACACGAACTAAAATAACTTTTCCGCCATTTTCTGATTTTTTTTCTGCTTCGGCAGAAGAAAATACAACGATGCCAGAAGCCGCGCCTGGAGAAGCCGGAAGACCTTTCGCAATAACTTGAACTTTTGCTTTTGGGTCGAGAGTTGGGTGCAGAAGTTGATCAAGACTTGATGGATCAATGCGCAACAAAGCTTCTTTTTTGCTGATCAAATTTTCTTCAACCATGTCGACAGCGATTTTTACTGCAGCGTGAGCGGTACGTTTGCCGTTACGAGTCTGTAGCATCCACAGCTTTTTATTTTGCACGGTGAATTCGATATCCTGCATGTCGCGATAATGCAGCTCGAGTTTTTTATAAATTTTTTCGAGCTCTAAAAACACATCAAGCATGGTTTCTTCCATTGAAGGAAGAACGGAGTTGAGCTGCTTCTTGCCTGAGTTGGTGATTGATTGCGGAGTGCGAATTCCCGCCACAACATCTTCGCCTTGGGCATTGATTAAATATTCGCCGTAAAGTTCTTTCGTGCCCGTTGAGGGGTTGCGAGTAAACGCCACTCCTGTTGCCGAAGCGTCTCCCATATTTCCAAAAACCATCGATTGCACATTAACCGCAGTTCCCCAAGAGGCGGGGATGTCATTTAGTTGGCGGTAAACGATTGCGCGATTATTCATCCAAGAAGCAAAAACCGCTTCAACCGCGCCCCAGAGCTGTTCATTAACATCTTGTGGAAAATCAAAACCCAATTCTTTTTTCACTTCAGATTTAAAAAGAGCGACAATTTCTTCGAGATTTTCCGTACTTAAATCTGTGTCGGCAGAAGCGCCAAATTCATGTTTTTTCTCGTCCAAAATCACTTCGAAATTGTGGTGATCAAAACCAAGAACAACGTTCGAATACATTTGGATGAAGCGACGGTAAGAGTCGAAAGCGAAACGACGATTGCCAGATTTTTCTGCTAAACCCAAAACTGTTTTGTCGTTTAGGCCTAAATTCAAAACTGTATCCATCATGCCAGGCATTGAAGCTCTAGCGCCGGAGCGAACAGAAAAAAGTAGGGGATTTTTTTCATCACCAAATTTTGCACCGATTTTTTCTTCGATTTGTGCGAGCGCAACCGCAACTTCTTTTCTCAAAGAGTCAGGAAATTTCTTGTCGTTCTTATAATAAAAATCGCAGAACTCGGTAGTAATCGTAAATCCAGGGGGAACTGGCAAACCCATTTTAGACATTTCTGCAAGGTTAGCGCCTTTGCCACCAAGAAGACTTTTCATCGAAGCGTCGCCTTCAGATTTACCGTCGCCGAAAGAATAAACGAATTTTTGCCCAGGGGTTGTAACTGTCATTTTTAGATTAAGTCAAATTGAAGTTTTTGAAACTCAAAGCCATTTGCAACCAGTGAAATCAGGTGCTTTCCAGCATTATGTTTTCTGGTCGAAAGATCGCAAAAAGAATGTTTTTTAGAAAAACTAAAAACCCATTCAGCGAAATTTTTAGCCGTGATTTAAAAAATTTTTTTTGTGTGAGAGCCGTTTTTCTTAAAATAAGTAGACGGCATTTTCGAGTCTGATTTTCTTCGCCTGAATTTAATTATGCAGACTAAAATCAAACTTCATTTGTTGTGAAATTTTTACCGACTCTTTTTGTAAAGAAAAGTTTTCGATCAGAAATTTTTTTGACAGATTATTACAATCGATGTCGATGGCCTTCAGCGCTGACTTATCGCCTTTTTTGGGCAAAGTTCTTAAAGCCTGCTTAATCATATTTTCGTGCATTCTTTGCTTAGGCTCTTTCTTAGCCCAAATTTCTTTTAGAAAATTTTTTAGAAATTTTGATTTGGAGAATTTTTTGTCAGCTTTAACAGCAGTGTCATCAGGGGTCGCAAGGAATCTGTAATCGTGAACTTCTTTGAGATTCATTCTGGGCAGGGAAATTTCGCTGAGCTAACTCGGCTGCGATGTATTTGTAACATCCTGGCGAGGCGCATAAAAATACTTCGATCAAGAATTTTAGAGAAAGCTCACCTCAAAAGATCGGCTTAGCAGAAATTTTGGTCGGGGCGGAGAGATTCGAACTCCCGACCCCCTGGTCCCAAACCAGGTGCGCTAGCCAGACTGCGCTACGCCCCGAATAAAATTTCTTGAAAGTAAGTAATGTAGCAAAATCTTGCTACCTTCCCCTGCGAAAGGGGCGCGCATCAAATTCACAACACCAACAAAAGTCAACCATGAAAACTACACCACTACTTCTTACTATCGCAGCAATTTTTTTTCTTACCATTAAGCCAACACTAGCCTGGACCGGATACGATTTCGACAATAAAGCCGAAATTGAAATCGGCGAAGGAAACCTGGTGCGAGAAGGTTTGGTGATTCAATTCTACGATTCCAAAATCGACAATTATCGCACCGTAAAAGTTTTATTCATGGAATCGATTGCGGGTGGAACAAGAATTCAGGTCAAAGATTTAGAGACCAATGAGGAAAGAACTCTGATTATGAACGAGGAATAGAAAGTGCCGCTACGCCTGGCAAATCCTTACCCTCTAACCATTCAAGAAATGCTCCGCCAGCAGTTGAGATGTAAGTAAATTTTTCTGCTAAACCAATTGAGTTAAGAGCAGAAACAGAATCTCCACCGCCAGAAACCGAAATTAATTTTCCAGCTTCGGTAAGATCTGCGGCAGTGCGTGCAAAACTTTCAGTTCCGATGTTAAAAGGTTTAATTTCGAAAGCGCCAAGTGGCCCATTCCAAACTAAAGTTTGATGCTTCGCTAGCTCCTCGGCAATCTTGGCGCTGCTTGCCGCGCCGATGTCGAGAATCATGTCGTCATCGGCAACTTCATCAACCAAAACAGTTCGGCACGGCGCATTTTGTTGGAATTTTTTTGCAACAACAACATCGATCGGAAGAAGAACTCGCACATTTTTCAGAATTTCTAAGGCTGTTTCTTTTAGATCTTTTTCACACAAAGATTTTCCAATATTTTTTCCCAAAGCGTAAAGAAATGTATTGGCCATACCACCACCAACCACAATGGTTTGCGCTTTTTTTGAGAGTGAGTTTAGCAAATCTAATTTTGTTGAAACTTTTGCTCCACCAACAACGGCCATCATCGGTTTTTTGGCGTTTTCTAAATGATTAGTCAGGCCGTCTAATTCTTCTTCCATCAAAAATCCAGCAGCTGATTTTAAGATCGCCGGAATACCAGTGATCGAAGCGTGGGCGCGGTGTGAACAAGAAAATGCGTCATTCACGTAGAGATTTCCAAGACTTGCTAATTTACGCGAAAATTCTGGATCGTTTTTGGTTTCTTGTTTGTAGAAACGTAGATTTTCCAACATGATTACCTCTCCGTAATTCATGGCTTCAACAGCTTTTATTACTTTCTCGCCAATACAATCATCAACAAAACTAACCTTGATTGAGCCAAGCAATTCCTGAACGTGAGCAACTAAAGGTTTGATTGACATTGAAGGATCTACCATTCCTTCTGGACGACCAAAATGTGAAATCACGATCACTTTTGCTTTATTTTCAGCGAGATATTTAAGCGTCGGAATTACGGCTTTAATTCGAGTGTCATCATCAATTTTTCCGTTACTCATCGGAACATTGATATCTACGCGAATGATCACGTTTTTATTGGTAACAACGCAATCTTTTAAACGGTTGAATTTAGGCATTTTTTAAAACTTGATTTTGGAGGATTGATTCCTACTTTGCCGGCCCTTCATTTTTTTCCAACTTAAAAAATCTCGCTAAAGCAATGGGTACTAAGAACAATCCGAAGAATCGCGTTAAGAACGTCGCCAAAAGAAAATTTAACGACAAGGAAATCGAGCCAGTTTATTACTACGGAGTTCATGCCGGACACGGCAAATACATGGCGGCAAAATATGCCGGTTCAAACCAGTTGGTTGTAGATGGGGAACAAAAACCAGTTCAATGGGACAAAACTAACTAATGCCTGAAGTAATCATTAGTGGCCCCGCTGGAAGAATTGAAGGGCGTTATCATCAAAACATTAATCCTAAAGCTCCCGTAGCTTTGGTGCTTCACCCTCACCCACTTCATGGCGGCACCATGAATAACAAAATTACTTACAATATTTACAAAGCTTTCGTCTCTAACGGATTCTCTGTTTTGCGCATAAATTTTCGTGGCGTCGGCAGATCAGAAGGAAAGTTTGACAATGGACTTGGTGAGCTTCTAGACGCTACAGCCGCTACAAATTGGCTTCACGATCAAAATATGGAAGCTACTGAATATTGGATTGGCGGCTTTTCCTTTGGCTCATGGATCGCCCTACAGCTTGTAATGCGTAGACCAGAATTTGAAAATTACATTCTTGCCGCTCCGCCAGCTACAAAATACGATTTTAATTTTATCGTGCCCTGCACATCTTCCGGCCTAATAGTTCAAGGTGGAAAAGATGACATCACTAAAGAAGCAGATTCAGCAAAATTATCTGAAAAACTTGCTGCAAGAGATGGTGCTTCCGTAGCTTATCAAATGATTCACGGCGCCGACCATTTCTTTTCTGGTCACGCAAAAGAATTTGAAGAAATAGTTGATTCACACATCAAGCATAGACTCGTTGCTGACTCTACTAAGGTTCGTAAAGTTAAGCGCGACCGTCGTCGTCGTCGCAAAAAGAAAAATGTTGCCGAGATCAAGCCGGAACGTAATCACTTCCCCGTTAAGTCGCTAACTTCGTTCGAAAGTTAATTGATCAAGGAAGATCGCTCAGAGTTTGATCTTTTTATTTTGCGGCTTGGAAATTGAGACGATGAGTGACAGCAGATATTTTTTTATTTGACTATTTTCGATGCGCTTAAAAGAGCGAATTAGTGGGAGCAGCTCCTCATCTCCATCTTTCGCATCCTTCAACAGTTGGTTCTCACTTTTAAAATCATAACCGTAGTGACCATTGTCTGATTCGAGGTAGCAAAAAAAGCCTGAGATTGGCTGCTTCAACAACTGAGAAAATTCAAACAACTTACTAGATGAGATACGGTTCTGAGCTTTTTCGTATTTTTGAATTTGCTGAAAACTGATATTGGTGAGCTCTCCAAGTTTTTTTTGACTGATGCCGGCGGCGCGGCGAAACTGCCTTAATTTTTTGGAGATGTGTTTATCGATCGGGGTAATTTTTCTAATTTCCATTGTGTGTGTGATGAAAATGTTAAGAAGCAAAGCATGGCTGCAAGTAACAAGAGCAGTGGCAAGTAGCAATAGGTTGCGTAAATAGTAGTTCTAGAATTTTTCATTAGATCAACATCAATCGTCCCAGTTTGATTCAAATCGATTTGATTAACGACTCGACCAAATGGATCAACCAAAGCTGTAATGCCAGTATTTGCTACGCGAATTAATGGAATTCCATATTCGATTGCGCGCATTTTGGACATGTCGAAATGTTGGTAAGGTCCACTACTATTTCCAAACCATGCATCATTGGTTAGGTTAACAAACATATCCGGAAGATTGTTTCTATCGACCACCTCATCAGAAAAAATTACTTCATAACAAACCAAAGGAGAAAAGGAAAAATTCTCCGTTACTAAAGTCTTTGGACCTTCACCAGAGCTGAATCCAACTCCACCTCCAGTAATGCCATCAACGACATTTCCTAGGAATAAAGATGACAATAATTCCTGCAAGGGAACGTACTCACCGAATGGAACAAGGTGGTGCTTGTCGTAATGCTCTAAAACGCCACTCTTATTAATTACAAAAATACTGTTCCAAACATTCTTCCTCTCTAGCCTCAATCCACCCGTAATTAACACGGCATTCTCTGGCACTGCTTTAAGTAGGTGGGCAATTAAAATTGGATTGTCGTCAATGACGTAAGGCACGGATGTTTCAGACCAAATCACCGCTTTAATATTTTTTGAATTTTCTGCGTTAGTGAGCTCGATCTGACGAAAAAAATCTTTTAATTTCTCGCGCTCATCCCATTTCAACTCTTGTTTAACATTGGCTTGAACTAGACGGATCTTCGATTCGTGATCATTAACAATTTTTGTCTCGTCGATATAAAAATGTGCAAAAAGCAAATTTCCGCACAAAAAAGTAATGATTATTCCAGCAAAAACCTTGTCTCCACGCGAAGATTTTTTTTGAAAAAGTAAAATCGGCAATAATGAAACTAATACTGCGAAAATGGTGAGTCCGTAGACGCCAAAGACCGAAGCGAGCTGTGCAAAATGCGCATCGAATAGCCAGATATAGCCGAGTAAATTCCACGGAAATCCTGAAAAAAGATTTGAGCGCAACACCTCAAAGAATAGCCAGCAGAGAGCGAAGAGAAGAATTTTTTGGTAAGTTATTTTTAGATTAAATTTACCAATCAAAAACTTGTAAGTGAGCGCAAACAGCGCCGCATAAAGAGCTAGAGCTGATGGAATCAAAGTCAGCGCGAAGGGAATTAGCCAGGCAAATTGCTTGGCATCAACAAGAAGCGAGATGGAGATCCAATAAATTCCAGCAAGAAAATGTCCGAATCCGAAAGTAAATCCCAGCCAAAAAATTTCTTTTTTCTGCTCAATTTTATCGAGTAGAAAATAAAAAACTGAGAAGGAAATTATTGCCGCTGGAAAGAAGTGAAATGGCGCGAAAGCAAGTGCAGCAAAAGCCCCGACAAATAGAGAAATAACTTTTTTATTTGCGAATATAGATTTCAAAATCATGCAGAACCTGTTTTTTTGATTTGGTGACTTGGTCAAAAATACTTGGCTTCACGCCAGTAATAAGCGGAATATTTTTCATCACCTCAACCTCATGATTAATGATCACATGATTTTCGAAACGAAAATTTTTGAAGAAAAATTTTCTAAAACTCTGATCAAGAAAATAATATTCCAATGAGCCAATAAGACAGCGGTCTTTCTTGTTTAAAATGTCTGGAGCGTTGCTGACAAAAACTATTTTAGTCTGCGGATTTTTTAACGCAGCTCTGATGTCATCGAAAAGATAATAACTAACAAAAATTCTATCTCGATTCTCGATGTTAAACATTGAACTATTGCCAGCAGATCCAAAATTAGCCTGCATCGAAGCAATGTGAAATTTTTGAAGATTTTCTTTATGCAAATAATTTAATCGTGAAAAATTAAAACCATTACCCATTGAAATCATTAATGTTTCATCCTCTTTTGCCGGCGCAAATTCTTTAGCGTAGTAATTAATCATGTCAGACATCTTGTTGGGAAAGCTGTAATTATCTTTGTGAACCACAGACTCAACCGCGCTATAAAGATAAAGATGAAACAAACTCGAGATCGAAGCGGTAATTAAAAAAATGGAAAAAACTGAAAATTTTTTAGAAATTTTTGCGTAAATTTTTCTCTCATAAAAAAACAAAATCCCGAACAAGGCAGTGAGATTAAATGCGATATAAGGCCAAGCACCGTAATACTTCATCACCATCACAGCTAGGAAAAGTAGCGCCAAGTAAATCAACAAAATTCTTGGATAACGAATCAAAATAATCGGCGCAATAAGCCACCAAGCGCTGGCGAATCCACTTAAACCAAAAATTGCCGCAGGGAAAATTCCCAAATCAAAAAGCGGAAGAAAAAGCAGTAAGATGATGATAAATTTATTCTCAGAAAAAATTATTTTTTTTGAAGCGATTAAGTCGGAAGTAAACTTCAAAACACAGATAGTGCTAACGGCGTAAAAAATTACCGATTGGTCGATAGTCATCGCATTCTCTAGAATGAAAAGCAGCAGAGATGCAGAGAAAAAAAGCAGCAAAATCTTGTCATTCTCATCTGGTTTTAAGCGCGAAAAAATCAAAAAACTAAAAGCAAAAGGCCCAATATGGACAGCAATTAATCGTAAAAAATTTCCTAAAAAAATCGCATTATTGTCGTAAGAGCCGTAAATCTTTGCCCACATCGGCACCATGAATTCAAAAAATTCTGGCATGAATTTTAGCATCCAAAATAAGTAGGATGTGTAGATCAGCACAGCGAACAACTTGTCAAATTCGAAGAAAAAACTAACGGATTTTTTTTGCCAAAATTTGTAAAACTCAATTACTAGCGGAAAAATTAAGTAATGAGGCTTGAAGCATGGCATCAGGCCAATCAAGCATCCGCGAGCGATTAAATCTTTTTTAGAAAAACTTAATCGCCGTGGAAATGAGTAAGAAATATATGGAAATAGTAACAAGAGCAGAAAGCTGGTTTTCGTGCCAAATTCGCCAAGTTGCAAAGAAAGCGGTCGCAGAAAAAATCCTAAAAAATATCCGATGATGATCAGATTGTAATGCGCCCTATTTTGATAAATTTCGCTTTGCGCCAGAATTTTTGCCGACCAAGAAATTGATGTTAAAGCGAGTAAATTAATGACGATTTCAGAAGTGATAATTGGATCAATATGAAGAAGCGCGGAAAGTCGATATTCAAGGGCGTAGAAATAAAATGAGATCGGAAAATTACTCTCAAAAAAGTCGTAATAATATCTTTTTCCTTCCGCAACTTTTTTGCCGAGACTCAAATAAATTCCGGTATCCGGACCAATATCAATAAGCGAACGCAAAAAAATGCTGAGCAAAAAAATCGCTGCACATGGGATAAAAAGTGATTTATTTTCTAATGTAAACTTCCGCATCGCGATCAATTCCTTCTTGGCCTCTCGATAGTTTAGTTATCTCGGTAATTCGAGTAAGAAAAACATAATTCTCTAAAAATATTTTTTTGAATTCTGCATCGCGAAAATAATATTCGAGAAAATTAATTGAGCATTTTTTATCATCTGTCTCATCCATCTGGCGCCATATTTCGACAAAAAATAATTTATTATTCGGAGATTTTAATTGCTCTTTCAGCCTAGATATTAGCTGTTCTGAATCAGTTTTATTGTTATCGCCAATTTGCTTAAAAAGAGATCCATATTCCAAAAAGGGAAGTTCATTTTTTTTACCAGCATATCTAATCATTGGATAAGTTCCTGGAATTCCTGGGGAGATAGAAACAACCGATTCATCTTTCTTGCTGTAGTGCTTAATCACCTTAACTATCTCTGAAGTAAAATGAGTTGGTGAGCTGAATTTATGATATTCGTAATAGGTTTTTAGATCAAAAATTGATGCGATATGAAGGCTAATTAAATAAGATAACACCAAAAAAACTGAGCAGGCAGATAGTCGCGACAGTTCTTTCTTTTGATAAAATTTCTGACCCAGAAACAGAATAAAAACCAAAATAATTGTTGAAATCGCCAGAGAGATTTCCGCCAGATCTGAGTTGAGTAATGAAAGAAACGTAAGTGGCGCAAGAGTAATAAAACAAAGTTTTTCGACGCTATTAATTTTCTTCCAAACAATCGGAAGAAATATCATCCAAAAACACGAAACATTTGTTAAAACGAAGAAAATACTTTCTGGATCAGCTTGCGGTAACAATAAAATTGAAGCCAAAATAAATCCGTCACGACGCCAATTAACAAAATGATTTCTGCATAAAAAAAGAATCGTCAAAGCAATCAGCGGCAAAGACAAAGAATAGAAAACAAAGCGTTGATCAAGTCCGCCGATTAATTCTAACAAAACTAAAAAAGCAGCAGCGCCGATTGATAAAAATAAACGGCGCGTAATCTCTTCTTTTTTTAATAAATCGAAGCAGAGAATTATTAGCAAAAAAATCGGGAATAGATCGCGAGTAAATACGTAAAGGGTAAGATTATAAGAATTGCCGTAATAGGCTGAAGCAAGCTTTGAAATATTGTTGATGTAGTCAGGAAAAAATCGAAAAAGAGTAGATAAATAACAAATCAGCAGCGCCAAAGTGACGTAATTTCTTAAGCAAAAAACAGAGAAAAAACTGCGCAGTTTGAGCATTTTTGCCAACTCAAAAATGATGACAAAAATCCCGTAATGTGGCTTAAGACAAAAAAGCAATGCGGCTAAAATGCCGATTAAAATTTGATCAGATTTTTTGAGATTCGCTTCATCAAGTAAATGATAAGAAATATAAGGAAGAACAACGGCAAGTAGGTATGTTGTTTTGGTGCCAAATTCATTGAACTGCAGAGTAAAAACACGCCAGAAAAATCCGGCAGCGAAAGTCAGGATGATTAAATTTAAAACAGCAGAATCCTTTGCAAATTGTGATCGGAGAAGAATTCGATTCGAAGAATAAATTGATAGAATTCCAAGCAAATTCCAAAAAATTTCTGCGCTAGCGATTTGGTTAAAATCAAAAAACTTAGCTAATAAAACCGGAATCATCGTCAGCAAAAAATTCAGCGGCAAATTAGACTCGAAGAAATCGTAATAATATCTACCGCCAGCAAGCATCTTTTCGGCGATTTCTAGATAGGTTGCAGAATCATGCCCTAAGTCACGAGAAGATTGGGCTAAAATACTTGTTGCAACGATGATTATCGAGCCAAGTAAAGCGGTGGGTTTAGCCGCAAAAACCTTGCCGCAAAAAGCAAAAAATCTGATTAATTTTTTCATCAAAAATTCTTCGATTTTTTTACCAAAAATCAGGCGTTTTTCTTCAATAATTTTTTGGATTTCTAGTGCGTCGAATTGCATGATTGAATGTTGTGCTTAGAAAGATCGGCAAATCAGAAACCTAAAATTAAAATCTAAAATGACGAAACAAATCACAGTTGCTTACGGAGATGGCATTGGTCCGGAAATCATGGACAGCACTTTAGAAATTTTGCGTGAGGCTGGCTCAAATATCGAAATTAACATCATCGAAGTTGGTAAAAATATTTATGAAAAAGGCTTCAACTCTGGCTTGATGCCATCGGCTTTTGAGAATTTGAATAGCACTCGTGTTTTACTAAAAGCACCAATTACCACGCCGCAAGGTGGTGGTTACAAAAGTCTCAACGTAACTCTGCGCAAAAAACTTGGACTCTTCGCCAATGTTCGTCCTATCTCGTCATTTCATCCCTTCATCACTACAAAATTCCCAAAGATGGATGTGGTTATCGTCCGTGAAAATGAAGAGGATCTCTACGCTGGAATTGAATATCGCCAAACTGATCAAACTTACGAGTGCTTAAAACTGGTAACTCGTGAGGGTTGTGAAAAAATTGTTCGTTACGCTTTTGAATATGCCGTCGCCAATAATCGCAAGAAGGTCAGCTGTTTTTCCAAGGACAATATTATGAAAATGACCGACGGCACTTTTCATAAAGTTTTTGACGAAATCGCGAAGGAATATCCCGAAATTAAAAATGATCACTACATCATCGACATAGGAACGGCGCGCCTTGCCGCTAAGCCAGAAATTTTTGACGTGATTGTAACAATGAATCTTTACGGCGATATTATTTCTGATGTAGTCGCTGAAACCTCTGGTTCTGTGGGCCTAGCCGGATCAGCAAATATCGGCAAAGATTATGCCATGTTTGAAGCAATCCATGGATCCGCGCCAGACATAGCTGGGCAAGATATCGCTAATCCAACTGGTTTGATTCACGCCGCGGTGATGATGTTAGTGCACCTTGGTCAAAATGAGGTAGCGATTAAGATCAGAAATGCTCTCTACAAAACAATTGAGGACGGCACTCACACTGCCGACATTTACAATGCCGTGACCAGTAAAAAGAAAGTTGGCACGAAAGAATTTACCGTTGCGGTGATTGAGAATTTAGGTAAAAAGCCAAGCCATTTGGCAGAGCTAGTAGTAAGCCCTAAGCAAGCTGAAAACAAACCGACAGTTAGTAACCAACAGCTTGAGATAAAATCACTAATCGGCTTCGATCTATTCCTCGATTGGCCAAAAGAATTCTCCGATTTGCTTGATGTTCTAAAACAAATGGAGAGTGAAAAGTTAGAAGTAAAAATGATTAGCGCAAAAGGGCTTCTACTATGGCCACTTTTAGATCAATACATGATGCCCAACTACTCAAAAGGCTTAACTGTTTTGCGTTTTATCGGCAAGGGAATCACTGGCAAATCAAGCAACGAAATCATCGACGCAACTAAGAAAATTTCACATCAAGACATCATCGAAATGCTCTCGATTCTAAACGAGAAAAAATTTGATTTCGTTAAATATGAAGGTTTGTATCTCTTTGACGGCAAGCCTGGATACACCTCAGGCCAAGGAGAGTAAAATACTTCGACAAGCTCAGCGCAGCCTTGCAGTGAGAGGGTCGAAGGGTAAATTTTAAACAAAATGAACTACGATAAAATATTCGAAGTAATCGAACAAACCATTGCCAGTCCAAGTTTCTACTGGCAATCACTCTCGTTAATTTTTTGCTTCATTCTGGCCTATTTTTGCTACAAATTTAGCCGGAAATTTTTCTTCGCCAAAATTCTTAGTAAAAATTTACAACGCGATTTAGGCGCAAATCGCTTAATCACGCGATTCGTGATACCAATGCTTTATCCAGCGCTTTCATTGCTTTTCCTTGCTATTGGCTTTTCAATTTACGGAAAATTTTTTAAAGAAATTATCGTCTTTTTGGTCACAATAAAGCTAGTCGCGCTATTTTTATTTTTACGCTTTTTACGTATTTCTTCTGGCAGCAGCTTAGTCACTAATGTCGCTGGATTATTTTTGATGCCAGCTTTGTTATTAAATATTTTTGACCTGCTAGATCCATCAATTCTCTATCTCGATGAGCTATCGTTCAAAATAGGTAGCGTAAAAATTTCTGCTTACTTGATCATCAAAGCCGTCATTGTTTTGATCACCCTTTTCTGGATTTCGGGATTAATCAGACACAAGAGCAAGTCTTACATCGATAGCAGCAAGTCAATTAAGACAAGCACTAAAGGCATAATTGGCAAAATCATCGACATCACAATTTACGCGATTGTTCTAATAGTTTTGCTAAAAACTTTTGGAGTCGACCTCACAACTCTTGCAGTAATAGGCGGTGCGGTCGGTGTCGGAATTGGGTTTGGTTTGCAGAAAATTGCCTCGAATTTTATCAGCGGCATTATTTTGCTTTTCGAAAAATCGGTGGAAATCGGCGATATTGTTGAGCTCGATAACGGAAATATTTACGGCACGATCAAACATTTTGGTGGCCGCTACACTTTAGTCGAAACGATGGATGGCAAAGAAATCATGATTCCAAACGAGGAATTTATCATCAATAAAGTAACAAACTGGACTTATTCCAACAATCGCGCCCGCATTGAAATCATTCTCGGCGTTGCTCATGGCACAGATTTGGAACAAGCCTGCGAGCTTATGGTTGCTAGTGCCAAAGAAAATCAACGTTGCTTGAGCTACCCAGAAATTGAATGCTCTGTCACTAATTTTGGCGAGCATGACATCAAGATTACTCTTTATTTTTGGATCAACGACATTGTTGAAGGGCGCATGAAGCCAAAGGGTGAAGTGATGATTGGTATTTGGAAAAAGTTCCAAGAACACGGTATTAAAATTCCAGTGCCACAACGCGAAATCGTCAACAAAGTTTTCTAATAAATCGATCCGCCGATCCGAAGTAAATCAAGAATTGGGGAATAAAACTTTAGAGGCTTCAACTCCTCTCAAACTGAAAGCAAATTACTTCTTTTTCCTTAGCGGAGATTTGTGATAGCCGTAAGAAAAATACACCACAAAGCCAAGAGATAGCCACATCAAGAACCAAAATCCACTTTGGATAAGCAAAGTATAAAGCAGATAGCCGCAGCTTAAAATCGCGATTGGAGCAGTGATATTAACCATCGGACATTTGAATGATCGATGCGCATTCGGATCAGTAACTCTTAAGGTCATCACGCCAATAGCTACAACCATAAAAGAGGAGAGAGCTCCGATACTTACTAAGCGGCCAAGAAGCTCAAGAGGAAGAAAGCCGGCGATTGTTGCAGCAACGAAAGCGGTTAACATCAGTGAATAATGCGGAGTGTTAAATTTGGGATGAAGCTTGCTTAAAAAACCCGGAAGCAAGAGGTCGCGCGACATCACGAAAAAAATTCGTGATTGGCTGTAGATTAAAATCAATAATACCGAAGTTATCCCAGCAACAGCACCTGTTGCTACCAAAGATGATCCGATGGCACTTCCATTTTCACGTAATGCCTTAGCAACTGGCTCGGCATTATTGAGACTGGAATAATGAGAAATTCCGTTAAGCACTAAAGAAACCGAGGTGTAGAGAATCATGCAAACAAACAGCGAAGCGATAATTCCAATCGGCAAATCTCGTTTAGGATTTTTACACTCCTCCGCAGCGGTGGCAATGCAGTCAAAACCGATGTAAGCATAAAAAACTACAGCGGCCCCCATCATAATTCCATTGATTCCAAAGGGCATGAAGTCTGCCAAATTTTCCGTTTTGATTTGTGGAGTTGCGATCATGAGAAACATGAAAATTACCACCAATTTTATCCCGACTAAAAAACGATTCAGCGTTATTCCCTGTTTCATTCCGCGATAAAGCATTCCACTGATGAAAAAAATAATGAGCACTGCCGGCAAGTTAATTAGTCCGCCTTCATCAGGAGTTTTCGTAAGCATCTCAGGAATAATAATCCCTGCAGACTTCAGAATTCCTATGACATATCCCGACCACCCCGAGGCAACAGTTGAAGCCGCCGCCTCATATTCCAAAATCAAAATCCAGCCGACCATCCAAGCAACAAACTCTCCCATTGCAACGTAGGAATAAGTGTAAGCACTTCCAGCAAGAGGAACCATTGAAGCCAGTTCTGCGTAAGCAAGAGCGGCAAAAACACAGGCCAAAGCAGCAATCAAATAAGAAATAGCAATTGCAGGCCCAGCATATTTTGCCGCGGCAATTCCGGTAACAACGAAGATTCCAGTGCCAACAGTTCCGCCAATACCAATCATAACAAGATCAGTGGCATTCAATGTTTTTTTAAGGGTATTTTTTTTACTATCTTCGAGGAGATCGTGAATATTTTTCTTACGGAATAGATTCATGAATAGCGATAAATGAGCACCCAACAAAAAGGCGCGCAGCCGAGTTGGGCGATAGATATTGAGACTAAATTTAAATGAATTTCTTAAAAGGAAATCGTTGGCGCTTCTTTACTCTCATCGCCTAAAGCCAGTTTGTCTACTTCAGTTTTTTCGTAAGTCGCTAGGTAATATTTTTCTAAATCATCAACATTTTTAATCTGACTGGCCAAGGCGTAACCGTTATTTTGTAAGTAGTTTGTAGCTAGAGTACGCAACCTTTCCGGCCTAGTTAAATAAACCCACTCCACTTCCAAAAACTGAATTTGATCTTGGTAAGAAGCGATTTCATTTTCAGCCTTAGCAATTTCATCTTGCAGAGATTCAACTTTGAACTGCACCACAAACATCAAAATAATGCTGAGAATGATTCCAGAAATTAACGCTGAATTGGTTAGGTAAAATTTTTGATTGCTCATTGTTAAATTCTTACCGCCACACGCATCTTGGCAGAACGCGCGCGCGGATTTGCAGCAATTTCTTCCGCTGTCGGAGAAATTGCTGACTTAGTTAATACATGAAAATTTTTGGACGAATTTTGCTGCTCTGAAATCGGCTGATAGCGCGAAAATGTTTGGCTTAAACCCGACTCTTCTTTAAGAAAATTTTTGACTATTGAGTCTTCGAGTGAGTGAAAAGAAACGACGACAAGACGTCCGCCTTTTTTAAGTAAAGTAAGCGATGAAGCCAGTGCGGCCTTGAGTTCTTCTAGCTCTTGATTAACAAAAATTCTTAGAGCCTGAAAAGTTCTAGTTGATGGATCAGTCTTCGAATAACCGTAATAAAGTGAGCGAACTATTTGCGCCAAATCCTGGCAAGTAGTAATTGGTTTTACCGCGCGCGCGGCGATAATTTTTTTCGCAATCTGACGCGCTTTTGGCTCGTCGCCAAATTCTTTAATGATCTGCGCAAGCTCTTTCTCACTAGATTCGTTAACTACTTCAAAAGCACTCGGAAAAGAATTTTGATCCATGCGCATGTCGAGTTTTGCTTCAGAATCAAAAGAAAATCCGCGCGATCTGTCATCAAGTTGCATCGAAGAAACACCGATATCAAAGACCATTCCATCTAGCTTAGGAGCATTTTGCTCATTTAGAAGCCTTTCACTTTCAGAAAATTTTCCCGATAGAAAAACAAAATGGTCCGGAAAATTTTTTGTTAATTTTTCAGCAAATTTTTTTGCACTTTCGTCACGATCAATGGCAAATAAATTGCACTGCACTGCTTCAAGAATAGCGCGGGAGTAACCACCAGCACCAAAAGTGCCATCAAGATATGTTCCATCTTTTTCCGGTTTTAAGTTTGCTATTACCTCTTTGAGAAGAACTGGCTGATGACTCATTTCGCAACCTTCAATAACTTGCGATTAGTCTTCGCATCTTTCATGGCTTGAGCCATGTACAACTCACACTTCTTTGGTTCCCAAATTTCAAAAGTTGAGCCCTTACCAACAAAAGTGATTTCTGATTTTATCTTCAGTTTTTTAAGCAGGTTTTCCGGCAAAATTACGCGGCCATCACCATCAATAGAAAGTTGAACAGAGCCACCCAAAACCGCAGCAGCAAAGGCATCACGCTCTTCAGAAAATGGATCTAAATTATCAATTGATTCAGAAAGTTTTTTGATGCGCTCAATATCGCAGCCTTCAACACAGTCATTGATGAAAGACTCATAAACCACCATCCCCGAAAAGCTCTCATTCACCAAAGAAGCGCGAAACTGTACAGGCACTGATACCCTACCCTTGGCGTCGATTTTGTTTGTGAAGGTTGAGAGAAATAAAGCCACGGGATATTTAGGAAATATTTGGGAAAGTACGGAAATTTGTGGAGGTAAAATGGGATGTCAACTGGAAAAAACAAAGAAATTGAGCGACATCATTTCTTTCTTAATCTTCTCCTTCTCAAGGATGATCCGAACAACTGGGACATTTGCTTTAAGCGCCATTATCCCAAAGGCGAGGATCAAAGAAACTCGTCACATACTCGTCTTGCATATTTTCAACTTTCACCCAAGGTTCGCCTAAATCCTTACTCCTACCCTCAATATGAAAAAAAATTTCGGTCAATTCGGTGGCCAATATGTCGCTGAAAGTTTGATGCCAGCTGTCTTAGAACTTGAAGCCGCCTACGCGAAAGCCAAAAAAGATCCTGGGTTTCAGAAAGAGCTTGCCTACTATTTAAAACATTACGTTGGTCGTCCAAGCCCGCTATATCTGGCTGAACGACTTACTAAAAAAATAGCCGAAGGAGAAAATGGCGCAAAGATTTATTTGAAACGTGATGAGCTCAACCACACCGGTTCGCACAAAATCAATAACTGCTTAGGACAAATCTTGCTTGCTAAAAGAATGGGCAAGAAGCGCATCATTGCCGAGACAGGAGCTGGTCAACATGGGGTAGCAACCGCAACAGTTTGCGCACTTTTTTCCTTACCTTGCGTGATTTACATGGGCGCAAAAGATGTTGAGCGTCAGGCGCAAAATGTTTTTCGTATGAAGCTACTCGGAGCAGAAGTTGTAACGGTTAATACTGGTTCAAAAAGTTTAAAAAATGCCATTAATGAAGCGATGCGTGATTGGATTGCCAATTCTCGCGACACTTACTATTTGCTTGGCACCGTTACTGGCCCACACCCTTATCCAACAATGGTTCGCGACTTCCATTCAGTGATTGGAAAAGAGGCGAAGGTGCAGTTTAAAAAAGCTGAAGGAAAATTGCCTGACGCTTTGGTTGCCTGCATCGGTGGCGGATCAAACTCAATTGGCTTATTCCATCCATTCCTCAAAGACAAAGTAAAAATGTTCGGAGTTGAAGCTGCCGGAAAAGGCCTAGAAAGTGATGAGCATTCTGCATCAATCAGCAAGGGTTCTATTGCAGTTCTACACGGTAACAAAACTTTTTTCCTGCAAAATTCCGACGGACAAATTCAAGACGCGCACTCGATTTCTGCTGGCTTGGATTATCCCGGAATCGGCCCTGAGCACGCTCATTTGCACGAGACCAAAAGAGTAGAATATGTTAGTGCGACAGACGAAGAAGCGGTAGAAGCCTTCCAACTTTTATGCCAAACAGAAGGGATTATTCCAGCTCTAGAATCATCGCACGCCGTTTCTTTTGCTTGTAAACTCGCAAAGAAAATGAGAAAGGATCAATGCATCATCGTCAACATCTCGGGCCGCGGAGATAAAGACATCAACACCATCGCAAAACATTTGGGAGTGAAATTATAATGAAGCGAATCGAACAAAAATTCAAAGAGCTTCGCGCTCAAAAAAAATCTGCGTTAATTGCTTACATTTGCGCTGGAGATCCGAATTATGAAACTTCACTTGCAACACTTAAAGCTATGCCTGCGGCCGGCGCCGATTTGATTGAACTTGGCGTACCATTTCTTGATCCCGCAGGAGATGGGCCCACAATCGAGATCGCTGCGAAGCTTTCGATTGCTAACGGAATGACTCTTCAAAAAACCTTAAAAATGGTTTCTGAATTTCGCCAGACTAACAAAAAAACTCCGCTGATTCTGATGACTTACTACAATCCAGTCTTGAAATTCGGCTTAAATAAAATCTTTGTCGAAGCAGAGGAATCTGGAGTTGATGGCTTTTTAATCGTCGATCTTCCGCAAGAAGAAGAGCACGAAATTATGCCGCAAATCTCAAAAACAAAACTCGATCTAATCAAACTAATCTCACCGACAACCGACTTTAAACGTCAGAAAAAAATCACCAAAAATGCTGGAGGATTTTTATATTTAATTTCACTTCTTGGCATCACCGGCACCACTATGGCAAAGGCTCAAGATAATGTAGAAAATTTACAAAACCTGAAAAAAATTTCTAAATTACCAATCGCCATCGGCTTTGGAATTCAAACGCCGCAACAAGTTAGAGAATTTTCTCAAATTGGTGTAGATGCTGTGGTTGTTGGCTCGGCACTAGTGAAAGAAATGGCGGAAAACAAATCATGCGATGAAATTGTCGCTGCAGTAACTAAAAAAATTCAGGAGTTTGCTAATGCTTAAAGGATTAAAAATCAGCACCACGAATTGTGGTTTAAAATATAAAAACCGTGATGATCTTTTGCTCATCACTTTTGACCGACCAACCAATGTTGCCGGAGTCTTCACGACTTCTTCAATGCCTGCAGCGCCCGTAGTTTGGTGTAAGAAAAATGTCAAAAGCGGCAAGGCTAGAGCTTTAATCGTCAATGCCGGAAATGCTAACGCCTTCACCGGAAAAGAAGGAGAAGAAGCAGTTTTGAGAACTGCAAATAAAGTTGCAAAAGATCTTGGCTGTAAGCCGGAAGAAGTTCTTATTTCTTCAACTGGAGTAATTGGTGAAACCTTAAAAGTTGAATTAATCGAAGCGGCAATCCCGCAAATGGTTAAAGATTCTACCATCAACGAATCTTCGTGGAACAAGGCTGCACAAGCGATCATGACCACAGACACCAAGATAAAACTAATCAACAGAACCTGCAAAATTGCCGGCAACAATGTTACACTAATTGGTTTTTCTAAAGGCTCGGGAATGATCGCGCCAAACATGGCGACAATGCTTGGCTATATTTTTACCGACGCCAATATTTGCCCTACAACTTTACAAATTTTACTCAAAGAAACTGTCGAGCATAGCTTCAATGCAATCACTGTCGACTCAGACCAGTCAACGAATGATACTGTTTTATTATTCGCCACGAAAGAAGTTGGAAGCCATGAAATCATTGATTCGCATTCACTCGAACTTACCGAATTTAAAAACACGCTAAACGAATTAGCCTTAGGCCTCGCAAAGATGATTGTAATTGATGGCGAAGGTGCAAAAAAACTAATCGAAATCGAAGTTGAGGGCGCCAGAACTTACGAACAGGCCAAGGAAGTCGCCTTTTCAATCGCCAATTCGCCTTTGGTTAAAACTGCGATTGCGGCGGCAGATCCTAACTGGGGACGTATCGTTATGGCCATTGGAAAATCTTGTTCAGAAACTTCGCCTGAAAAAATAATCATTAAAATTGGTGATCATCCAATCACTAAAGACGGAGCAAAACATCCGGAATATGTAGAAAATTTAGCTCATAAATATCTTACCGGATCGGAGGTAAAAATTTCTGTAAATCTTGGAATTGGCGCAAGTAGAGCAGTCGTTTGGACATGCGACTTAAACGAAGAATACATCAAAATTAACAAGGATTATCGCTCATGAAGCTCGAGGGTGAAGCCAAATTTAATCAAGCTCGAAAGCATTTATCCGATGCGTTAAAAAATCTTGAAGAAGCCGTTAAGGAAAAAATTCGCGAAGCGTCTTTAAACCCAGAATTACTCACGACTGATGATGAATCAAAGTCAGTCGTAATTTCTCGCATCGGCACAGAAATAAATCGCCTACAAAAAGAGCTATCCGAATTGGGAAAAGAGACTGAGTTTTTACGCGAAACAAACAAAGTTCTTGGGCAAAGAATCGAGAATTTTCGTCAACAAAAAAATGATTTAGCTGAAGCGATAGAAGTTGATCTAGCAGCGCTTCATGAAGTAATCGAAAAATATGACAGTTGAAATCCAAATCGGTAAATCGCACTACAAAATCGCCTGCAAAACCGAGGAGAAAGAAAAATTACTAGAACTCGTTAAACGCTTAAATCAAAGACTTGATGAATTATCATTCTCGTTAAAATTTTCTGACGAAAAAATGCTATTAGTAATGGCCGCACTGACCATGGAAGAAGAATTAATATCTGCAACAGAAGAGAAATTTACCTCTCAAGAAGTATGTAATTCGATGAGTGACAACATTGAGAATATCGCAAACTACATCGGAAATTTAACAAAAAAAATTCAAAAACTTTGATGAGCAAAGCTGATCTGCGCAAAATATTTAAAGCCAAGAGGGCGTTATTATCGCAAGATGAGATCAAAACCAGATCGCAACAAATTAACGAAAATTTTTTACAAAATCTTCTGCCCAAATTTTATGAAAAGAACTCTGATAAAATTTTCTCTCTTTACCTTGCAATGCCAAGCGAGGTTTCAACTAATCTGATTGCAGAGCATTTTATAAAAAACCAAATTCTCTTTTCTTATCCAAAAATCATCACCGCAAATAAACCGCTACAATTTACTTTATTTGATCAAGAGGCTGAATTTGTTGCCAATAAATCTTTTACAAAAATCAAGGAGCCCGCGGAAGGAAAAATAATCTCTCCTGATTTTTTGATTTTACCGCTACTTGCGTTCGATTTACGATTATCAAGGCTCGGCATGGGTGGCGGATTTTTTGATCGTACAATAGAATCTCTAAAAAAGAAAAAACCCAAAATTATAACAATCGGTTTAGCCTTTGATTTCCAGCTCTCACAAGATTATCTGCCGATTGAAGAGACGGATCAGAATCTTGATTTTACTGTGACAGAAAAAAACCTATTTTTGTCGAGCCGCACCAGTCTTGGTCTCAGCACCTAAAAATAATTTAGAATAGTAGTTGCTTTCAAATTTTTCGTAAATAATTTCTCGGAGCAACTTGGTACGGAGCCAGTCTACAAGCTGCTTCGTGACATGTTTCTTTCCTCAAAATATTAATCAAAAGAGATCATTAATATGCACAAAACAGATTTAATTAAAGAAATTGCCAACCAAACTGGTCTTTCTCAAAAAGATGCTAGCGCGGCTGTAGAAGCTCTTCTTAAAGCAACTACTAAAGCTCTTAAAAAAGGTGATGTAGTTACCTTGATCGGATTTGGTACTTTTAAAGTAGTAAAAACTGCCGCTAGAAAAGGTCGCAATCCTCAAACTGGCAAAGAGATCCAAATCAAAGCATCTAAGCGCGTAAAATTCGCTGCTGGTAAAGCATTGAAAGATTCTGTAAAATAGTTTCCAACCCTTACGCGAAAATATTCGCGTAAGGAGTTTTTTCTAAAAAAATTTCTCCAAAATTTATAAAACCATTTTGTTTTAGAATTATTGGAAAAAAATTCTGAGACTCTCGCAAAAGTAACTTTTTGAGAGAGCTCAAGAGACATTTATCTAAGACAAAAAGATTAATAATCCTTTTGAGCAAGTCATAAGATAAGCGGCATTAAAGTCAGGGTTTAGCTTAAAAAAATTTATGGGTGATTAGCTCAGTTGGTAGAGCATCTCCCTTACAAGGAGAGGGTCGGCAGTTCGAGCCTGTCATCACCCACCAATCTTAGTTGGAAGATTATTTCATAAACTAAGATTATTATCATTGTTCTTACTTATTAGGGGGTGTAGCTCAGTTGGTTAGAGCGCTTGCCTGTCACGCAAGAGGCCGCGGGTTCGAGTCCCGTCACTCCCGCCATCCACCAGGATGGCACAGTACAAAGATGCCTAATTAAGCCTTAAAAATAAAGGCTCCTTAATAACTCCTCATCCAATACAGTCAGGGCCATAAGACTAAGAAAGACTAGCCTCTGATTCTCCTTTTTCGACCAAGAGAAGGTTGTCAAAGAAGAGCTTAAAAAAACCTTAATTCAACTCGAATTATTTTTATGAAGCAGGGGGAAAATCAATTCAATCCGATAGGGTAAAAATACAAAATATCAGAGCTATTTGAAACGTGTTTAAAAAAGAGCAGAAAAGACTGTTTGAAAGCCCTGGAATATCTTCACGTGTTGATGCCTATTAATCCCCTTGCTGGTTTTTCCACTTGCAGCATCGCTCAGCCAAAAAATACATCGATCACCTTTTAACGAAACTTTTTTCCCTCTCTCTTTCGTCAACAGCGTCACCAGAGATTTAGAATGCTTTCTTACTTGGCCAAAGAGCTCTAAAAAATATTTTTTTAAAAAAGAAAAGGTCTTCTTTTTTAGCTCGCCAGAATTGTTATTCTAAGCGATCAAAAATCTTGTCTAGTGAATGGCGGCATCCCCTTGATGGTCGACAACATTTGCGCTCTCAGCAGATTTTCTTGGCACTATCTGCTCAACAACATTCTCAACTTTTGGAGCTAAAGGCGCAGTGGAAGGCGCGGTGCTTTGCTGCTTGCTATCTTCGTCCAAAATTATCGCCACATTGAGCTTATCCTGAAAATATTCCTTAATGAGATCGAGGAAAATATCACACTGATTTCCATACCAATTCAAAGTTTTAATCTTGTTGTTTTGCGTCTCTGCAGAAAGTTTGCAGTAAAAAGTGGTGCTGCCTCCGCCTAGGATGGTGCTAACTCCAACCGTTCTCGAATAATCCCATTGGTAATATTTATACTTGTCGATTGCCACCACATTATTTGGTGTGCCTATCGCTCTGAAAATATTTATTACGTGAACGTCCTTCGTCTCATTAACCTTGGTTGCGCCGGTGATGTATTTAGTAACGCTTTTGTCGTTAGATCTTCCTGATAGCGCACAAGAAGTAAGAATTAGAAAAACAGAAATCTGAAATATTTTTAACATTTTAATAATTATTTTTTTGAATCATCGCTTCCGCAAAGATCCAGGAATTTTATAACAAATAATAATTTTTAATCTTTATCACCGTCAACGGTCTCAATATCTTCCATCCGGATGAAATTTTTCTGCAGATTTACTTCCGGAAAAATTTGATTTTTGAAGGGAAAATTTTCAACTCGATTGTCTGTGAATTTAATATCAATAACCCCGCCAGCGCCATATTCTGAGACGGCGATAATATTACCAATTTTTTTTGAATTCGCATCAACAACATCAAGTCCAATTAAGTCAGAATAATAGAATTCATCTTCTGAAGTCGGTTCGAAATCAGCGCGATCGGCAAAAATCTCTAGATTGCGTGCAAGCTCGGAAGCATTGCGATCATTGATTCCATCAATTTTCGCAATCACTATTGGGTCTCCATTACTTGCGCCAATCACTGTTTTATTTTTATTACTGATTTTAAGTCTGATCTCATTTCCCTTGGCATCAGTTAGAGAATATTTTTCGAGATTAAGATGATTGTCGCAGAAGGCGATTATTTTAACCTCGCCCCTGATTCCAAAGGGTGAAGAGACTTTGGCGATTAAAATTTTTTTACTCATCTTCCACCTCTAAATGTAACATTTCTTCAAAACTTGGACGACGACGAATCACCTTAAAACTATTTCCATCCACCAAAACTTCTGGGATAAGCGGGCGACAGTTATACTCGTTAGACATTGATGAGCCGTAAGCGCCAGCACTAATGAAAGCTAATAAGTCGTCCGATCTTGGGTCAATTAATTCACGATTTTGTGCGAGCACATCTGTCGTTTCGCAAATCGGACCGGCCAAATCGTAATTAGATTTCGTGCCAGATTTTTTAATCACCGGAAGAATTTCGTGGTAAGAACCGTAAAGCCCCGGACGCATTAAATCATTCATCGCCGCGTCAATAATCGCAAAATTTTTTACCGAAGTCTCTTTAAGGAAAATAATTTTACTTACTAGAATTCCTGCGCTGCCAACCAGAGCCCTGCCTGGCGCGATAGTGATTTTAACTTTTAGGTCTGTGGTGATTTCTTTGATCAGATCTACGTAATCTTGAATCAAAAGTGTAGTCTCATTTTTATAGAGAATTCCGATGCCGCCGCCGAAATCGAGAGCGGAAATTTTGTGACCATTTTTGCGCAGCGTTAAACACAATTCGCGCAATTTTTTGAAAGCAGCAGTGAATGGCTCAATTGTGGTGATCTGCGAACCAATATGCATTGCTATACCATGAATCTCAAGACCTGGCAGCTTTGCCGCTTTCGCATAAACCTCTTCCGCCAACTCAATATCCACGCCAAATTTGTCACCCTTTCTGCCCGTAGAAATTTTGTCATGAGTTCCGGCGTCAACATTCGGATTAACACGCAGAGAAAATTTTGCCTTTTTCTTCAAGCTTACAGCCACCTCACTTAACAAAAACATTTCCGGCACAGACTCAACCGAAAATTCCTCAACACCATTTTTCAAAGCGTAAGAAATTTCTTCGCGCGTTTTGCCAACTCCGGCGAAAACAATTTTTTTCGGACTAACCCCCGCTCTGATTGCGCGAAAAACCTCCCCAGCTGAAACCGCGTCAATTCCAGATCCTAGCTCGGCTAAAATCTTTACGAGATGAATGTTAAAATTGGCCTTGATCGCGTAGCAAATTTTATAACCAAAACTTCCTTCTTGAGAAATTCCTGCCCGCATGAATGCATCAGAAAAATTCCGAAAATTTTCCACTAAATTCTTTCGTGAATAGCAATAAAATGGAGTGCCGACAGTATTAGAAATATCTGAGATGGTAACATCTTCGATGAAAAGGGAATCTTGCTTTTTTTGCTTTTTGTAACTCAGAAATTTCATTTCAATTTATCTAAAAATTTATCCAAAATGGCGTTAACAAAGGTAACTTTTTTCTGATCAAAAAAACTTGCTGCAATGCCGACATATTCATCAACCACAACCTTCGGCGGAATATCTTTCAACATCTGCAATTCAAAAACTGCAAGACGCAGAATCTGCAATATTACTTTGTCGACCGAGCCCAAACTCCAACCCTTTTGCAAAAAAGCTGAAAGTTCTTGATCAATTTCCACAAACATTTGCGGCGCCGCAATCAACTTATCCAAAAAAATTGCATCAATTTCATCTTGGTAAGAAGAAATTTCGTCATCAGAATTTAAAATGTAATTTTCGATTAAATCTTTCTTAATCTCCTCGTAAGATTTTTTTTCTAAGTGGTAATCATACTGATACAAAACTTGCACCGCAATTAAGCGTGACAAAGTTCGTTTGCGATTTTTGTTTTTCTGTTTTGTCATGTTTTAAAATCAAATTTTTCTCAAATGAAGCATCAAATTTTTGCGCTCTTTTTTCTAATTCTTTCGGCCTGCAGCGCAACAACAGAAAAATATTTCGCAGGTAATTCAATTCCACCAACCCTGATTGAGCCACCTTTTGCAGATAATAGCAAAGAGCAACAAGATGATATTCAACAAATCATTAAGCTCCAAAAAAATTTCAATCTCAACGAATTGGAATTGGCTTCGCGTGAAAAATATCTTCGCCCAGAAATTTTTGTTTTGTACGCCGATCGTTCATTAACAAGAGAGTCTTATCCTCACCTTTACCAATTGCTTGACCGCACCTCTGCAACAACAAAAGCGGCAAATGATAATGTTAAAGAACACTGGAACATTACTCGTCCTTACATCGACAAAAAAGTTAATATGTTGATCACTCCAAGCCAAGGCCCGTCATATCCAAGTGGACATGCAAGCAATGGTTCGGTTAGCGCACAAATCATCGGACTACTTATTCCACAAAAATCTTCTGACCTACAAAAACTCGCTAAAAAAATTGCTCAAAGAAGAGTACTGGTTGGAATGCATTACCCGCACGACATTGTCGCCGGAGAACAACTCTCGCGGATTGTTCTTGGTGGCTTAATGCAAAATAAACAATTCCAAAAAGATTTCGAAAAAGCACGCCGCGAATTAGAAAAAAATCCACCAAAAAATTTAGAGATTAAAGATGCGTCAGCCGTTTCAAATAGTAATGTGGCAGTGCATTAGCAAGCGCAACTAAAACCAATTAGTGTTTTCTGCTCACAAAATCATGACCTCATGAATTAGATGAATTATTCTACTCAATTCACAAGTTCATGCCCGAAACACGTGAATTGAAAATAGCCCTCTGATTGATCTCTTGAGATATTAGGCAAATTTTGTACCAGAGTAGAAAATCAAGGCAAAATTTTTATTTATTCTCCAATCAAATAATTCTCTTCGACCCCTTCAGCTTTGACTCTAACGATCTCTCCAGATTTTCCGCGTGAGATTTTTACGTCGAGAAAATTTTCTGATTTTCCGAATCCATCTTTCTCTAAAATTACACTTAAATTTTTGCCAATTTGCTTGGCTAAAAATTTCTGTAATTCACGCACTCCGGTCTCGCGCAAAATTTTCCCGCGCTCTTTAATTATTTTTCCATTAACCTGCGGCATCTTGGCAGCTGGGGTTCCATCGCGTTTTGAATAAGGAAAAATATGAGTAAAAATAATTCCAGCTTCTTCAATTAAGCGCACAGAATTTTGAAACATCTCGTCGGTTTCAGTTGGAAAACCAGCAATGATGTCAGCGCCAAAAGTGATTTCTGGCCTGATTTGGCGCGCCTTAGCACAAAAATCTAAAACTTGTTGGCGATTATGACGACGCTTCATTCGCTTCAAAATCACGTCATCTCCCGACTGAACACTGAGATGCAAATAAGGCATAAAACGCGGTTCATCGCGCAAAATTTCAAAAAATTCCCCAGTATTTTTGTCGTCAATTTCAGCGACATCGATTGAAGAAAGTCGCAAACGTGGAAGCTCAGGAACCAGCTTGAGCAAACGCTTAATCATGCTCGATAAAGTAATCGGCACTGCCAAATCTTCGCCGTAACCAGAAATATCTACGCCGGTAAAAACTACTTCCTGGTGACCTGCGGCGACCATTTTTTTTACTTGCGAAACTATTTCACCAAATGCCACTGAGCGGCTATTTCCACGGCCAAACGGTATTACGCAAAAAGTGCAGCGGTGATTACAACCATTCTGAATTTCGAGGAAAGCGCGGGTTCTATTTTCAAAATAAGAGACAAGTTGCGGAGCTGTGTCGCGCACGGACATGATGTCATTGACCTTGATTTTAGAGGTCTCGTTGGGGGTTAGAAAAATTTGTGCAGATTTTTTTGCGGCGAAGAAAATTTGATCTTTGTGGGCGATGTCGGAATCGTGACTTCGTCCTTGGTTTCGACTGCGCTCAACCGGCGGAAGGGTGTTGGAGAAATTATAGCTTTCTGAATTCGACTTTTCTGCATTACCCAAAACCAAATCCACTTCTGCCATTTTCGCGTATTTTTCTGGATCTATTTGGGCGGCACAACCAGTTACAACAATTCTAACATCAGGATTGTCGCGCTTAGCACGACGCACGGCAGAACGAAGCTCGCGCTCAGCTTCTGCGGTTACTGCGCAAGAATTAAAAACTAAAAGATTTTTCTGATCAGTTTTTTTTAGAGCTTCTTTGATTGCTTCAGATTCGTAAGAATTTAAGCGACAACCGAAAGTAATAATTTTGTTATCCGCGTCTTCTTTGATCATCTCTTAATAGCACGTGATTAACAACTTTCTCAACACCGTAAACCTTAGAAACAATTGTCAGCACTCGTTGCATTTCAAAATCATTAACCGCTACGCCAAGCAAATAAACCGTACTTCCCACTGTGGTAATTTTATAATTTGGCCAGATCACATCGCGCGTCATTAGTAGCTTCGACTCTACTTTGGCACTGATTAAGTAATCACGAAAAGCGGAAGAAAAGTCTTTAAAAAACATTCCCTCTTCATGCGGCTGAATCTCGTCAATTACTTCTTTCACACCCATTACCATCCAAGAAATATCTTGTGCGATTTTAGCTTTTTGTGGATCGCGAACGATGCCGGTAAGCAATACTCTGCCTTCATTAACAGTAAAATTTACTGAGTTTCCTGGCATTTTTAAACCATGACTAATGAAGTCTGCACTAAGCGTCACAGCAATCATGACGTCGCTGCGTGTGTCTTGCATGGTTTTCTCGCGCGACGCTAAAACTCCACCTCCAATTGAACCAATAACTACGGTTTCAACACAAGATGTAAGCAATGCCAAAAGAAGAATGTAGCGAATTTTGAAAATTTTCATATTGAACGAGAGCTTGAAAATAAAGGCTAGAAAGCCGATTGAAACTATTTATGACTTCGCCATTTGCAAATTATTTTCCTCGTCCCTACGTTGCACGACCCTTTCATTAGGGAAATAAGTATGCGGGCGTAGCTCAGTGGTAGAGTGTCACCTTGCCAAGGTGAATGTCGAGGATTCGAATCCCTTCGCCCGCTCCAATACTTATCAAGAATTTACTTTGGTTGATTTGCCTAATATTTAGCAAACATCCCCCTCGCCTTCTTCACATCATTAGTCTTAGTCAGCGCTAACATCGCCAGAATTCTTGCCTTTTGCGGACTCAGATTATCCGCTGTTATAAAACCCAGGCTATCGTCTTCGATCTCAACATTAGGCTCAACTAAACCAGAACCAAGGTGCGAGCTGCGCACAATTAACACTCCTTTTTTTGCCGCTGCCGCAAGTTTTTCTACTCCGAGTTTACTGATATTTCCATCGCCAACTCCCGCTAAAATTATTCCTTTCGCTCCTGATTCAACTAAGTAATCAATCACGCTAACATCAACACCAGCGTGAGCGTAAATGATTTCAACCTTCGGCAAAGATTCTGTTTTTCTAACATCAAAAACTGTCTGATTAGTATGAGCGCGAAGTGGGCTGTAGTAAAATTTTACTGCGCCGTAAAGCACCGTTCCAATCATGCCAGAATTAAGCGCTTTGAATGACGAAACATTTGTTGTGTTGGTTTTTGCCACGTCGCGTGCGGCAAAAATTTCGTCGTTAAACATTACCAAAACACCCTTGTCGTAAGCATCTTTTGAAGCGGCAAGAGCAACTGCATTGTAAAGATTTAACGCACCATCTGAACTAAGTGAAGTCGAAGGACGCATTGCGCCAACTAGCACCACCGGCTTTTTACTCTTCACAACAAGATTCAAAAAATATGCCGTTTCTTCGAGAGTGTCAGTGCCGTGAGTAATAACCAAACCTTGTACCGAGCTCTGCGCAAGAAGCTCATTTACTCTTTTTGCAATATTTAACCATACCTCATTATTCATGTCTTGGCTCGCAATTTGCATAACTTGCTCAACTTGAATATCGGCGAGCTTATTAAGCCCTGGAATGTTTTTTACGACTTGATCAATACCAACTTTTCCCGGCGCATATTTTGAACCAACACATGAATCGCCAGCTCCGGCGATAGTTCCGCCAGTGGCAAGAATCACCACATTTTTTGCCTGTGCCGAACAAGACAAAAACACAAAAAGAGAAATAATTTTTAGAAGTTTCATAAAATTAGTTAGTTGATTGGTTTGCTAAAATATCGCGGTAAAATTCTTCGCCGATTTTAATTTCTTCACGACCATTTTTTACGCGCCAGGCGTTTGAATCGCGAAGGGAAAAAATACAACCGCAATATTCCTGTTTGTAAAATTCTTCGCGCTTAGCAATTTCATACATGCGGGCTCCCCCACCTTCTTTGCGCCAATTGTAAGTCCAATAAGAAATACCTTCGTAATTTTTTGCCGCGCGAATTCCGCATTCGTTAATTTGATTCATATCTTTCCAGCGCGAAATTCCGAGCGACGAACTAATTGTCGTAAAGCCATTTTCAAAAGCATAAAGCGCGGTGCGCTCGAAGCGCATGTCGAAACATTTTGTGCAGCGCTCTCCTTTTTCTGGCGCCCATTCTAAGCCCTTGGCGCGCTTGAACCAATTTTGCACATCGTAATCCGCATCAATAAATGGCATTCCAAGTTTTTCAGCGAAACGAATGTTCTCTTCTTTACGAATTTCATATTCCTTTTTTGGATGAATATTCGGATTGTAGAAAAAAATCGTAACCTCAATTCCCGATTCTTTCATTCGCTCCATCAAGTCTCCTGCGCAAGGTGCGCAGCAGCTGTGAAGTAAAACGCGATTATCTGTCGCGCTAGTTGGAAGAGTAAGTTTGTGACTCATATGCCTGAATTGCCTGAAGTAGAAACGATCCGTCGCGGATTAGAAAATATTGTCGGAAAGAAAATCACGAAAATTTTTCGCTCCGAAAAGAAACTAAGATTAGAAACCAGCCTTGATTTTCAAGCCTTAAAAGGTGCAAAGATTTCAGAAATTTTTCGCCGCGCACGTTACTTAATTATTAATCTGAGCAATGATTTAAGCCTGATTATTCATCTGGGAATGAGCGGAAGAATTACTATCGAGCAAGAATTTTCTAAGTTAAAACACGATCACTTCGCCCATGAATTTACTGACGGAACTTGGTTAGTTTTTAACGATCCACGTCGTTTTGGGTTTGTTGATTTGGTAAAAACTAAAGATCTCTTAAAACATAAAATGCTTGTAAAGCTAGGACCAGAGCCACTCGAGAAAGAATTTAATTTTACCGACTTCGCCAAAAAATTACGCAGCAAAAAAACCAATATCAAAAACACGATCATGGACAACCATGTGGTTGTAGGTGTTGGCAATATTTACGCTAATGAATCTCTCTTCGATTCTGGAATTTCTCCGCTACGCAATTCTGATTCGCTCGCAAAAAACGAAATCGAAAAACTAATCTCCTCAATAAAAAAAATAATCAAAGCGGCCATTAAGGCCGGGGGCTCGTCAATTTCTGATTACATTGACTCACACGGAAATTCCGGAAAATTTCAGGACGGATTTAAAGTTTACGGACGCGCCAAGGGAAAATGTTTGCAATGTAAAAACCTGATCCAAAGAATCGTGCAAAACGGCCGCTCCAGCTTTTTCTGCAACCAATGTCAAAAGTGATAATGAAAAAAATTCTTCTTCTCGTTCCATTTTTTTTACTTTTTTCCTGCATTGATTCGCCAAAATTAGAGAAGAAATTTCAGCAAGAAACTCACAATTCAGTCGAAGAGCCTCTTGCCTCTGAAGACTTTGTGCAAGGCAGTGAAGACATTCCTCTTTTAGTTGGAATGGAAAAAATTTACGACGGCGCTTTAGGATTTGATTCAGCTTCTGGCAGCATAATTACATCTAGTTACTCGACAAATCTTGAGCCAAAACAAGTTAAATTTTTTTACTTAAAAACCTTGCCCGAAATGGGATGGAGAGTATCTGAAAATGACGAAAATTCGGTTAAATTAAAGCGTGAAAAAGAAGATTTAGAAATTGAATTTGCTAAAGAAGACAAGATTCAAGTTGTGCGATTTTTTATCTCTTCGCTGACTCAATAAAAAAATGTAAGGCAAGCTGTAAGCCGGATCCTGTGCCCGTTGCCGGGTGGTGATCATTCATCTAGGCCTAGCGTTGCCACTAGGCTCAAGCAGTCTACCCGAATAGCAGTGCGAGAGCGCACTTGAGCATTAAAGCCCAGCCATTCCTATTTGACTTTGCTCCAGATAGGGTTTTTCCAAATGTGTGTTACCACACAAGCGCGTGAGCTCTTACCTCGCGTTTTCATCCTTACTGGTCTTGCGACTTAGCGGTATATTCTCTGTGACACTTTCCCTCAACTGTCCTATTTTATTCGAACCGACGTGGCCAGCCGTTAGCTGGTATCATTCTCTCGTGGAGTCCGGACTTTCCTCTGATTTTCAAATCTGTTTCCAAATTAAAACCAGCGATCACCCGCTTGCCTTACAAGATCGCGACCGTAAGTTGCGCCGCCTTTAAAGACAACCTTCCCTGTCATCCTCACGAAGGCGGGGATTCAGTGCTCACTTCCAATAAACTCAGATCGTTTAATTTTCTGGATTCCCGCCTTCGCGGGAATGACAACTGACTTAAAAATGAAAACCGTCTTCTCTGGAATCCAGCCAACCGGCAATCTTCATCTCGGAAATTATCTTGGCGCAATCCGCAACTGGATTGACTTGCAAGAAACGCATCACTGCATTTTCGGCATCATGAATTTGCACGCAATCACCCTGCCCCAAGATCCAAAAGTGCTTCGTCAAAATATTTTAGACGCTGCCGCTGTTTATTTGGCCTGCGGATTGGATCCGGCAAAAACTACACTTTTTGTACAAGGTGAAGTGGCTGAACATGCTGAATTGGCCTGGGTTCTTGGCACTTTGACACCAATGGGTTGGTTGAATCGGATGACGCAGTTTAAAGAAAAATCCAAGACCCCTCGTGAAAGGATAGGTGATGCATACGACCACTCGAAAGAATTGAGTCAGGAAGATTTTAAATTTTATGCAGAAACTGGCTCATCTTATCTTGGACTCTACTCTTACCCGGTCTTAATGGCCGCCGACATCCTTCTCTACAAAGCAGATTTAGTTCCAGTTGGCGAAGATCAAAAACAACATCTTGAATTAACTCGCGACATTGCCGGCGCATTTAATCGTCGTTTTGCTTGTGAATATTTTAAGCTACCTGATCCGATGATTGTGTCTGGAGTCAAGCGCATCATGTCTCTACAAGATGGAACAAGAAAAATGAGCAAGTCGGATGAATCGGATTTATCACGAATTAATCTTACCGATTCAGCGGAAGAAATCGTAAAAAAAGTTAAAAAAGCAAAAACAGATTCTTTGCCAATAATCACTTTTGACGAAGCGCGTCCGGAAATTTTTAA
>CAIQBQ010000107.1 GCA_903870105.1 uncultured Alphaproteobacteria bacterium | reverse complement strand
TTTTCGCCCCATCCTAATTTTGTACGTAGTGGATTTTCGGCAGTTTTTTCGCGCTCTTCGAGGGTAAAAATCTCAGCAAAATTTTTGATTCTGCCTTCAAGAAAAAAGTTCTCTATCTGCTTTTTACCTAAGCCCGTAATGTCAAAAGCATCTTTCGAAACAAAATGTTTTAGCGTCTCTTTAAGTTGCGCCTTACAAGACAAGCCTCCGGAGCATCGTAGCACAACATCCTCTTCATTCTTCACAATTTCAGATCCACAAACTGGACAATTTTTTGGAAAAATAAAATTTTTGGCATCGAATTTTCTCTTACTCAGATCAACTTCAAGAACTTGCGGAATAACATCTCCCGCTCGTTGAATCACGACCACATCGCCAACACAAACATCCTTGCGCGCAATTTCGTCTTGGTTGTGCAGAGTCGCGCGCGAAACGATAACTCCACCAATGTTAACTGGTTTTAAAACCGCGACTGGCGTGAGCGCGCCAGTTCTGCCGATTTGGATTAAAATATTTTCGATTTCGGTTTTTGCTTTTTCTGCCGGAAATTTGTGGGCAATAGCAAAACGTGGAGAGCGCGCGACAAATCCAAGCCTTTCCTGAAGAGCAAACTCGTTCACTTTGTAAACCATGCCGTCGATGTCATAAGAAAGTTCGTAGCGGCAATCGGCGATTTTTTGGTAAAGCTCGAGAATTTCATCTAGGCTATGACACAGCTTAGAATGTGGTTCAGTTTGAAATCCGAATGCCTGCAATTTTTGGTGTAATTCAGCTTGTGAGTTACAAAAAAAGTTAGGCGAAACTTCGCCGAGCGAGTAGACAAAGTAACTCAATTTACGCGAAGCGGTAACGCTTGAATCAAGTTGGCGTAAAGAGCCAGCTGCGGCGTTGCGCGGGTTAGCAAAAATCTTTCCGCCCTGCTCTTCTTGACGAGAATTAAGCGCAGCAAAATCTTCTTTGCTCATGTATATTTCACCGCGAATTTCAAAAATTTTTGGTAAATTTTCTCCGCGTAATTCCTGAGGAAATCCAAGAATTGTTTTTAGATTTTCGGTTACATCCTCACCAAAAAAACCATCGCCACGCGTTGCTGCTCGTACGAATTTTCCATTTTCAAAACGCGCTGAAAAAGAGAGTCCGTCAATTTTTGTTTCGCAGAAAAAATCCAAAATTTCTTCACCTAAAAAACGATTTACGCGCAAAATAAAATCCTCGATATCTTCACGCAAAAAGCCGTTAGCTAGCGACAGCATTGGCTTGCTGTGTTTTACTTTTGAAAAAATTTCTAAAGTTTTCCCGCCAACTGACTCATCATCTTCAACAAAAAATTCTGGAAATTCCTCACGATATTTTTCGAGCTCGCGACGCAATTCATCATATTTTGCGTCAGAAATAATTGGCGCATCCAAAGTGTGGTAAGCCAAGTCATGTTTGGCTATTTCAGCTTTGAGTGCGGTGATTTTAGATGAGATTATCGTCATTGATATTGCGCAGATTTAGGCAGATTTTTTGGAAATCGCATTTTTTGAAATAAGAAGGATCTATGGCGTGAATCAGCATTTCATTTTCTTTCACGCCAACACAGAAGACCCCGGTACTCATGTTTAAGCTCGCCATCAAAAGTGCGGGGTTGAAGCGAAGATTTG
>CAIQBQ010000106.1 GCA_903870105.1 uncultured Alphaproteobacteria bacterium | reverse complement strand
TATTTCAAAATCTTAGAAACCACCCCAGCCCCAACAGTTCTTCCACCCTCACGGATGGCGAACCTGAGTCCTTCTTCCATGGCAATTGGAGCGATAAGTTCAACCGTTAGGCGCACGTTATCTCCAGGCATTACCATTTCAGTTCCTTCTTTAAGAGTTACTGAGCCAGTAACATCTGTTGTTCTGAAGTAGAATTGAGGACGGTAGTTTTTGAAGAATGGAGTGTGACGTCCACCTTCTTCTTTAGTAAGGATGTAAACTTCTGCTTCGAAGTGAGTGTGAGGAGTGATTGCACCTGGCTTGGAAAGAACTTGACCTCTTTCAACATCTTCTTTTTTAGTACCACGAAGAAGAACTCCGGCATTGTCACCTGCGCGTCCTTCATCAAGAAGTTTGCGGAACATTTCGATTCCGGTGCAGGTAGTTTTTTGAGTTGGCTTGATACCAACGATTTCGATTTCTTCGTTAATTTTAACAATACCGCGCTCGATTCTTCCGGTAACCACTGTTCCTCTTCCTGAGATTGAGAACACGTCTTCAATTGGCATTAGGAATGGAAGCTCGATTGGTCTTCTTGGTTCTGGAATGTAAGAATCAACAGCGTCCATTAGAGCTTGGATAGATTGCTCGCCTAATTCAGAAGTGTCGCCTTCAAGAGATCTAAGTGCAGATCCTTTGATGATTGGAATAGTGTCGCCAGGGAAGTCGTATTTGCTAAGAAGTTCGCGAATCTCAACTTCAACTAGTTCAAGAAGTTCAACATCTTCAACCATGTCAACTTTGTTCAAGAAAACTACGAGGGAAGGAACGCCAACTTGTTTGGCAAGAAGGATGTGTTCACGAGTTTGTGGCATTGGGCCATCTGCAGCAGATACAACTAGAATAGCGCCATCCATTTGTGCAGCGCCTGTTATCATATTTTTAACATAATCGGCGTGACCTGGACAATCTACGTGAGCGTAGTGACGAGCTTTAGTTTCATATTCAACGTGAGCGGTGTTGATTGTAATACCGCGTTCTTTTTCTTCTGGAGCAGCATCGATTTGATCGTAACTTCTTTTTTCAGCTAAACCACTTTTAGAAAGATAGGTTGTGATTGCAGCGGTAAGAGTTGTTTTACCGTGATCAACGTGACCGATGGTTCCGATGTTTACGTGTGGTTTGGTGCGTTGGAAGGTTTGTTTGGACATATTCTCTGAAAAATTAGCAGCTCGATTGGCCCAGGTCTTGCCTGGTTAAAGCGAGTGTTTTTGTTTAGAAATTTTAAGGGGATGAGGGACAACCTATTCAGGCAGAAAATAAATGAAAAGTTATTTTTCCTTCGCCTCTTTAATGCCGTAGCGCACAGCTTTCTCAGCGCTTTGGCCGAGAGATTTTGCCTTTTGTATTTTTTCATCCCAGTAATTTTTGCCCTTATTAACGAGTGGAATTGCAATCAAAACCAAAATCACGATGAAAATAATACGAAACATTTTTTGGAAATTTGACATTATTTGGAAGGCAAAGAAATTGCCGCTCCCCCTTAAATAAGCAATCAGCAATGACAATAATCTCACGCATTAAAGCCCGCGAAATCCTTGATTCACGCGGCTTTCCAACGCTGGAAGCAGAAATACATTTAATCGACGGATCTTGCGCAATCGCTGCCGTCCCTTCTGGCGCTTCAACCGGCAGCCTTGAAGCCTGCGAACTTCGCGATGGCGATAAAACAAGATTTTTGGGCAAAGGCGTTTTAAAAGCCGTTGCCAATGTGAATGAAAAAATCGCCGCGAAGCTTATCGGCTTTGACGCCAGCAGACAAAAAGAGATCGATCAAATAATGATCGAGATGGATGGAACAGAAAATAAATCTTCACTTGGCGCTAACGCAATTCTTGCTGTTTCACTCGCTTGCGCTAAGGCTCAAGCCGCCTCACAAAAAATTCCTCTCTTCGAATATTTAGGTGGAAATGATGCACAAATTTTGCCAGTGCCAATGATGAATATTATCAATGGCGGTCAACATGCAGACAATAAAATCGACATTCAGGAATTTATGGTGATGCCAGTTGGAGCTTCATCAATCAAGGACGCAATTCGTATCGGTGCTGAAATTTTTCAGCACTTAAAGTCACTTTTGAAAAAAAATGGCCACAACACAAATGTTGGCGATGAAGGCGGATTCGCGCCGAATTTAGATTCGGCAAAAGAAGCTTTGGATTACATTATAAAAGCCACTGAGGCTTCGGGTTGCAAGCTCGGCACCGATGTTGTTCTAGCGCTCGATTCTGCTTCTTCAGAATTTTACCGCGATGAAAAATATTTTTTAGCCGGCGAAAATCGCACACTTACTTCAGAAGAATTAATTTCTTACTACGAAGATTTGGTAAATAATTATCCAATCTTCTCAATCGAAGATGCCTGTGCAGAGCATGATTTTGCTGGCTGGAAGAGCATCACAGAAAAATTAGGCAAAAAAATTCAACTTGTTGGTGACGATCTTTTTGTAACGAATCCAAAAATTTTGCAGAAAGGAATCGACGAAAAAATGGCCAATGCAATGTTGGTTAAGGTCAATCAAATCGGTACTCTAACCGAAACTCTCGCTGCAATTAATTTGGCGAAATCCGCCGGTTACAACAACATCATTTCTCACCGTTCTGGCGAAACTGAAGATACCACAATCGCTCACATCGTCGTCGCCACAAATGCCGGCCAGATCAAGACTGGCTCTCTCTGTCGCTCTGATCGCACTGCAAAATACAACGAATTGATTCGCATCGAAGAACATCTTGGCAGCCGGGCAAAATATGCCGGGAAGTCAATTCTTAAAAAATAACTACCACCTTTTTTCTCGTCATTGCGAGTGAAGCTCAGCAATGAAGATTTAATTTTGTTTTGATATGTCTCGCATCTCCTACCTCAACGGCCAGTTCCTTCCGCATGAAAATTGCCTCGTGCATATTGAAGATCGCGGCTTTCAATTCGCTGACGGCGCTTACGAAGTTACGCTTTTCGAAAATGGAAAATTGATCGACGGCAACGCGCATATCGAACGCTTTTTTCGCTCACTACGCGAGATGAAAATTGAGCATAATTTTACCGCAGAAGAATTTCAGAAAATTCAATTTGAACTCTTCGTAAAAAATAATTTAGACGCCGGAACTTGTTACATGCAGGTTACGCGTGGCGCAACAAATCGAGTTCCTTGGATGCCAAAAGATTTGCGTCCAACAATTTCTGCGACCGTCTCTCCACGTAAAAAAGTTGCTCCTGAAGAATTTGTGCAAGGCTACACCTTCATGACTCACGAAGACATTCGCTGGAAACGTTGCGACATTAAATCCGTCGCACTTTTTGCTTCGAGCTTCATTAATCAAAAAGCGAAAGATTCTGGCTTTGACGACGCAATTTTTGTGCGCGACGGAATTGTTACCGAAGGAACTTTTGCTAATATTTTTATTGTTGATGCAAAAGGAACATTAATCACCAAGGCGCCTGATAGCCTGATTTTACAGGGCATAACGCGCAATCGCTTCATTAAAATTGCGCAAGAAAAAGGGATCGAAGTTGAAGAAAGAAATTTCTCTGTCGAAGAAATGTACAATGCGAGCGAGGTGTTTTTAACTAGCTCTAGCCTGATCCTACGCCCCGCATCAAAAATTGACGAAAGAGAAATCGGCGGTAAGAAAAATAGAAAAATCGCGACGATTTTGAGTGATGCTTACGATACTTTTATCAAAAACTAACTCACGACCAATCTTCTCCCGTCCTCCGCCTGCGAAGGGATGGGAGAAGATTGGGTGCAGATCCGAGGCGGCGCTCTCCTAAATTAAAAACGAAAAGGAATAATCTTATCCGCAATTTTTTTAGCATGCGGAGCAATATCTGGCGCGGCGGTAATCTCGAATAAGCTACCAAAATTTAATCCCGCGGTGAAGAAAATATTTTCGCGCTGAGGAAGCAATCCGGCGCGTAAATCGTCGAATTTTACTAAATTATTTTTTAGCAAATTGCCGATTAAATCCGACTCAAATCCGTAATCAAAGCCGGTGCAATCAATCATTTTTTCTTTACTTACCCTACCCTTTTGAATGCTTAGCTGTCCTGACTTCATCATGCCTTCAATCACCTTAAATTGCGACTCAGGACAGCGGTGACGATGCACATTCCACAAACGAAAACAGTGGCGCATAAAACGCTTTTTCTTTTCCAGATCTAGCACCATCCAAAATTTTTGTGTACGCGGACGAAAGGCATCAAAAACGAGACGCCAGTCGGAAGATTTTTTACAGGCGTTAATAAATTTTCTAAAAATTTGTGAGAGCGGCAAATCAGAATCCTCAGGGTTTAGCGGCGATTCTACTTTTTCTTGATTGGAAAAAAGTTTGTGCGGTTGCGACAAAATTCCGCGACGCGAATGTAAGAAAATTTTTCCAGAATATTTAAGATCACGCAAAGAAATTACTGCGTCGATTGCGGTTAATCCGCAGCCTAAAATGTGAATTTCTTCGTCAGCCAAATAACTTTCTAGATCAATGCGCCAGAAGCTTTTTTTTGAGTCTTTTAATTGCGGACCAATGGCAAGAACGCATGACTGGTGGAGGTCACCGTCGATCCAAAAATAATTTTTTTTATCCGTAATTTCGGAAATTTCTTTGATACGAAATTCGTAAGAGATGTTTTTTTTCTCGGCGATTCTCAGTGCAGTTTGCAAAAGATCTTCGAGATAAATTCCGAAAATTTGTCGCGGAACAAAATCATTTTCTTGGTAATTGTAACCTTTTGCGCAGAGCCATTTGAAGAAATGCCCCTGGTCTTCTTCCACTACTCCCATGCGGTTTGCAACCACGTTGAGAAGATGATTTGGATTCTTGGTTGAGTAAGCGTTTCCTTTTAAAAACAGTGGAGATTTCTCAAAAATTCTAACAACTAATTTTCCTGAATTTTCTTGGTGATTTTTTACTAAATTAAAAAATGTAACTAGCCCGCCAAGCCCGAATCCAACAATCGCCACGTGTTTTTCGTTGGCGATCGAAAGTTTAATTAATTTTGTTCTGAAATTAATTCTATCAAGAAGCCTTCTGGTTATTGAGCTGCCGGCAGTAAGAAAAATAAATGGCAGAATTGAGTGAATGAAAAAACAACAAAAAGCAATTAATGAATCACGTGCAAAACCAAGCGCGTGGAACGTGTGCACAAAGTAGGATTCGTTAATGTCGCGAAGATGCCTGGTGAAGAAATTTGATTTTGGCATTATTTGATTGGGTTAATTTTTGCCATTTTTTGCTGGCTGATCTGAGTTGAAACCAAGGAAAACTACCCAGATTTTTTTGATTTCAACTTCGCGATCAACCAGAAAAAGATTCAATCAGCGTCAATTATTTACTGGCAAGACAAGCACTCATCATACTCTTTTTTTCCGTCGCCATTATTCTGAACCGACACGTCTAACTCGTGCTTTTCGCCCTTATTTGAAACCTTGTCTGCACGCTGAACTGAAGTTGAGCGACAGTAATACAAACTCTTCAAACCCTTCTGCCAAGCGCGAAAATGGATTTCGTGTAAAACTTTTTTTGACACATTCCCCGGCAAAAAAACATTCAAACTTTGTGCTTGGCAAATGTATTCTTGACGCTCGGCGGAAAGATCAATAACCCAGCGCTGATCCATTTCTTGCGCAGTTTTGAACACTAATTTTTCGTGCTCGTCAAGAAAATCTAAATGCTGAACTGAGCCTTCATTTATCGTGATTGACGACCAAATATCTTCCGAATTTTTTCCTTTCGTTTCGAGTAATTTGACGAGGTTTTTATTTCGCACATTGAATGAGCCGGTGAGAGTTTTTTGCGTGAAAGAATTTGCCGCGAATGGCTCAATTCCAGGCGAAGAATTATTGGCAATGATTGAGATCGAAGCAGTAGGAGCGATTGCTAATTTATTCGAAAATCTTTCTTCAATTCCAACTTCTGCCGCATCTAGACAAGCGCCTCTTTCTTTCGCCAAAACTTTTGAAGCGCGGTCAACTCCTTGTTTGATGAATTGAAAAATTTTCTTATTCCAAACTTTGCTCATCGCAGATTCGAGTGGAACATTTTTGCTTTGAAGGAAAGAATGGAAACCCATTACGCCTAGGCCAACAGAGCGTTCGCGCATTGCCGAATATTTAGCTTTAACCATTAAATCTGGCGCTTTTTCGATAAAATCTTGCAAGACATTGTCGAGGAAGCGCATCACATCTTCGAGAATTTTGTCGTTATCTTTCCACTCGTCGTAAAATTCTACATTGAGCGAAGATAGGCAGCACACTGCGGTGCGGTCTTTACCAAGATGATCAAGGCCGGTCGGCAAAGTAATCTCACTGCAAAGATTTGAGGTTTTAACTTGAAGGCCGAGCTTTTTTTGATGCTCTGGAATCGCGCGGTTAACGGCGTCAACGAAAAGCAAATAAGGCTCTCCTGTTTCAACGCGAGCAGTAAGTAATTTGATCCAAAGAGTACGCGCCTTAACCACCTCAATCGCCTTGCCGCTATGCGGACTTTTCAATTCGAAGTCGCCATCTTTTTCAACTGCGCGCATGAATTCATCAGTGATCGACACGCCGTGGTGAAGATTGAGTGAGCGACGATTTGGATCGCCACCTGTAGGTCTTCTAATGTCGATAAATTCTTCAATTTCTGGATGATGAATCGGCAAATAAACAGCTGCCGAGCCACGCCTGAGGCTGCCTTGCGAAATGGCCAAAGTTTGCGAATCCATTACTTTAATGAATGGAATAATGCCGGAAGTTTTACCATTACCACGCACAATTTCGCCGATCGAACGGAGATTGCCCCAATAACTACCGATGCCACCGCCCTTTGAAGCGAGCCACACATTTTCATTCCACAACTCAACGATGCCGGTGAGTGAGTCGGAAGATTCATTCAAAAAACAGGAGATCGGCAAGCCGCGATCAGTGCCACCATTACTCAAAATCGGTGTTGCTGGCATAAACCACAAATTCGAAATGTAGTGGTAAAGACGATTAGCGTGATCTTGGTCATCGGCATAATAAGCGGCGACGCGCGCAAATAAATCTTGGTAAGATTCGCCCGGCATCAAGTAACGATCTTTCAAAACCGCCTTGCCGAAATTACTCAACTTGTCGTCGTTCTTATTGTCGACCTTTACGACAAAATTTTTGCCCAAGGAAGACTTAATGGCCGCTTGCTCTGCGAAAGTTTTTACTGTTTTTGCTGATGTTTTTTTTGACATTGGAGAAAATGATTTTAATGCGATTTTGACTACATCTAGTGTGATAAACCAGAAAGACCTACTAAATATTGATTTTTGCAGTTTTCTATTTTTGCCAGAAATAATTGGCAATGGAGATTTTTTTAGCACGTAATTTTATCAACAATCTTCGGCCCACCATACCCTTTCCGCATCATCCTTTTTCCCCGTCATCCTCTTTCCTTGTCATCCTCGCGAAAGCGGGGATCCAGAAAAGCACACTCGTTAGCACGTAATTTTCAACAATCTTCGACCCACCATCCTTTTTCCCGTCATCCTCGCGAAAGCGGGGATCCAGAAAAGCGCACTCGAAGTAAATTATTAGATCCCCCAACTTCTCGCTTTCGCCAGAATAATAAAGAAAGCCACTCAAGAGAACAAAAAAACCCGCGCCAGATTTCCCATTGACGAAAACCAACTCGCCCCTACCTTGCCCCTCTCTTGAAAAATATATGGAGAGGTGGCCGAGAGGCTGAAGGCACCTTCCTGCTAAGAAGGTATACGGGTAATACTGTATCAAGGGTTCGAATCCCTTCCTCTCCGCCATAGCCAGCATGCGTAACTTTTGTCTCATTTTCGAACTTTTTGGGGATTTTTAGTTAAGCTATCCTCAAAAATTGTCCTTACGATCCTTCATTTTCTAGCATAGAAAAATCCTCATCAACACTTGCTAATGCTTTACTGGAGAACATTTTTTGTTGTCTAAAATTCTTCAGAAGAGATGATCAAAAACTGATTTTTCTAATTAAAAAGGAGAATCACTCAATATTTTTTAGCAATATTAACTTCTAGAGCCTTGATATTGCTGCTCAAAATAAGGTTAAGCTAAAACGGAGATTTGGAGAATTTGTTTCGCCCCACCGCAAGAATTTTTGCCAAGACTTAACCTTTTTAAAAAAGTTAAGCCTTGAAAATAATGGGCTTGAAGGATTCATATCAAATTTTTCAACTGCTACTGCAAGCGACCCATTTTCGAACTTTTAATTTTTTGCAAGTTGCTTTTTCTAGCTAGTTTTGAATAATGTATGAAAGTTTTTGAGCATGAATTTATTCGAATAAATCAATCCTATGAAAACATTAGCAGGGCGTCGCGCAGAACACGAAAAAGTTTCTAGAAAAATTGAAGAGCTTGGCAGCGAAGGTCTTGCTGTAATGCTTAAAGATGCAACTCAAGTACATTCCGGAATCGGCGGAACAGCTGTGAAGCTTGAGATAGATGGCGTTCCAGTATTCGCCAAACAAATCGCTGTCTCTGATCTTGAAATGGCAAATCCAGAATCAACAGCAAACTTATTTGATCTACCAACATATTATCAATACGGAGTTGGATCTGCTGGATTTGGCGCGTGGCGTGAATTAGAGGCTCATAAAATGACTACTGATTGGGTGCTTAAAGATGAATGCCCTAACTTTCCTCTAATGTATGGTCACGCAGTATTGCCAAGAGAAAAACCAGAACCAATGAAAGAAGAAATGCTAGATGAGATGACAAGATATTGGGGTGGATCTGAAGCCGTTAAAGAGCGCTTAAAAGGGATTGATGGCGCTTCTAATGGCGTGGTTGTATTTCTAGAAGCAGTTGGAAGATCTAGCGGCCTCAATCCAAGATTAGATTATTATATTCACCCTCAGGCTTCTGATGGCGATACAACAAAGCCTGATATGGAGATGGTTGAAAGAGAGTTAAAAGCAACATGCGATTTTATGGAAAGTAAAGGCATGATACATTTTGATGCTCACCATGGGAATATTCTTACAGATGGAGATTGCCTTTACTTTGCTGATTTTGGCTTGGCAACTTCCCTCGGTTTCGATTTATCAACAGAAGAAAGAGAATTTTTTGAAAAAAATCGTGGCTACGATCGTTCTTTAGCTACGGCAGGTTTGTCTTGTCATCCAAGAGCGGAGTCCACCAGAGAAGAGTTGCCAATATTACCAGAAGTTAGGGAAGTTTCAGATCGCTACCAAGCAGCTTCAGATCGGTATCGTACTTTTACAAAAAGTTTGAGAGAAGATTTTACTAAAACCACGCCTTATCCAGCTGTGGAAATGCAGGAATTGCATCAGCAAGTCGACTCAGAAGAAAAGAAAGGTAACGAGGAAAGTTTTGTTGAAAAGTTAGGTCTGAAAAACCCCGATGAAAAACCACGATCTTTTGTTGAAGCGGCGCAGGCTGGGAAATATGGCAATATTGGAAGTAAAGGCGGGGCTCATGAATTATAAAAAGTTCGAAAAGTATCGTCTACTTGTCGCCTAAAATTTCTTGAAATTTTTAGTTAAGCATAAGGTAGGTTGAAGCCTTATAAACACTGAATGTAAAAAATGAAGACTGGTTGGCTTCAAATACTATCAGCTCCGCCATAAAAAAAGACCTGCTACGCAAGTGGCAGGTCTTTTTTTATGGCGGAATGCGAGCGGAGATTTGAAACCTTGGTTCGACAATAAGCTTAATTTTTCTTAACGAGCAAAGCGAGTTTAGAAAAATCTTGCGTTTGCAAGCGCGATTGCGCGCCATCCCTTCCTCTCTCCCATTCGTTTTCTCTAAAACTACAGCGCGATTGCGTAGCAAGTGTGATGGAGTGATTGCTGTAAATTCCATTCCAACTTTAGGCGGTTGTTTTCATCTTCTTTTAAACGCTGGAATTCTTTGACTAAGTAAAGTTTGAATTCCGCAGAAACCCCCAATAACAACACCAATAACCAAAACCAATAAACTTATGAAAAACCCAGAAGAAATTTCAAAAATATCAATTTTCAAAGGCAAAAAAATTAGAAAAACCCTTCATCAAAATGAGTGGTTTTTTTCTGTTGTTGATGTTGTTGCCGCTTTAACAGAAAGCCTAAACCCTCGTGATTATTGGTTTAAAATGAAAATCAGGGTAAGTAGTGAAGATAAAATTGAGTTGTCGACAATTTGTCGACAACTGAAAATGGAATCGTCTGACGGCAAATTTTATGAAACTGATTGCGCCAACACCGAAGGCATTTTTCGCATCATTCAATCAATTCCATCGCCCAAAGCCGAACCTTTTAAAAAGTGGCTTGCCAAAGTTGGTTATGAAAGAGTTAGGGAAATTGAAGACCCAGAACTTGCCACCAAAAGAACGCGCGCCCTTTACAAGCTCAAAGGTTATTCCGACGACTGGATTGAAAAAAGAATGCGCGGAATTGCAATTCGCGAAGAACTAACCGACGAGTGGAAAAATCGCGGCGCTGCTGAAAATAAAGATTATGAAATTTTAACTGCCGAGATTTCCAAGGCCACTTTTGGCGTAACTCCAGCTGAATATAAAAATTTAAAAGGCTTAAAACGCGAAAATTTGCGCGATCATATGGATGATTTCGAGCTAATATTTACAATGCTTGGCGAGCGATCAACCACAGAGATTCATCGCACCGAAAATTCTAAAGGAACAGAAAAACTCAAAAAAGATGCCAAGCGTGGCGGCAGAATTGCAGGAATCGCCAGAAGTGAATTGGAAAAAGAAATTGGCAGAAAAGTTGTTTCTAAGAGCAATTTTTTACCTCCAAAAAAACCAAGAGATTTAAAAAAATTATGACCAACGACCAACAAAAAGAATTAGGGAAAATACTTTGGGCGATTGCCGACCAACTGCGTGGCGCAATGAATGCCGATGATTTTCGCGATTACATGCTTTTTTTCCTTTTTCTGCGCTATTTGTCTGATAACTACGAGACGGCGGCTAAGAAGGAATTGGGAAAGGAATATCCAGAAGTTCTTCCTGATGTTGCGGAAAAACTTGGAGTATCAACATCTTTGCAAATTTGGTACGAAGAAAACGAAGAAGATGTAAAAGCTTTTGAAGATTTAATGCGCCGTCGCATGCATTACATTATCAAACCAGACCATCTTTGGGGAAATATTGCTGACATGGCGCGTAGGCAACATGAGCAAATGTTAAACACCCTACAAGAAGCTTTTAAATTCATTGAAAATGAATCATTCGACAGCACTTTCTTAGGATTGTTTTCTGAGGTGAATCTTTCTTCTGAGAAACTTGGAAAAAATTATGTAGAGCGTAACAGCAAGCTTTGCGCCATCATTACCAAAATTGCTGAAGGGTTATCAAATTTTTCTACCGAAAAAGACGCTTTGGGCGATGCTTATGAATATTTGATTGGTCAGTTTGCGGCAGGTTCAGGGAAAAAAGCTGGTGAGTTTTATACGCCTCAACAAATCTCCACCATTCTTTCAGAGATTGTGACGCTTGATAGCCAAGATCCCAGCCTTGGGAAAAAGAAACATTTGGACAGTGTTTTTGATTTTGCCTGCGGCTCAGGATCTTTGTTGCTTAATGTGCGCAATCAGCTTGGCAATAACGGTGTTGGAAAAATCTACGGCCAAGAAAAAAACATCACCACTTACAACCTTGCGCGCATGAACATGCTTTTGCATGGCGTGAAAGATTCTGAATTTGAAATTTTCCACGGCGATACTTTAACAAACGATTGGGATAAATTGCGTGAAGCAAATCCTGCCAAAAAACCTAGTTTTGATGCGATTGTTGCCAATCCGCCATTTAGTTATCGCTGGGAACAAAGCGATGCAATGGCAGATGATGTGCGTTTTAAAAGCTACGGCCTTGCTCCAAAATCAGCGGCAGACTTCGCCTTTTTATTGCACGGATTTAATTATCTAAAACTCGAAGGAACGATGGCAATTATCTTGCCGCACGGCGTTTTATTTCGTGGCGGAGCTGAAGAGCGCATTCGCAGAAAATTGTTAGAAGATGGCAATATTGACACCGTGATTGGATTACCCGCCAACCTTTTTTATTCTACCGGAATTCCTGTTTGTATTTTGGTTTTGAAGAAATGCAAAAAAACCGACGATGTACTTTTCATCAATGCCAGCGAACATTTTGAGAAAGGCAAACGCCAAAATCAGCTATCACAAGAAAACATAAAAAAGATTGTAAACACTTATCAATTTAGAACTGAAGAAGAGCGATATTCTAAGCGTGTTTCTATGAAGGAGATTGCGACTAATGACTACAACCTCAACATTTCAAGATATCTCAGCACAGCCAGAGCCGAGGAAGAGATTGATTTGCTAGAGATCAATAAAGAATTGGTTGCGCTTGAAGAAAAAATTAAATCAGCAACCAAAAAGCATAATGAATTTTTGAAAGAGCTTAACTTGCCAGTTATTCAAAGCTCTGTCCAATAAATGGGATGGAATTGGGATTGAGTAGGATGACCACCTGATATGTTTTTGGATCGTTACTTTGGTGATTAATTTTGGCTGGCGAAGTAACTAAAACAAAACATAAATTCTCTGAAGAATTTATGAAAATAATGAAAATCTTTTCAGGAATTATCTGATTTGGATTTAAAATTTACGGCGCAATTTTATGAAAAAACTTCTGATATTTCTTATTTTATTTCTTTTGGCTGAGAATTCTTACGCAAAAATTGTGGGCGTTACGATTGATTACAGAAAAAATTCTAACGCTGAAAATAAATTTGCCGAAACTTCGTTTTACGCTCTAAGAGATAATTACATTTCTTCTTTTCAGAAATCCTGCAAAAAATATGGGGTTGTGGTGGTTCCAATTCCACTC
>CAIQBQ010000105.1 GCA_903870105.1 uncultured Alphaproteobacteria bacterium | reverse complement strand
CAATCACGATAATATCCAGGCCCACAGCGGCGGCATCTTCGAGTGGCTTGAAAGCGACAGTGCCGCAATCAAGCGTGATTACCAAATCTGTTCCAGATTTTTTTAGATTGAGTAAAGCTTGCGAATTCGGGCCGTAACCTTCAAGAACACGATCAGGAATGTAGATATTCGCATTCACTTCCACTTCGCGAAAAAAGCGCTTGAGCAAGGCCGAACTTGTCGCGCCATCAACATCATAATCTGCAAAAATCGTGATTTTTTTTTGCGCGTGAATTGCCGCAATCACGTGAGCCACCGCCTTATCCATATCGTTCAATTCAAACGGATCTGGCAGTGAAGTTTTAATTTTTGGCTCAAGAAAATTTTCGATCTCACCCAAAGAAATTTCGCGCGCAGAAAGTAGATTACTTAAAACTTCTGAGATCTCAAAGCGCTGTAAAATAGCCAACGCGTGACGTTCGTCAAAAGTTTTTTGATGCCAGTTACGGCCGAGGATTGATTGGAATTTGGATTGGTTCATTTGACTATTTATATTCTGAGTAAGCTCGGGTTATTTCTTGAAATATGATTCCAAAACCGTCGCTCTTCAACTGCGCTTGAAAAATATTTTCCACATTAAGCCCCTTTAGCAGCTTCTCTCTTTTTGGCTCTGTATCTGGTAATTTAAAAAAATCTAAACCCAAATAAATTGCGGAGATTTTTAGGTTTGAAATTTCCTTAATAACGTTACCGAAAGCGATTATTCTCCATTCGGACTCCTTTAACCAATCGGTTGATTTTATTAGAGCTGAGGCTGGGCTTTTCCAGTAAAAATCATCTGGCCAATTTTCGACATACTCTACTGGATGCATGAATCCAAATGCGTCATCTTCAAATTCATATTCTAAGCAATAGCCCTTATGGACTCCTCCATAATGACTCCAAAAATACATATCATTCGGACGCGTTGCAAAGCACGCAGCGCGATTTTTTTCTCTTATTTCTTTTGATTCTTTCAGCAATCCTTTCTTGGTCTTAAGTTCACTAAGGCAATTTTCATAACCCGCTTTTTCTTTTCTTATAGCCAACTCTTTTTGAAGTGGCAAAAGTTCAGGATTTATAGAAATATCATCGCATCTTTGATCTAAAAGATTTCGTAACCCAATCAGAAAAACATCGCTCTGCGAATGATCCATTAATGGCTGAAGCGGAATTCTACAATCGTAGGGATCGTTGAATTTCGAAACATCAATCAAATTACAACGGCCATTTTTAATATCTTCGATCTCGGAGTTTAGTCGCAGATCTTCCCAATCCCAAAAGCTTCTGTAGCGATAGAATTTCTTTGATAAATTTGACTCATTTTTCAGCAGCTCATTCTTGATTTTATTAGCAGTGCCAAAGTCTTTAACTCCAGAAATCAAAAGCCTGTGCAGCTCTTTACGATAAGCACTTCTGAGTTTAAGATTTTCTTCTAGAAGAATGGGAGCTTTCATCATTTTTTAGCTTTCTTCTTAACTGGTTTTTTCTTCCCAATTTCTACGCCAATTTTCCAAACTCCTTTCTCCAAAAACGCCTCAATAGTTTGGCGGTTGGCTTTGTTTAGTAGGTTGGAGTGAGAGATTTTACTCGTCTTGGAATGCTCTAAAAGTGTGACAATTTTTTTGCCTTCTAAGTAAGCCAATCTTTTGTGATAGCTGTTGGTGAGAGCTTTGCTGACGATCTCTTCCATGATTTTTGTTGAGTCTTTTTTATCGAATTCTTTGAAGGCGTCGTAATATTTTTGGCGCTCAATGAACTTAATATTAATTGGAACGAAACCTTCGCGAATCAGCAAATAATTATTAATGATGCGACCGATACGGCCATTTCCATCAACGAATGGATGGGTGTGTTCGAAGGTTAGATGGAGGCGAGCGAT
>CAIQBQ010000104.1 GCA_903870105.1 uncultured Alphaproteobacteria bacterium | reverse complement strand
TAGCCAGGACAAATCACGTTCACCGCAATGCCAAATTGCGCAAGATTTCCACGCAGACCTTCGCCGTAAACTCTAACTGCTGCCTTGCTTCCAGAATAAGCCGGAGAACTTGGCAATCCACGCATGCCAGCAAGAGAAGAAATGAGAGCTACTTGTCCCCTTGGGAATTTATTTTTTCTGAGTTTCATTTTTTCGATCGCGGGATGAATCACGTTCAAAACTCCGTCGAGATTTGTTGAAAAAATTTTCTTAACTTGCGCGAAAGATTCTGAGCCGCCCGCCGTGCCTGCGGAAATACCGGCGTTGGCGATTACCAGATCAAGAACATCAATTTTCTCAACCCAGTTTTTCACCGCGAATTCGTCGGCAACATCCAAGATTTCTAGAAAAACTTTTGCTCCGAGATTTTCGCAAAAAGTTTTTGTCTGCTGCAATGTTTCTAAATTTCTACCACAGAGAAATAAATTTTTTCCAGGCGCCGAGTAGACAACTGCGAGGGCTCGTCCAATTCCACTACTTGCGCCGGTGATCAAAATATTTTTTGGATTTTGCATTTTGGATAAATTTATTCCGTTATTTTCACTCTCTTGGCACCATCTCTAACCATACAGAAAGTGTGGCGACGAAAGATCGGCAAGAGATAGGCGAGGATGATGTCAGCGAAAAACTACTCCTCGCCCACCACCTCAAACTTCGCCATATCGTTGCAGGATTTTTTTAGTTCATTGGTAAAATTTTCGACACGACTTCCTGCCTCTTGTTGACAAGCGCGAATGTATTTTTGTCTCAACTTCGTAAGCTCAAATTTTTCGTAAAGACCAGCTTTTGAATTAATTTTTTTCGGATCTTTTTTAGTAGAATTTTCTTCATCATCCTGCGCAAAAAACTTTGTTCCATCGATTCCCAATGCGGTAAAATTCTGATTGTTGTAGTAGTCAGCGTCATTATTTTTTTTGTCGAGATCGCGTTTTTTTTGCTCATCTATTTTTAAAAGAGAATCATCGAACCTTGTGTAAGAGAGTTTCTGACACATAACTTTTTCCTCTCCTTCGCGACGAAATTTTTTACCCTCAACTTCAGAATTACATTGGCGCGCCTTGTCCTGCGAGGCTATGCATCTTTTAAAATTAATACCGTAACTGTTGTAAGAAAGGCAGGTTGGATATTTTTCTTTGATCATATTGTAGTGCGTGATTGCTTCATTTACGCGCTGATCAACCACGAAACCAATGTTGTAAGAGCGATTTTGATGTTTTAGATAATCCAGGTTTCCGTAGGGCGGAACAACCTGCTTCTCATCAATCAATATTTTGCGACAAACAAAATAATCTTCGATTTTTGCTAGATCTTCGGTCTCTAATTCAAAGCCCATTGCCAAACATTTTTTGTGATCGCGATTGTCCATTTTTTGATTCTCCCGAATCACTACCGATTCAGGAGTTTCGGAAATTCTCAGTGAGATTTTAGTGAGCAGATCTCTGATCTCGAGATCTCGCTTAGCCTGATCTGGCGTCGCATTTTTACCCACGCTTAAACGATATTTCGCGAAAGAAAGTCGACAGCGCCAATAAGCCCGATTTAGAAAATTATCTTTGCGATCGAAATTGAGTTTAAGCGCCGTACAGAGCTTGTGGTCCTGCTTTTCAAGCAGGCGAATTTCGAAAATATTGGAGAGTATATACGGATCTTTAACGGTGGCGCAGCCACTAAAAAAGATCGCAAGAAGGAATATGGTTTGGAGTTTTTTGTACATGAATTTGACAGCTAGTTTTCGACCAATATGTTGCGCCGCCCTTTTTAAGTTTGCCAGCCATGCTTCGACAGGCTCAGCATCTTACCCTTATCTCTTATCCTTATTCCTAAAAATCATGACCGACTTTCGCAACATCGCCATTATCGCTCACGTCGATCACGGCAAAACTACATTGATCGACGCCATGCTTCAACAAAGCGGAACTTTCCGCGCCAATCAAAATGTTGAAACTCGCGTGATGGATTCAAACGATCTCGAAAAAGAACGCGGAATCACCATTCTTGCAAAATGTACTTCGATTGTTTGGAAAGATCACAAGATCAATGTAATCGACACCCCAGGACACGCCGATTTCGGCGGTGAAGTTGAACGCGTTCTTTCAATGGCCGACAGCACCTTGCTTCTTGTTGATTCAGCTGAAGGTGTAATGCCCCAAACTAAATTCGTGCTCTCCAAAGCTTTGGCTCTTGGCCTTAAGCCGATTGTAATCATTAATAAAATTGATCGTTCTGACGCTCGTCCTGATGAAGTTCTGAACGAAATTTTTGATCTTTTTGTTTCGCTTAATGCCAACGAAGCACAGCTAGATTTCCCAGTTCTTTACGCTGTGGGCCGCGATGGTTGGTGCGTTGCCGATATAGATAAAGATGAGCGCAAAGACTTGTCGCCACTTTTCGATTTGATTTTGAAGCATGTAGAGCCGCCAAAATTTGATGTTGATGGCCCATTCAAAATGCTTGCGACACTTCTCGATCGCTCACCTTATTTCGGCCGCATGCTTACTGGTCGCATCTATTCTGGTCGCGCGAAAAACTTGATGAGTTTCAAAGCAATTAACTTGAAAGGCGAAGTTGTTGAATCTGGTCGCCTTACTAAACTTCACGTCTTCCGCGGCGTTGATAAAATCGCTGTTGAAGAAGCAGAAGCTGGCGACATCGTTTCAATCGCCGGCTTAGAAAAAGCATCAGTTTCTGATACTCTTTGCGACACTTCAATAACTGAGCCAATCAAATCTACTCCGATCGATCCACCAACAATGGCGATCACTATAGGCGTAAACGATTCTCCCCTCGCTGGAACGGAAGGTTCAAAAGTTACTTCACGCATGATCCGCGATCGTCTCTTCGCCGAAAACGAAACTAACGTCGCCATCAAAGTAAAAGAAGCTGAAGCAAAAGATGCTTTTGAAGTGGGTGGACGCGGTGAATTACAACTTGGTGTATTAATTGAAAACATGCGTCGTGAAGGCTTTGAGCTTTCAGTTTCAAGACCTCGTGTACTTTTCAAAAGAGGCGAAGGTAATGAAATTTTAGAGCCAATCGAAGAAGTTGTTGTTGACGTTGACGATAATTTTTCTGGCGTAGTTGTTGAAAAACTTTCTTCGCGTAAAGGCGAAATGATCGATATGCGCCCTTCAACTGGTGGCAAAACTCGCATCATTTTCTACGTGCCTTCACGTGGCTTGATTGGCTACCAAAGCGAATTCTTAACTGACACCAAAGGCAGCGGAGTTCTTAACAGAATTTTCCACAACTACGTTCCTTATAAAGGCGAAATCGGCTTCAAGAAAAATGGTGCACTAATCGCAACTGATCCAGGCGAAGCTGTAGCTTTTGCCCTCTGGAACCTACAAGACCGTGGCACCATGTTCATCAAACCACAACAAAAAGTTTATTCTGGAATGGTCGTTGGTGAAAATTCCAAACAAGGAGATCTGGAAGTTAACGTCTTGAAAGGAAAACAACTTTCTAACGTTCGCGCTTCTGGAACTGACGAAGCAATTCGCCTAACTCCTCCCCGCGAGTTAACTCTTGAAGACATGATCACTTATGTTGGTGACGATGAATTGGTTGAAGTTACACCAAAATCTTTACGCCTACGTAAGAAATTTTTGGATTCAAATGATCGTAAAAGATTAGGCCGCTCGAAAGAAGCAAAGTTTGATTTCGTACAAGAATAATCAAAAGGCTGTCTCCCGCTCGGAGACAATCTAAGTCATGGCGAGCCTCCTAAACCCTAGGCTCGCCAAAAATATTAAAAAAGATTCCGATGTTTTTCACCACGAAAATCCTCGAGAAAGAGCGTCGGAATTTTTCTCTCTGGCTGCCAGTTTTCTTCGCTTTTGGTGTCGCATTTTATTTCTCCTTCTCCGCAAATTTTTTAGAAAAATTTCCATTTTTTCTCGCGCTTTTTTGCGTCGCGATTTTTTTATTTATCTTCAACCGCTCTTTGATAATCCTGGGCTGCACCGTTTTTCTAGCCGGAAGTTTTTACGCAAAAATTTACGAAAAGCCCGCCCCAATTACTAATAAACTTTTCATCGATGTCGTTGGAAAAGTTGAGTCGGTAAAAAGATTTACAAATCCCGTGAATGGTGTCGAAGGTGCGAGTTTAGTGATTGTAGAGCCTGTGCTGCAAAAAATCACTAACTACGAAAAGAAAAAGCCAGCGATCAAAAAACACAAAAGAAAAAGGGGGAAGCTCTCGGCGCCATCCTCGCGCTCTTCTCTGTCATCATCACGAAAGCGGGGACCCAGAAGCAAAAAACTCGGGACAAGAAACGCCCCTCTAGATTCCCACCTTAGAAGAAATAACGAGATAAAGTTTCGCGCAGGCGAAATCAAAAAGTTAGCCAATCTTCCTGACTATCAAGAGCTAGATCGAAAATTTCTAGACTATCGCGGAGCCTACCAGCAAGAGATTCCAGCCAATCTCCAAAAAATTTCCGTCAATCTTGTAAAAAACTCTGCAGCAATTTCAGTCAACGATAAGATCTCTTTCCGCGCATTTTTACAGCCCGCACGCGACAAAGAATTTCTCGGTGATTTCGACTATATTTTAGATTCCAAAACCAAACAAATCGCCGCCTACGGATTCATCTCTGGCGAAGCAAAGATCTTAGAAAAAGGAAAGATTTCCAATCTTGACGAATGGTTTTTGTGTCTACGCGAAAAAATTCGGCAGAAGATTTTTTCGATTCTAAGCGGCGACGAAGCCGCGATTGCTACGGCCTTTCTGATTGGTGATCAGCATCAAATCTCCAAAGAATCCGCGATAGAAATTCGTAACTCTGGCCTTTCCCATTTGCTCTCAATCTCTGGCTTTCATCTCTCGCTCGCCGGAGCGATTTTTTTTATTTCGTTGCGTTTTGCTTTGGCTCGAAACGAATATTTAGCTCTGCATTTTGATCTCAAAAAAATCGCTGCTGCTGTCGCAATTTTTGCTGTTTATTTTTATCTCAAGCTCGCCGGCTCACCCTTGCCAGCACAGCGCGCATTCCTCTTCGTCTTTTGCGCCTTACTCGCCTTACTATTCAGCGAAAAACTTGATGCCAAACGCGCAACAATGTTCGGAGCCTTGTTACTCATTCTTCTAAATCCTTACGTTATTTTTAGCGCTTCTTTTCAACTTTCTTTCGCGGCGATTTTGGTATTGGTGAATTTTTCTAAACCAGGCCGCAACTATTTTTGGCAGATTATTTTGCTCTCGATTCTGATCCAAATCGCTACAATTCCTTTTTTAATGCACCACTTCCGCAACCTTTCTCTACTTGGCTTTGTCGCCAATGTTTTAGCTATTCCTTTGGTAAGTTTTTTAATAATGCCCCTCGGATTTCTTGCACTTTTCTTAATGCCGATCGACCCCTTAGTCCCCCTGGTCAAGCCCGCTCTGCTTTTAATGAACCCCGGAATTATTGGTCTTGAAAAAATCGCCAATTTTGTTTCAGGAATTTCTTACTCGCACTTCACCAGTCCTTGGCTGCCAAGCTTTGGTCTTGCTCTCGCAATTTTTGGATTACTACTAATCTGCCTTACAAAAACTCGCTTAAGTTTCGTTGGAATTGTTATTTTTTTTGCCGCATTTCTCACAATTTTTTCCGTCAAAAAACCCGACATTATTTTCGAAAGAGATCAGAAATTTTTTGCTGTTTATAGTGAAAATGGCTTAGAATTTTCTAAGAGTTTAAGACCTTCGAAACAGCGCAATTCTTGGATGCGGCAGTTTGACGAAAATGAATTCAAGACTCTTCCTTGTAAAAAAAATCGCTGCGAGATCGAAGTAAAAAATAAAAAAATTCTTGTGCTTTTGCAGCGAAATAAAATCAGCGAAATCTGCGCGAGTAACTTTGATGTGATTGTGAATCTAACTAAGAAATATCAACTTCCCGCTTGTGTTGGCGAGGATAAAATTAAAATCGACAACAAGGATTTTTACAGCAGCGACACGCAGTTTTTATTCCTTAAAAATGAAAAACTTGGTCCCCAAAAAATTTATCACGGTAGTAAAAAAAAGACTGATAATAAAGGCGATTTCAGGGATGATGTTGAGGAAATCGACGGTGATTTTTAAGATCAAACTTCCGACCGCCAGAGTGATTAAGTAAAGAGTTAAATATCCTCTGAGATGTGATCCTTGTTGCTTCGCCGCTTCAAAGCTCCAACGCTTATTAAAATTATAGCTAAAAATAACGCTGATGCAGAAGGCGAGAATATTGGCGGGAATGTAATGCAGCCCGAGCAGGTGAATAGAGAATAAAAAAATCGAATAGCTGATTACGGTAGAGACTCCTCCGGTGATTAAAAATCTACGCAACTGCGTGATGCTTTTGAGGCCGAGAAACTTACGTGATTTTATCTGAAGTGACATCTGAAGAAAATCTGCTGAGCTTGATCTGCCATCTGAATGATGGTGACCCCAACGGGATTCGAACCCGTATTACCACCGTGAAAGGGTGGTGTCCTAACCGTTAGACGATGGGGCCAAAAGAGGCGGCGCAACCTAATTACCCACTCGCAAAAGGCAACCCCCCTCTAAGAAAAATCTATTGAAAATCTATTTTCCACTTCTTGCCGAGATATTTTTCGACAGCTTTTCTTTCATCGGTGAGTAGGTGGCGATTGAATATTATTACTTCGCCAATGTAGCCGTCGAATGCCCCATATGCGCCCGAGCAAAAATCTAAAGGAGCGGCGACTGTAGTTTTAGAACTCGTTAAGCCCACGCGACTGGTATTGCTGTTAATAAAAATAGTTGGAGCTTTGTTATTATAATCGACCGCGATTACTGCGGGTCTTGTAAGCAACTTGCTGGTTGAACCATCGTAAACAGCAAGGGCTGGCATATAACTATTGGCATGTTCGTAAACTGAAACTCCGTTAGTGCCTAGAGAGATGCCAGCACCAGCGACAGTATCACTAGCAACAGATCCGCCACTGTGAGTAGCCCCGATTACATAAGTCTGGCCAGAAGTGCCCATTATATTAGAATTTGATTCCCCATCGATTTGATGAGTAACGTTGGAGTTGGCGACAAGAAAAATAGTAAAGCTATTCGTAGCGATTGGTATGCTATTATTAGGACGATATTCGGTGTTTGTTTCCACCTGTAACTGAGAAGAATTGCAGCGCAAAGCCGGCAATCCGTTGATTGCATTTTCGGAGTAGATTGTCAGTGGTGATGCCATGGTGGTATAGGCTTTGCTTCTGCTTAAGGCTTGTGAATTATTGTCATACCAAGTTTTAACTCCACCTCCATTCATCGCCTCTTCGGGAATAAAACTGCTATCCAACGTAGTTTCATACCACAGCACCAACCCCGGCATATCTTTAACTACAGATTGTTTTGTTTGAGATTGAGCCGCTACAAGTGCTGATCTTCTAATCATTTTACTAGCCTGCGCCACGCCAGCGATCAAAAATCCCACGATAGCAATGACAACCGATAATTCTACTAACGAGAAGGCAGATTTTTTCATTTAGCTAAGTTTGAAGCGGAACATTTTTTATTTAGCCAAAAAATTAATTGGTCCTTCAGCGCGCCCGTGAATGAATTGATCGAGATAAGGATTGTTGGAAGAATGCATGTCTTTCACATCGCCGAACCAAATGATTTTTCCTTCGAAAAGCATCGCGATTTTGTCAGCAATTTTATGCGCAGATTGCATGTCATGCGTAATCGTAATCGTGGTAGCGCCGAGTTTCTTTGAATTGGCAACAATCAAATCATTAATCACGTCAGCCATGATTGGATCAAGGCCGGTTGTGGGCTCGTCAAAGAAAATAATTTCTGGATTGGCGGCAATCGCCCGCGCAAGTGACGCGCGTTTTTGCATTCCACCAGAAAGTTCGGAAGGAAAAAGATCTGCGGTTCTTTCGCT
>CAIQBQ010000103.1 GCA_903870105.1 uncultured Alphaproteobacteria bacterium | reverse complement strand
CTGCCATCCATTTTCATTTTCACCCAGTCAGAAAAATCTGGATTAGCCAACAGCCTGTTGGTCTCGATGATTAGATCATTATAATCGAGAAGGGCGCGCTGCTGCTTTAATTTTGCGTAACTGGCGAGAACGTAATTCGTAAATTCAAGAAGTAGCGCCGTATCATTTGCCAGGTTTAGAGAATTTATTTTGTCACTAAATTGCGAGATTAAGTCGCATTGCTTTAGCGCTACATCCATCAGACTTTCTGCGGTTTTGCCGCGAATTTTTCTTGGCTCATTTTTATCAGTGAAAAATGCCGATTGGTAAGTAGAAAAATTATCTAACTTCGGTTCGTTGCAGAAAATTCTAATTTTATTTGCGATTTCTTGATTGGTCTTAAGTTCACTATTCTCAAGGTCTAGAGCCAGTTGTAAATTTTCTGCGTGATTTAATTTTTCTAAAAATTTCTGAAAAATTTCCTGAGCATTATCTTGCGGCGAGAGAGAAAGTTTTTCATAAATTTCTGCGACCTCAAAATCTAATTTCTCTTTTTTATCTAATAGGCCAGAAAGAAGATCAGACAAGCTCTCATCGTGAAGATTGGCATTAATTCTGATGACTAAATTTCGCAGCACTTCATCTTCCAGCGCATGTCGCAAAACTTCTTTTTGCGCTTGCTGCATCAGTAATTTTTCTCGTGACTCTTCAAGAATTTCGAAGCTTGGTTTTACCCGTGATTCGAAAGGGAAAATCTTAATCAAAGTTTGGCAAAAAGCGTGAATTGTTTGCACTTTCACCCGCGCCTCATCGTCAAGAATTTTGACAAAAAGTGTGCGTGCCTTTTTCAACAAATCCGCACTCGGAAATTTTCCGCTCAATTCTTCTAATTTTTTTTGTAGCTCTTCGTCGCTTACCAATACTAGCTCGGCGAGACGAGAATTAATGCGCTCTTGCATTTCTGCCGCCGCAGCTTTGGTAAAAGTCAGACAGAAAATTTTATTCGGAGAAACATCCGCCAGCAACAAACGCACAACGCGATCAACAAGGATTTTTGTTTTGCCTGAACCGGCCGAAGCAAAAACCCAGCAAGAATTTTTTGGATCAGAAGCGATTACGCCGTTATTCATTTTTGAAAGCTAAAACTTATTTGGGCCAGCCTAGCTTGCACCTAGACCAATTAATCAAAAACCTAAACACCTAGACCTACTGCCACAATGCCTTTCTTCAACGCAGATACTCTAATCAAAATATTCGCAAATATTAATCAATGCAGCCTCTTTTGCTAACTGGCTCGATAAGCTGATGAATTAAATCTTCCGACGATAAGAAATCGCTTCCAGCAAATGGTGTGTGTTGATCAATTCTGCATCTTCTAAATCTGCAATTGAGCGCGCAACACGAAGAATCCTGGTGATTCCGCGCATTGAGCTGTGAGATTTTTGCACGAAATTTTGGAGAATTTTTTGCCCTTCTTCATTCAGAATGCAAAATTTTTCTAGAATTTCTCCGTCAATTTCTGAGTTGATTTGTTGTTTCTGTCTTTTTTTCTGAATCTCGCGCGCCTTTATGACTCTAGCTTTAACTACTTCAGACCTTTCGCCATTTTGTAATTTTTTCTGAGAAAAAATATCTACTGCGCCAACATTTATGATGATGTCGATGCGATCTAGAAATGGGCCAGAAATTTTATTTTTATAATCCTCTCCGCAGATCGGCGCTTTTTTACATTCGCGCGCAGCATCGCCGAGGAATCCACATCGACAAGGATTCATCGCCGCGATTAATTGAAAATTTGCTGGGTAAGTAATGTGTGAATTAACGCGTGAAATGCTTACATTTCCTGTCTCGAGTGATTGACGCAACGAGTCTAAAACTTGACGCGGAAATTCTGCCAACTCGTCCAAAAATAAAACTCCGCGATGCGCTAGTGAAACCTCTCCCGGCTTCGCTTTAGCACCACCGCCAACCATGGCTGGCATTGAACAAGAATGATGCACTTCGCGGTAAGGTCGCGCGGTAATTAACTTACCGTCGAGCAATTTTCCGCTGACACTCGCAATCATGTTGATCTCAAGAATTTCTTCTAAATCACACGGTGGTAAAATTCCTGGCATGCGAGAAGCAAGCATTGATTTGCCAGTTCCTGGGGGCCCAACCATTAGTAAATTGTGACCACCCACCGCAGCAATTTCGAGTGCGCGTTTGGCTATTTCTTGACCCTTAACATCAAACAAATCTGGATAATTTTTTTCTGTAAAAATCTTTGCCGCCTCTGGTCGCGCTAAAAATTGCTCACCTTTAAGATGATTTATCAAAGTTAAAATATCAGGAGCGGCAACAATCTCTAAACCCCCAGCCCAAGAAGCCTCACGCCCATTTTTCTGTGGACAAATTATTCCGCAGTTAAATTGATTCGCTCCAATTGCCGCCGAAATTATTCCGCCAACAGAGGCGATAGAACCATCCAAAGAAAGCTCACCTAAAACAAAAAAATTCTCGATTGATTCCGGCGATAACACGCCAATTTCCAGCATTATTCCAAGTGCAATCGCGAGATCGAAATGACTTCCCTCCTTCTGCAAATCAGCCGGCGCGAGATTAACGGTAATTTTTTTGTAAGGCCATGAAAGCCCAGTAGAAGAAATAGCAGCGCGAACACGCTCTTTCGATTCGCCGACAGCTTTATCAGGCAAGCCAACAATCGTAAAGCTCGGCGCACCGGGAGAAATTTTTACTTGAACATCAACGGGGGCAACTTCAACTCCTAAAAAGGAGAAAGTTTTTATCTTGGCAACCATGGTGAGTGGCGATTTGGGTTTGTGTGTGTGGCACGGAAAATATCGCTAAGCTGCCTCAGCTATTTTGGATTTTTGCGCAGCGAAGCGCAGAAAATTCAAAATAGATGATCAGCTTAGTTAGAGATTTTGGTTGGGGCGGCAGGATTCGAACCTACGATGGCGGTATCAAAAACCGCTGCCTTACCGCTTGGCTACGCCCCAGCATTTCGAGGGAGTTGAACTTTTAAGAAGAGCCTTGTGGCAAGTCAATTAGTTTATAATTGACTTGAGGATTCAGGAATATGTAGCGTCGATCATCCTCAAGCTTTTAATAAAATAAAAATTTTTCCCAACATGAGTGACTTTCAAGAAATCATTAAATTATCAGAGGAGATTACCAAAAACTCTGATTTGCTCATTAATAAAGTTGTCGAAATGAGTTATAACGCAGCTAATGCTGGCGGGATTAGTCCGTTTATTTTTGGTTTAACGGTTTTTGTTTTGGCTTGTTTTGTTGGTTATTTCGTAGTCTGGAGAGTAACCCCAGCATTGCACACGCCTCTAATGGCCGTAACCAACGCGATCTCAGGAATTATCATTGTGGGTGCAATCATCGCGCTTGGTTCAGCAAAAAGTTTTGATCTCATCGCCATCGTCAGTTTTCTTGCCATCATCATCGCCTCGATCAATATTTTCGGCGGCTTTCTTGTGACTTGGCGCATGCTTCAAATGTTTAAAAAATAATGATTAGCAAAAAACTTACGAACAAAATCACCTTAGGACCTCTTCCGGCTTCTAAAAAAATCTACGTTCAGAGCGAAAAATTTCCTGATGTGAAAGTCGCGATGCGCGAAATTGCTTTAACGAATAATACTACATTTACGGTTTATGATCCATCCGGAGTTTATTCTGATCAGAATTTTTTGGACAAAATCGATTTGAATAAAGGCCTGCCAAAACTGCGCCAGCAATGGATAAAGGAACGTGGTGATGTCGAAGAATATCAAGGTCGAATCGTAAAGCCGGAAGATAATGGCGTGACTGCGCCAGGCGCAAAACCATCTGCGCCAGAATTTGATTTATCTGAGTTCAAACCACTTCGCGCCAAAGCCGGAAAAAAAGTTACTCAACTCGCTTATGCCCGCGCTGGCATTGTTACCAAAGAAATGGAATATATTGCGATTCGTGAAAATATGAATCGTGAAAAAATTGTTGCCGCAACGGCAAAAATCTCTGGCGAAACTTTCGGGGCAAAAATTCCGAAATTGATCACCGCAGAATTTGTTCGTGATGAAATTGCTTCAGGCCGCGCGATCATTCCAAATAATATTAATCACCCCGAATCTGAACCGATGATTATTGGTCGGAATTTTTTGGTTAAGATCAATGCCAATATTGGAAATTCCGCGATCTTTTCTGGTGTTGAAGATGAAGTTGAAAAAATGATTTGGGCCACTCGTTTTGGAGCAGATAACTTGATGGATCTTTCAACCGGTCGTAACATTCACAACATTCGCGAATGGATCATTCGTAACTGCCCAGTGCCAGTTGGTACGGTTCCAATTTATCAAGCTTTAGAAAAAGTTGGTGGAATTGCCGAAGATTTAACTTGGGAAATTTATCGCGACACTTTGATCGAACAAGCTGAACAAGGTGTAGATTATTTCACCATTCATGCCGGCGTTCGTTTGCAATATGTTCCGCTCACCGCCAATCGGGTGACTGGCATTGTTTCGCGTGGCGGTTCAATCATGGCAAAATGGTGTTTGTCGCATCACAAAGAAAATTTCCTCTACACGCATTTTGAAGAAATTTGTCACATCATGAATAAATATGACGTGGCCTTTTCACTCGGTGATGGCTTGCGCCCCGGATGTATCGCGGATGCGAATGACGAGGCGCAATTCGGTGAATTAAAAACCTTAGGCGAACTTACCCAAATCGCCTGGAAACATGATTGCCAAGTGATGATTGAAGGCCCAGGACACGTGCCGATGCACCTCATCAAAGAAAATATGGAGAATCAGTTGGAGTGGTGTCACGAAGCTCCGTTCTATACGCTAGGGCCCTTAACTACCGATATCGCACCTGGTTACGATCACATTACAAGTGCGATTGGCGCTGCAATGATTGGCTGGTTTGGAACCGCGATGCTTTGCTACGTAACTCCAAAAGAGCATTTAGGTTTACCAAATAAAGAAGACGTAAGAGTCGGTGTAATCACTTACAAAATCGCCGCTCACGCCGCCGATTTAGCCAAAGGAAATATCGCAGCCAGAACTCATGATGACGAACTTTCAAAAGCTCGTTTTGACTTCCGCTGGGAAGATCAATTCAACCTTTCACTCGATCCAGAAAGAGCAAAATCATTCCATGATGAAACCTTGCCAGCAGATGGCGCAAAGGTTGCGCACTTCTGTTCAATGTGCGGCCCAAAATTCTGTTCAATGAAAATTACCCAAGATGTTCGCGACTACGCAAAAGCTGAAGAAGCGAAGAAGGGAATGGAAGAAATGAGTGAGAAATTTAAAGAACTCGGATCGGAAGTTTACGTAAAAACTAAGAAGGCTTAACGAGGTTCTCTGGCCCTCCTTGCTTGGCCTCACTTTCTTTTTCACAGTGGGCATAGATTCAAAGCCCTCTTTCTGCGGTTAAGACGAGATAAAAAGCTTTTTCTTATCTAAAAAACAATATCTCTGTTTCACGCTGAACTTGTTGAAGCTTAATTCGAGATGGAGCCAAAAACTTTTCCATTCTTAACGATTACTCAATCAACGAACTAAACATGTCGGACGATAACAAGGTTTTAAGTGACATCAATTTCGCAAGTGGCAATAGCGCACTTAGTAACAATAAATTAGGCAGCGATAATCAAATTAATATCGCTCTTATAGGCAGCAATTTAGAGAAGGAAAAGATCGTCTCAAGACTTGATGATGTTGTGCAAAAATATCTAAAAGGCTTGATAAATCAAAAAGAAGCCAAGACTCGGTTTGATCTCTACAAATGTTTTCTTCCCATATTCGATTGGCATCAAAGAAGAAATTTAGACAAACTTGCGACCCAGCTGTTTACTGACAAGAAAAATTGTGAGCAAACACGATCATTCTTTGAAAAAGATGAGCAATACAAGCCTGTGAGCGAGCAGATAAATCTTATCGTTGTTCAACTTTTGCGCGATACCAAAACAGAGCAAATGGAGGCCTTATTAAAAAAATCATTAAACCAAATTTTAAGTGGCACCAAAATTTCTCTCTCAACAATTAAGGCCTTAGGAGACATGACTGATGACGACCTTAAAGAATTTAAAGAGCTTTCTAGATACTCAAACAGCACCGGAGTTTACAAATGTGAAATGCTTAACGAGGGAATTTTATACAATCGCTTTCGATTAAATACTTTTTTTCAAATGAAAAACACCTTCTCCATTTTGCGCGGAGATCCAGTCCAAACCAAAACAAACAGCGATCATTTCTTTTATCGGAATACTTATCTCAATATCTCAAATACGAATACCCTTTTCGTTTCTTTTAGCAAAGTTCCTAAAGACATTAACGACAAGCTTGAATGTCGCTTCGAATTTTTAGCAGAGCTTACTGGCTGCGGCGTTGAACTCTACAATTTAGTTAAAGATGATCTCTCTCAAGCCCCAGAAGAGTATGTGAGTTCCTTAATTTCGGAATTAGAAACGCTCCATAATGTTAAAATCTTTTTAAGAGCGGAAGGCGCCAACATTTACAAAAATAGCAAATTAGAAGAAGAATTGAAGGCGCGACTTGTAAAATAAATTAATCTCCGATTTTACACCCGCCATCCCCGCGAAGGCGGAGATCTAGGAAGATCTAGTAACTTACTCAAAGCCCGCTGTTTCTGGATCCCCGCCTTCGCGGGGATGACGGGTAGAGATCGGTATACTAATTTTATTAAGACCGGGCTTCGACAAGCTCAGCGTGACTCACAAAAATATTCGCAAACATGACTACCAAGAAAAAACCTTCGAAAGCAAATCCACAAAAATCTTAGATTAGAAAAGGTTGGAGAGAATCTTTTGAGCTCGATAAGAGACTGCTCAGAAAAAATGCTGATAAGAGAGAGTTCAGAAAAAATGAGAAAATTGATCGCATCAAAAATTAATTCGACAAAACCGAGTGGGTTTGGGAATAAAATAAACTAATGCACTAGTTCGATTCCGATAAATTGATCTCCGATTTTTCACCCGTCATCCCCGCGAAGGCGGGGATCCAGGAGGATTTACTAACTTACTCAAAGCCCGCTGTTTCTCGATCCCCGCCTTTGCGGGGATGACGGATGGAAGTGCGGGGTGACAAACTAAAAATAAATACTCTAAAAATTTTGCCTCGATTGAAATCGGATCCAGCACTTAAAAAGTAAGCAACCTAAAAACTAAAAACATGACTACGAATGAAACAAAAAAAGTAATCCCAGAATTCAAGCCGGTAAAAAAACTTTCTCCATTTGTTGCAGATCCTCATAATACAAGGGGTGGAAGAAGTGGTGGTAAGAAGGTTGTTGCTACTACGAATGTTGTTGGGGTTAGAAAATCTAATATCTCTTCTAATCTTAAAAAAGGCGGAAGCGGAGATCGTTAATTTGCAATGAGTAGAAAATATTAACGACCAAACCTAGCAAAAACAGGAAGAGTAAGCTGTCTTGAGATATCTAGAAAAAACAAAAAATCATTACGGAAAAGTAAAAGAAAACTCGAAACTAAAGCATGATTCTGGGCGACTGACAAGATTAGACATTCGATTTTTCTTTGTGACGAGAAGCATTGCTATCTTCGACAAGATTACCCATGAACAAGGATGAAAGATTGTGAATTTTATATTCCTGCCAGATTTTAAGTTATTCCGATATTTCTTCTAATATTTCTTCTGGGATTTCCTCTGTTGTCTTTGATTTGCTCGTTAATATTAAACGCATCACCTGGCACAAGTGCCCATTGGTTAAATTATCGATCTTTCGTATCTCATCAATAGCTGGGCATTTGAATCATGAATTATTCCTTACCGTCAACATCTGAACTGATAAAAAAATACGGTTTAAACGCAAAAAAATCTCTGGGACAGAATTTTATTCTCGATAAGAATTTTACCGACAAAATCGCTCGATCTGCGGGCAACTTGCTCGATTCAACGGTGATTGAAATTGGACCCGGGCCAGGAAGTCTCACGCGCTCTATTTTAGATGCCGGCGTAAAAAAACTAATCGTAGTTGAGAAGGATGAGAGATGTCTCGAGCTACTAAAAGAATTCCAAGAATTTTACGGCGATCGAATCGAGATCGTTAATGGCGATGCGCTAACTTTTGAATTACCCAATCACCCCTCAAAAATAATCGCTAATCTTCCCTACAATATTGGCACAACTTTGCTTTTTAAGTGGCTGAAAAATACCTCACAAATTGAGTCGCTACATTTAATGCTGCAAAAAGAAGTAGTGCAGCGAATCGTTGCCAAACCAGGCGAAAATCATTATGGCCGGCTTGCGGTAATGGTGAATTTTTTGTGCAAAACGCGAATGGTTTTTGAAGTTGGTTCGAAAGTTTTTACCCCGCCGCCAAAAGTTACTTCGGCAATTGTCGAAATTATTCCTCGCGAAAAACCGCTTGAAGATGTTGATTTTTCTAAACTTGAAAAGGTTGTTGCTGCCGCTTTTAATCAGCGCAGAAAAATGTTAAAATCGAGTTTGAAAGCTATTTTTCAGAATCCAGAAGAAATTCTAAATGAAGTTGGAATAAGACCAGATTTACGTCCAGAAGAGTTGACGATCGAAGAGTTTTGTAGATTGGTAAAGAAAATATAATTTTCCTGAAATCCCCGTCTGCACAGCTTGTAATTACCTATCTCGCCCAGTTGTTTAGACCCTTAAACAATGGAGTAGATTTTGGATATTTAAACCTACCCCATTGTTTAAGGGGCTAAACACCTAGATGTCTCTGGCCTGAAAATAAAATCAAAGCCAGAGACAATAAAAATCCGTAATTCGTAGCTGTTTAAAATTATTAGTTAGATCAATTTTTCAGCTTCAAAGAACTTAAGTCCAAGAGCCTCAGCAACTGCTTTATAAGTTACTTTACCGTCGATCACGTTAAGACCATCAAGCAAGTGTTTATCTTCACGCAGAGCTTTTTCATAACCTTTAGAAGCAATCGCTAAAGAGAATGGAAGCGTAGAGTTCTCAAGAGCTTGGGTAGAAGTTCTTGCAACTGCGCCAGGCATGTTGGTAACGCAATAATGAACAACGCCATCAACTACGTAAGTTGGGTTAGAATGAGAAGTTGGTTTAGAAGTTTCGAAACAGCCACCTTGATCGATTGAAATATCAACCATCACAGAACCCTTCTTCATTTTCTTCACCATTTTTGCGGTGATTAATTTTGGAGCAGCAGCGCCAGGAACCAGAACCGCACCAACTACAACGTCAGAATCAATCGCATTCTTTTCGATATTTGCAGTCGAAGCGTAAAGAACTTGTGCAGAATTTCCGAAGATATCGCAGAGGTAGCGGATACGTGGAAGTGATTTATCTAAAATCACAACTTCAGCGCCCATTCCGATTGCAACTTTGGCTGCGTTAGTTCCAGAAACGCCACCGCCAAGAATCGTAACTTTACCACGAGCGACTCCTGGTACACCGCCAAGCAATATGCCGCGTCCGCCATTAGCTTTTTGCAAAGCAGTTGCACCAGCTTGAATCGAAAGTTTTCCAGCAACTTCAGACATTGGAGCAAGAAGAGGAAGTGAGCGATCGGCAGCAGTTACAGTTTCAAATGCAATCGCCACGCAGCCTGATTTTATTAACATCTTGGTTAGATGAGGCTCAGCAGCTAAATGCAAATAAGAGAAGATGATTTGACCTTTACGGATCATGTCACATTCAACTTTTTGTGGCTCTTTTACTTTTAAAATCATTTCGGCTTTGCCGTAAACATCTTTTGCAGTCGCCACGATTTTTGCACCGGCAGCAACATATTGCTCGTCAGTAAAATCGATTGAAGCACCCGCACCTTTTTGCACCAAAACTTGATGGCCAGCAAGAACTAATTCATGCACACCAGATGGTGTCGCACCAACGCGATATTCATGATCTTTAATTTCTTTAGGGATTCCGATTAACATTATTACTCCTTTGATTTGTTGATATTAAAAACTTTGATTATGTTACTCTCACTTGAGGTCAGGCTGGGATGCAGCTCAAACTCAAACTGAAAATTCTTCTGTGCATCAATGATTTCTTGCGGCAGATTTTTTCCTTTTAAAAACAAACAATATCCATCTTTTTTAAGAAATTTTTTTGAATATTCGAGCAATCCAGTGAGTGGCGCAAGCGCACGCGAAACTATGCAATCAAACTCAACCGCGTCCATCTCTTCAAGTTTGGCTTGCTGAACGAAAACACGATTCGGAGAAAATAATTTTGCCTTACGCAAAAAATCAGCTTTGCGAAAAGATTTTTCGATTAAGTGAATTTCGTGCAGACCTAAAATTGATAAAACCATTCCTGGAAATCCGGCGCCAGAACCAAGATCAGCAAATTTAGCATTCTTGCTTGGAATGAAACGCATCAACTGTGCTGAATCTAAAATGTGACGCTCCCAAATATCTAAAATCGTCGATTTGCCGATGAAATTAAAATTATGATTTTCCTGCAAAATGGACAAAACATAATCTTCAAGATTCTTTTCCTGAGCTGGTTTGAGCTCGCAAAACTTTTTGATTTCGTTGAAGGCGGAATTTTTTTTCAGTTCGATCTGCATTATAAAAAAAATTAGAGCCCGGCCCAAGGAAAAACCAGGACAAATGAAGGCGCGGCCTTGTAGGAAAGGCTCTTAAACTTGCAATTAAAACTTCAATTTCTATCCAGGCACGCCCCTTATTTGTGTCGCTTTTCGACAAGCTCAGGGCGACAAGTCATGCTTAAGCTTGTTGAAGCATGATATCCGTTTTTCTCAATCAATCCTCTCATCAATTTTATGAAAATTTCTCCAAAAGTTAAAAAGATTTTGTCGCACTACGAATCAGACAATCCTGGCACCAAAGCAAATTTAGCACGCATCTTGATGCATGGTAAACTTGGCGGCACTGGTAAAGTATTAATCCTGCCGGTTGATCAAGGTTTTGAGCACGGCCCAGACAGAAGTTTTGCGGTTAATCCTGCTGCCTACAATCCTCACTATCACTTCCAACTTGCAATTGATGCTGGCTTAAACGCTTACGCTGCGCCTCTTGGCATGATTGAAGCTGGCGCTGATACATTTGCTGGAGCGATCCCAACAATCTTAAAAGTGAATTCTTCCAACTCACTTCACAATGGCGGAACTGCACCACATCAAGCAACAACAGCTTCGGTAAAAGATGCTTTGCGTCTTGGTTGTTCAGCAATCGGCTTCACTATTTATCCATCTTCTGACGCAGCTTTCGACATGTTCGAAGAAATTCGTGAAATGTCTGAAGAAGCGAAATCTTACGGGATTGCAACAGTAATCTGGTCTTACCCACGCGGCGGCGATCTTTCAAAAATCGGCGAAACCGCAATGGATATTTGTGCTTATGCAACTCACATCGCAGCCTTACTTGGTGCTCACATCATCAAAGTTAAACCACCAACCCAAGCCCTAGAAAATCTTGAAGCTATCAAGGTTTACGAAAAAATTAAAATCCCAGTCGCAACTCTTGAAGAGCGCATCAAGCACATCATTAAATCTGCTTTTGATGGCCGTCGTATTGTTGTCTTTTCTGGCGGCAATGCCAAAGGCGAAGATGAAATCTACAACGAAATTCGTCAAATCTATAAAGGTGGCGCGAATGGCTCTATCATTGGCCGCAATACATTCCAGCGCCCAAGAGAAGAAGCTTTGAAGATGCTAGAAAATATCATCAAGATCTACTTAGGAAAATTCTAACTTTAGGGATAAGGGGTTTAATCGCCCCTTACACCTTATGCCTCTCTTCTCTCTCAAAAATCTCTCCATCTCTTTTGCCAATCAGCAAATTGTTAAGGATTTTTCCTTCAATCTTTCTGCGCAAAAAATCACTGCATTAGTTGGGCAAAGTGGCTCAGGAAAATCTCTTACTGCCCTAGCTATTCTTGGCTTGGCCCGCAAAGCAAAAATCTCCGGCGAAATAATTTTTGCAGGAAAAAATTTGCTCGCATTAAGCGAAAAAGAATTTTGCAAAATACGCGGCAAAGAAATCGGAATGGTTTTTCAAGATCCAAATAGCTCCCTGAATCCACTACACAAAATCGGCAAACAAATCGCCGAGGCGATCACGATTCATCAACCAAAAATTTCAAAAAAAGATTTACAAAATCGTGTCGCTGAGTTGCTGAAGATGGTTGAACTCGAATCAGTTGGCACAAGACTTAACGACTATCCTCACCAATTTTCTGGCGGACAAAAACAGCGAGTAATGTTGGCGATCGCTCTCGCTAATAATCCAAAAATTTTAATCGCGGATGAGCCCACAACTGCACTCGATATCAAAATTCAAAACGAAATTCTCGATTTGATTTTACGCCTGAAAAATGAGCTCGGACTTTGCGTTTTATTCATCACTCACAATCTGCGCGCGATAGCAAGAATCGCCGACGAGGTGATTGAAATAAAAAATGGAAAATTGATCAAAAACCCGCTGGTTGAGCGAAGTCGAAACCAAGGGAAGGTTCCTGCCGCTGACCTTGGTTTCGACTCCGCTCAACCGGCGGTCTGCATGTCCGAAGCGGCAAGATGTGTGCTTGAGGTAAAAAATCTTTCGGTCGCCGTAAAAAAATCTCAGCTACTTTCTAACATAAATTTCTCTCTCAACCTTGGTGAAAATCTTGGCATCATCGGCGAAAGTGGATCAGGAAAATCAACATTGGCTCTCGCCTTGTGCAGCCTAATTCCATCACTTGGTGAAATAAAATTCTTCGGCGAAAAAACTTTGGCAAAAAATAATTTTGAATTGCGCCGCGAAGTGCAAATTGTTTTTCAAGATCCCTTCGGAAGCCTTAATCCACGAATGATTGTGAAGGATATTATCGAAGAAGGTTTGGTGATTCACAAACTTGCTAATCACTCGCAACTTACCGCTATTTTTAAACAAATTCATCTTCCTCTCGATCTTCAAACTCGTTACCCTCACGAACTATCTGGCGGACAGCGTCAACGCGTCGCCATCGCACGCGCTTTGATTCTAAATCCCAAAATTTTGATTCTCGACGAACCAACTTCAGCCCTTGACACATCTACTCAAAACGAGATCATCAATCTTCTCTTAGAGATCCAACAATCTCGTGAGATTTCTTATATTCTGATTTCGCACGACTTAGATGTCGTAGCACAAATCGCTGATCAGACCTTAACTTTAAACAACGGACAGATCATCAAATGAAAAAACCCGAATTGCTTTTACCAGCCGGAACTCTTGATCGACTAAAAACTGCCATTCTTTACGGTGCCGATGCTGTTTATTGTGGCACACCCGACATGTCTCTTCGTGTTAAGTCTGGCTTCACTTTAGAGGATGTTGTTGAGGGCGTAAAATTCGCTCACTCTCACGGCAAAAAAGTTTACCTAACGCTTAATCTTTTTTCTCACAATAAAGACATCGAGAAACTGCCACAGTTCATCGAAACCGTTAAAGCGGTAAAGCCTGATGGGCTTATCATTTCTGATCCCGGCGTTTTTCAGTTTGTTAAAGAGCATGCACCAGACTTAGAACTTCATATCTCCACACAAGCTAATGTTTGCTCTTGGCTCACTGTAGATTTTTGGGAAAAGCAGGGTGCTAGTTTAGTTGTAATGGCGCGCGAAGTGTCGTTTGAAGAGCTCGCAGTAGTTCGCAAAAAATGTCCGAATATTAAAATCGAAACTTTTGTGCATGGTTCGATGTGCATGACTTACTCTGGTCGCTGCTTGCTTTCAAATTTTATGGCCGAGCGCGGAGCCAATCAGGGCAGCTGTGCGCACTCATGTCGCTGGGGTTACAAACTTAAAATCAAACTTAAAGACAACACAGAACACGAAATCGAAATCAACGAGACTAACAAAGAAATGTTTGATTTTTTTCTTGAAGAAGAAATTCGTCCAGGTGCCTTGATGCCTTTTGAAGAGGATGTTCACGGCTCTTATATTTTGAATTCAAAAGATCTTTGCCTACTGCCAAAACTCGACGAATACATTAAGCTCGGACTTGATTCCTTCAAAGTTGAAGGCCGCAACAAAACTGAATTTTATGCCGGAAGTGTCGCCCGCGTTTATCGCGCCGCGATTGATGATTATATGGAAAATCCTGAAACTTGGAATGCAGATGACTACATGGACGAGATTAACTCCGTTGCTAATCGTGGTTACACTCTAGCCTTCCACGACGGCCGCCTTACTGATCTCGCACATGATTATGAAAGCACGGGATCAACTTCTTTTTATGAATATGCCGCACGAGTTATTGGTTGGGATGGCGACGATTTAATCATCGAAGGAAAGAATCGCCTGGATACCGGCGATGTGTTGGAATTTTTATCGCCCCACCAACGCGAACCAATTTTACTCAGAATTTACGAGTTCAAAAAAATCAAACAGACCCCCGAAGGAAAATATTTTGATCACGAAATTTCTGACAAACTTCATGCTGGCCAGAAGCCTTTATTCCGTATTCCGGCAAGTGACTTCCATCTCTTCAAAATAGAAAAATTAAAACAACTTCTCCCGCCACTTTCTTTGATTCGCAAAGAAAAAATGAACATCGAATCGGAGAAATTAAAAGTAGAATCACGTCAACTCTCACATCAACTTGAAGCTGGTGAAGTGCGCGAAGAAAAATACAAAACTAAACGTAAAAAATACTTCGCCGCACTCGAAGTTGCTGATCCAAATATCCCTGGACAAATATTCCCAAGAACTCCTCGCATTGGCCAAGAAGGCTGCTGCGGCAAAGGCTGCAACGGCTGTTTGATTTTCTGGCATGACGATAAATACAGCAAAGCGCGCGAAATTTTGAAAACAAAAAAAATCGGGGAAATGTTGTGAATAAAAACCTTCAGAAGGTTTTTCGTTAATCGGATTATCTAGCAGTGATGTTAATTTTCGGCATATTCATCTTGAATAATCGATAATACTAAACGAGATTTTTCCACGGTGAGAGCGGGCGATTTACTTGCTTAGCGGGTCAGATCTGAAAGGAAGCAGCTCAGGGTTTGTCAGATCGGGTCGCTCTCACTATTTTTGATTTTTAGCTTGATGTCTTACTTAGTTTTAGCTCGCAAATACCGTCCTCAAAATTTTGATGAACTGATCGGCCAAGAGGTCTTGGTCACTACTTTGAGCAATGCGATTAAAAATAATCGGCTGCATCATGCCTACATTCTCACCGGGATTCGTGGAGTTGGAAAAACTACAACAGCACGAATAATCGCCAAAACTCTTAACTGCGAAAACGCTGATGCAACTAAATCAGCCAAGGCTTGTGGTGAATGCGAAAACTGTCGATTAATCACTGGGTCAAAACATCAGGACGTAATTGAAATCGACGCGGCAAGCAGGACCGGTGTCGACGATATCCGCGAAATTATTGATTCAATCGCCTACGCTCCAGTTTCATCGCGTCACAAAATCTACATCATCGATGAAGTGCACATGCTGAGCAACAACGCTTTCAATGCCCTTCTAAAAACTCTTGAGGAACCGCCAGCTCACGTAAAATTTATTTTTGCGACTACAGAAATTCGTAAAGTTCCGGTGACGATTTTGTCACGCTGTCAGCGTTTTGATCTACGCCGTCTTGATGAAAAAGAAATCGCCTCACATCTCAAAAATATTTTAGCAAAAGAAAATTTTGAGGCTGAAGAGCTAGGATTAACGCTAATCGCCAAAGTTTCTGAAGGCTCAGTGCGCGATTCACTTTCTCTACTTGATCAAGCTCTTGCCAATAATAATCACCAAAAGTTTTTATCTGCCGACTTGATCGAAAAAATGCTCGGCTTGAATGACAAAACAAAAATACTCGAACTTTTTTCTGCTTTGCTGCGCGGTGATTTTTCAGAGAGCAGTCAAATTTTTAACGAGTTTTATTCGCGCTCTTCTGATGTCTTGCAACTTCTTCAAGATTTACTTGCAATCACTCACAAAACCACCTCCACCAAGCTTTTGAAAGATCATAAACTTGATGATTGCTCAAAATTTCAACAAGATAAAATCCGGGAAATAGCCAAAGAAATTTCTCTCAATTCACTGACAAGAATTTGGCAAATGTTGGTAAAAGGCACATCCGAAATCACCTTTTCTTCTTCGCCGAAAATGATGTTTGAAATGCTAATGATGCGAATTTGTTACCTCGCAGCTTTGCCAGATTTGAAACAAGTTTTGCTTCTTGTCGACGACGACAAGAATCCCCAAAAGAAAAATCAGGAGAAAAAAGTTGCTCAAAAAATCGATGAAAATAACGATGAACTCATAAACGACATCCTACGCTCGTTCGAAGGCTCAAAAATAATTTAAGCAAAAATGACTGAAGAAAGAAGAATTAAAGTTCTCTGCGTTGAGGATGAAAAAGATATTCGCGATAACATGGTGGAAATTTTGCGCGATGAAGAATTTGAAGTCGTAGAAGCGGAAAATGGTAAACAAGGTTTTGATGTTTTTTTGCAGCAAAAACCCGATGTGGTTATCTCTGACATTATGATGCCGGAGCTAGATGGTTACGGCCTTCTTAATCTAATTCGTGAAAATAAAAATATTCGTAACAACAACGTGCCATTTATTTTTCTTAGCGCCTTAGGGCAGAAAGAAAATGTTATTAAGGGCGTTGGACTATCTGCGAATGACTACTTGGTAAAGCCAGTCGATTTCGATTTAATGATCGCCAAAATTAGAGAGAAAACTTCTAATGCTTCGCGCGTTGCTGAGTCGCAAGATCGCACAATCAAAAACATCAAAGAGCAAATTACCGTTACTCTTCCTGCTAATGTTTTCGCCTATCTCGATATTATCACTCAAGTTTCTGAGATCCTGAAACAAGAGCCACATGGACCATTACCGCACCGGAAATATCTCGAAGATTTCGATAAAATTCACATCAACGCACTTAAGCTGCGCGCATCTATTACTAATTCTTTGGACGAATCAGTAATCGATTACAAACTCAATGCAGAAGAAGAAATTATCCCGCTTTTTACTTTCTTATCCGAATTAATTTCTAGCTTAAGCGACAAATTCAAAACTCGTATCGAGCTAGAGAAGGGTAGCGATGAAGATCTATTAACTCGCATCAAAATTGATCGCCTCACCCTACTTGATTCATTACGTAAAATTTTTGCCGGCATGTTTAAAGCCGATCCTGAAGCTTTAATAAATGTGAGATTAATGCGTGATCATCTCGATCAAATGCTGATCATTTTTTACCTCAATCCCCAAGAAAAAAACACTGAGAAAAATGCCGATCTGCGTAGTGCTATTAATGAACAAGAAGTTAGTAAAATTCTTGATCAGCAAAGCTGTCGCTTTGAGATTTCAGAAGGAAACGCTGTGATCCTCACCATTCCATCTCATCGCTCAATTTTCTAAAAATAACGAAGATGGAACAAGCTAAAATTACTCAACGTGATCTGAAAATTTTTGGCCTAATTTGGTCGGCAATTTTTATATTTTTGTTTTACAAACAAATTTGGTTTCCAACATTTTTTCTAATATTATCCCTTGGATTCTTATCGGTCTCAATCCTACAACCACAGATATTCAAGCAGATCAAACTTTACCAAAATTGGGTAAAGTTTGGAAATATTCTTGGAAAAATTAACGGATTTTTGATCAGCTTTGTTTTATTTTATGGAATCTTTACCCCTACCGCTCTCATCTTAAAATTACTTAAGAAAGATCTTCTCAATAAAAAACTAAACCCAACAGCATCCAGCTATTTTATTGATCGCACATCACAGCCAGGCGACATGAAAAATCAGTTTTAACACTCTTGATGTCACAAAATTATTTTGAAAAACATTCTAAATTAGTACTGATCGCAATTAATCTGATCTTTGCCCTATTTTTAGTTTGGTGTTTCACTCTCAATATTTTTCAGGACACTCCTGCTTCAGAAAAATACAGTTATTATGATCAGATAGAATATAGCCTGCGTTGCCAAGGAAAGCGCCATATCGTAATGCGCGAGAATAAACCGAATCAAACAAAATTTAATACTCCTTCTTACGACCAAACGAAGAAATATATTTTTAGAACCGACGAAAATGGCTTTGTTGAGCCAAGCAAAATTCACGAAAATCCCGATCTAAAGATTTTTTTTCTCGGCGGCTCTACAACTGAATGCGAGATGGTTGAAGAGAATTCACGCTTCCCTTATTTAGTCGGAAGAATTCTCGAAGAAAAAACCGGCAAAAAAATCAACTCTTACAATGGTGGAAAAAGCGGTAATAACTCTATTCACTCGATCAACAATCTAATCAATAAAGTCGCACCTCTAAGTCCAAATATTGTTGTGCGCATGGATAATATTAACGACCTCTCCACCCTACTCTACGAAGCAACTTACTGGAACAAAAACCGCAGCAGATCAAATCTTGGGTGCTTCAGCAAAAAAAATTCTAGCCTCAGAAGTTTTAGCAATGAATGGAACGAATCACCTTTCCGCGATCAAATTTCTAGCGTCGCTCATCAAGAAATAATTAAGGCAGAATATCGAAAAATTTTAACGATATTTGTTGCGGTTACTAAAGCGATCGGGGCTAAGCCAGTTCTGATGACTCAGGCTAATAGACTTATCTACGATCACGAATTACAAATTAAGAAGAATGATCCAGAATTTAATGCAAATTACCGTAAACTTTACGTAGATTTTCAAAACATCGCTCGCCAAGTCGCCAAGGAAAATAATATTTTACTGATTGACTTAGAGCGTGAAGTTCCAATGGAAGTGACCTATCTTTACGACACAGTTCACTTGACCAATGAAGGCTCAAAACTTGTCGCAAAAATTATTTCAGAAAAATTACAAAAATATGTCTCTCATTAAAGAACTTTGGGCATTTCTAAAAACTAGAAAGAAGTTTTGGCTCTTGCCGATCATTACAATCATGCTTCTACTTGGCCTGTTAATCGTTGTTGCGCAAGGCTCCGCAGTAGCTCCCTTCATCTACACATTATTCTAGATGTACATTCTTGGCATCTCCGCCTTCTTTCACGACTCTGCTGCCTGTCTAATCAAAGACGAAGAAATCATTGCTGCAGCACAAGAAGAGCGCTTCACGCGCAAAAAACATGACGAATCATTTCCTAGAAATGCCATCGCTTATGTGCTCGCTGAAGCAGGAATTACGCTAGATCAAGTCGATCATGTCGCCTTCTTTGAAAAGCCTTTCTTGAAATTTGAACGCTTGATCGAAACCTATTTGGCTGAAGCGCCGAGAGGCTTTAGATCATTCGTTACTTCGATTCCAATCTGGCTGAAGCACAAACTTTTTTTGAAAGATACAATTATCAAAGAGCTCGGGAAATCCGTTGAAGCAAAACTTCTTTTCTCCGAACACCACCAATCACACGCAGCCAGCTGTTTTTACCCTTCGCCTTTTCGCGATGCAGCAATCCTAATAATGGACGGAGTTGGAGAGTGGGCCACAACTTCAATCGCTCACGGCGTTGACAACAAAATAAAATTTTTAAAAGAGATGCATTTTCCGCATTCTCTTGGCTTATTTTATTCAGCATTCACTTACTACCTCGGCTTCAAAGTAAATTCTGGTGAATATAAAGTGATGGGCCTCGCGCCTTATGGCGAGGCAATTTACGTTGATCTCATCAAAAAACATTTCATCGATATCAAAGAAGACGGCTCCTTCAAGCTGAACATGGAGTACTTCAATTACACCGTCGGACTAACAATGACGAATGAAAAATTCGCCGCAGTTTTTGGTCGCAAAGCACGCAAATCTGAATCTGATTTAACTCAGTTCGAAATGGACGTAGCGCGCTCACTACAAGAAGTGACCGAAGAAATAATGATCAAGCTAGCGCGCACGGCACAAAAAATTACCGGCAGCAAAAATTTGGTAATGGCTGGCGGAGTTGCTCTCAACTGCGTTGGTAACAGTAAAATTCTTCAAGAAAAAATCTTCGAAAATATTTGGATTCAGCCCGCGGCCGGAGATGCCGGAGGTGCTATGGGTGCAGCTCAAACTGCCTATTACCAATATTTTGACAAGCCTCGCAACTGCTACAAAACTGGTGAAGATAATATCAAGGGAAGCTACTTAGGCAAAAAATTCAGCAATGAAGAAGTGCATGAATATCTCGATTCCATAGATGCCATTTACATTCGCGCTGAAAATGAGGATCAACTTTTAAACTTAGCTTGCGAATCTTTGCAGAATGAAAAAGTGATTGGTTGGCATCAAGGTAGAATGGAATTTGGTCCGCGCTCTCTTGGTGCGCGAAGCATCCTTGGAGACGCACGCAGCGAAAAGATGCAATCAAAAATGAATCTAAAAATTAAGTATCGCGAAAGTTTTCGTCCTTTTGCTCCAGCAGTTTTGAGTGAAAAAGCTTCTGAATATTTTGATATAAATTGCGATTCGCCTTACATGCTTCTAGTTGCGCCGATCAAAAAAGATTTGGTAAAAAAAATGGATGCAGCGCAAGAAAAACTTTTTGGCATCGAAAAATTGAATGTTTCGCGCTCAACTATTCCAGCAGTTACTCACGTTGATTACTCAGCTCGAGTTCAAACAGTTCACCAAAAAACCAATACACGCTTTCACAATTTACTCAAAAAATTCTCGGAAAAATCTGGCTCGGCAGTTGTAATTAATACATCATTCAACGTGCGTGGAGAACCGATTGTCTATGATCCGCAAGATTCCTATAAATGCTTCATGCGCACTGAAATGGATGTTTTAGTAATCGAAGATTTTATTCTTTACAAAGAAGATCAGCCAAATTTCGCTGACAAAGAAGATTGGCAACAAACTTACGAGTTGGATTAAATAATTTTCCTTCGATCTTTCGGCGCTAATTCTAATGAAGTTGAGGCTCTAGGACAGACCTTTAAGAGTAAGCGCTAACTGCTTGATCCTCACCTTTATGGAGATGGCGATTAGAGAATTTTCATCTCTTCACAAAAAATGCACAAACACCAACACAAAAATACCCATTCCAAACCAAAAAAGAAGCGGCTTGGCTTATTCTATGGCACGGCCTCATCCCTTGCCATCATTGCCTTTATCGCCATTTTCTATTTTGCTGTTTTGGTCTCCGCAAAGCCGAGATCGATCTTACTAGTAACACAGAAAATTGAGTCAGTCTTACAAGAAAAATTCGGCCGCGACAATGTTAGCATCGACAGAACTTTTTTGAGCTTCACAAATTATGGCACATTAAAAATCAATGTTTCAGGCCTGCGGATTCTTTATCCAGACACATATGGCACTGGCAAAAAATCATTCATTATTCCCGACTTAGAAACAGAATTTTCTTTGCTTAATTTTTTACAACTGCGCTTTCAGCCCAGCAAAATCAAGGTCTCAAACCCAAATATTTTTCTCGGAGATTGGCAAAAATTCACCAGTGGCAATAAAGATTCATCCACAAAACAAAGTGATTTATCTTTAATCGCCACGCTTCTTTCTTCGATTCGCAAAGGTGAAAATCCGATTGAAAATCTCGAAATAGAAAACGCAAAATTACTAGTTCGCGGCGAAAATTTTGAGCGCGAAATTTTGCTAAAAAGATCCCAAATTCAAGTCATTAGCAAAGGTAATAATTTAGTAATTTTGTCACAAAATAATCTAAGCCTTGATAACGAAGAAGCCGATGTGAATCTAAGCTCTAACTGCAAAATATCTGAAAATACAATCTGCGATTTATCCCTGCAAAATCTTTCACCAGATTCAATCTCCGAACTCCACCCAAGCCTAACTGAATTAAGCAAAATAAATGCCGCCCTCAGCGCTAATATTTCTTTCGCTTTTAATAATGATGAGCTCGGCGATTTGAAGTTCAAAATTTACTCCGAAAAAGGCGATTTTGAATTCCAAGATTTCTTCGCAAAAAAAATGCATTTCAAAGATCTTTCTGTCGCCGGCGGATATGATCATAAAACCAAAATCCTCGATTTATCGCAAATTGAAACTGACTTTTTAGACGGCGAAAACCCAACAAATAAGCCGCATCTCAGCATGTCATTACTAATTTCTACATTAGAAGACGCACCTGGCAATAAGTTGGATTTTAACATTCAGTTACAAAATGTTTTAGGAGATGAACTACAAAAATTTTGGCCAATCACTCTGCAAGAAAATGGAATTCGTGAATGGGTTACGACCAGTCTCACGGGTGGAGTTGTCAAAAGTGCCTCAGCAAAATTTATTCTTAAGCAAATTAAGGATGAATTTTTTCTAGAAAAAATAAGTGCTCAAGCCACTTTTTCTGGCATCAATATGAAATACAGTTTGGATTTTCCTGAGATAAAAAATATTTCTGCGATCGCCAACTTCACGCACGAAAACATGAAAATCGTCATTACCGGCGGTGAATTTTTGCAAACAAAAATTTCTGAAGGCTTGGTAGAAATCGACGATTTCGTCGCAAAAACAGTAATGCTAAAAATCTCTGGAAAGGCCACCGGGCATGCCTCAAACGGATTAAGCTTCGCTCATAACAATCCAGAATTCACCAAAGAAGTTACCAAATATTTAAATGGAGATGCGCAAAGTAATTTCGACATTCGTCTACCAATCAGCGAAGAAGTTACCCTAAAAAATTCCTACATTGCGGTTAGTTCAATCATTGCCGGACTAAAAAACGACTACCTCCAAGGTGGCTCGATTGTTAACAGCAAAAAAGATTTCGACAGCGTAGATTTTGTTACCAACATTGATCTTACCGCTGCTGAAATCTCTTCTAATCCATTCAATCTAACAAAAAAATCCGGCGTCGAATCACAGTTAAATTTAGTAGTTTCTGTGCTCAGTCCGCAAGAAATTCGTATTAAAGATATCGCCTTAAGCAAAAAAGAAAAAACCGGTCAACTTGAAAAATTCAACGGCAACATCGCCTTTCAGACCTCACCTTTCCTGATCAAATCCGCAAATTTTAAAAATACTAATTTTGACAAAAATAATTATTTAGTCACTTATCTAAGCGACTCAAAAACCAATTCGCACAAAATTTCTTGGCGCGGAGATCAAATAAATCTTGGCACATTTTTGAAGCAAAAAACCTCAGATGGGGACTTCCCAGATCTAACATTACAAATCATTGCCAATCGCGCCGATCTATTGAAAAACAAAACTCTGCGCAACTTGTCTTTGTCAATAAATTGCACCAAAGGTCTCTGTTCAAAAGGTCTGCTTAGAGCTAATTATAATAAACAAAATTCACTAAATTTAAGAATAGACAAGGCGGAGGAAAATTATTTAGTCACTGGCCGCATCACTGATATAGGCTATCTAGCCGATGCTTTGGGAATTTCGGATGTTGTTAGCGGAGGCGATGCAAAATTAAAAATTAAGCATTATGCAATAGATAATAAACCAGTGCTCAAAGGCATATTGATAATCGATAACAACATCACGATTTACGAAAATGCAGCAGTTAAACGCTTCTCAAAAGATACATTATTTTCGCAAATCCGCGATACAATTTTTGCCAGCGACAAGACAATTTTTAACTCAGTGAAACTCGAGTTCCGTTTGCAGAATTACCTTCTCAACATCGATTCACTAATCGCTAATAATTACAAAATCGGCCTTACCGCCAAAGGATCTATTAACCTGATTAGTCAAAGTTGTCAGCTTAAAGGAATGATCGTGCCCGGCTTTATTGTGAATAATCTTTTCGGCATCGGAAAAATTCCTCTGGTGGGCGGAGTGATTAGTGGATTACTTACTGGAGGTGAAGGTGGCGGCCTGTTTGGAATTCGTTATGAATACGATAAAAAAGCAGGAGACAAGGAAGCAAAATTTACCACCAATAAAGTTTCTGCTTTTGTACCTTCAACGCTTCAAAATTTATTCGATTAAAAAATCTAGAATGACCTACCTAATTCTTGGTACCGGCACCGACATTGGAAAAAGTTTTTTGGCAGAAAATCTTTGTCGAATTTTACCGCAAATAACAGCAATCAAACCTGTCTGCACTGGATTTTTATACTCTGACAAAAACAGCGATCCAGCAAGAATTTTAACCGCTCTTAACTTAGAAATTTCTGAAGCAAATCTTAATGATATCTCGCCTTGGCGCTTTGTAGAACCTTGTTCTCCACACTTTTTGGATGAACAGATTGATTTCTTTGCGGTGAGAAATTTTTGTCAGAAAAAAATTTTAGAAGCAGGTAAAAAAACTTTATTAATCGAAGCTGCGGGCGGTGTAATGACACCGATTAATAATCAGAAAACTTTTTTGGATTTAGCTACGGAATTAAAGATTCCTGTTTTGCTAGTTGCCGGAAATTATTTGGGCGCGATTAGTCATACACTTTCAGCTGTTGAGGCCCTAAAAAGCAAAGGAGTCGTGGTGAAAAGGATCATTGTGAATGAGAGAGAAGAGTCGAAATGGTCGATTGTTGAAACACTAAAGAATTTTACTGGAATCGAGGCCGTTACGATGAAAAAACTTCTTCTTAATCCCAACTTGGGTTAGGATTAAGAAAGCTAAAACCAGGCTCGATCTCCCTAACCGTCTGAATAAAAAAATCCCGCTCAAGCATCCCGGGATGAGGAATTGTGAGTTTTTTACCAAGATTAATCCGCAAATTACCAATCGCCAAAATATCAATGTCGATCTCACGCGGTGACCATTTTTCGCGCTCTTTTCTTCCTAAATTTTTTTCGATTTTTTTAACAATTTCTAAAATTTTTTCCGGAGAAAATTTTTGTGAATCAATATTCGCAGAAAAAGCGATATTGAAAAATTCAACGTTCCATTCCGCTGGCGAATTTGGCAAAAGCATTGCCGGATTTCTGAATATTTTTGATTTTCTTGAATTGCTAAGAAGCAGCTCTCTTTCTAGCTCTGCAACCGCAGAATCGAGATAAGATTCTCGATCTCCTAAGTTGGATCCAAGTCCAAAAATAATTCGTTTAACGACCGTAAATGTCACTGAATCTCACAATGTCGTCTTCGCCTAAATATTCGCCGGTTTGCACTTCAATTAACTCGAGCGGAATTTTACCTTTATTCTCGAGACGATGTTTTTTGCCGATTGGAATGTAGGTCGATTTGTCTTCGGTAAGAATAAATTCATCCTTGTCGCAAGTCACGTGAGCCACGCCCTTAACAACGATCCAATGTTCAGCGCGGTGATTGTGCATTTGCAGCGAAAGTGACGCACCTGGTTTTACGGTAATACGCTTTGCTTTGAAACGATCAGCGTCGTCAATCACTTCAAAACTGCCCCAAGGACGTAAAACTTTTGTGTGCGAAAAACATTCTTCGCGCTTTTGATTTTTGAGCAACTCGAACATTTTTTTAACATCCTGCGAGTTATTTTTATTGAGCACGAGCACCACATCTTTCAGCGCAATCACGATCAGATTTTCTACGCCAATCGTAGCAACCAAACGACTGCGCGAATTGACGTAGCAGTTCTTGCTGTTCAGAGAAAATGCATCGCCAAGTAAAGTATTTCCATCCTCATCTTGCGGCGACAATTCAGCAACTGCACTCCAAGAACCGACATCAGACCAACCAATATTCACCGGCACAACCGCAACTTTTTCAGCTTTTTCCATTACCGCGTAATCAATCGAAATATTGGCGCATTGCCCAAAATCTTCCTCTGGCAAACGCATAAAATCTAGATCGCGGCGCGCTTTGTTATGAGAGTTGATGCAGGCAATAAAGATATCGTTGTGATATTTTTGCAGCGCTTCCAAGTAAGAGGAGGCTCGGAACATAAAGATGCCGCTATTCCACAAGTAATTTCCAAAACTTTTTCCCTCGGCGAGAAATTTTTCGGCGGTTTCTTGATTGGGTTTTTCAATGAATTTCTCGACCGAAAAAACCTCAGAGAAATCCTTAACTTCCGCAGATTTTTTAATATAGCCATATCCGGTTTCGGCCTTGTCTGGCATGATACCAAAGGTAATTAGGTATCCCGCTTGCGCTGCGGCAAAAGAATTTTTTACCTGAGTAATAAATTTTTTCTCGTCACGAATGATGTGGTCGGATGGCATTACCAAAATCACATCATTTTTTTGATCGGAGGTCATTACGCCGATTGCTGCAATTGCGATCGCAGGAGCAGTATTTCTAGCGCAGGGTTCAAGAATAATTGAGTGCGGCTCAATGCCGATTTTTTGTAATTCTTCAGCGGCAGTAAAGCGGTGCTCATTATTGCAAACAACAATCGGCTTTTCGAAATCTTTCGATTTTACACGTAATGCCGTTTGTTGAAAAAGTGAATACTTACCAAAAAAATCTAAAAATTGTTTTGGATTAAGTTCGCGCGAAACCGGCCATAGCCTGGTTCCAGAACCACCAGAAAGAATTACTGGAGTAATTTTCATCAGTTAAGTTTGAAAAAAATTGATTGCTCCGAAGCCGGCTAATCCGAGCTTCTTGAGCGATTTGAGATTTGTAGAATTAACACCGCCGAGCGCGTAAATTGGCAGCGCGTTTCGATTTTTGGTAATGATTTTTGCTAGGTATTGGATTCCAAGAGATTTTGTCTCTTGGTGACTCGAAGTTAAAAAAATTGGCGAGATAAAAACCATGTCTGGCTTTAGCCTCTGAGCGACCAAAAAGGATTTCAAACTGTGACAAGAAAAACTGAAAATAAAGTTTCTACGCTTCAAAATTGACAGAGGTAATTTGTCAAAATCAGAAAAATGCACACCATCAGCTTTGATTTTTTGTGCCAGAATTAAATCTTTTCCGACTAGAATTTTCAGACCCGCGTTACGTGCTAAATTAGAAATTTTTTGCGCAAAAATTTCTCTCTCTTTTGTTGCAAGATCATATTCACGAATAATCACGACAGAATTTTTTGGCAGATTTTTAATTACTTTTGTAAAGTCAGAAACCTTCCTGCGATCCGTAAAAAAAACAGACTGAAACATGATTGAACGAAACTTAATTTTACTGAATGAAAAGATTAAATTGGCCTGCAAAACTTACGGCCGAGATAGATCGCAAGTCAATTTAATTACCGTCTCAAAAAATTTTGACGCAAACAAAATTCAACAAGCAATCAATTCTGGCTGCAAAGTTTTTGGCGAAAATTACTTAAAAGAAGCTGCAGAGAAATGGCCAGAAATTCAGAAAAGATTTCCTGAGATTAAGCTACATTTCATTGGTCATTTACAAAGTAACAAAGCTGAGCAAGCCGTTGCACTGTTTGATTTCATTCAAACTCTCGACAGCAAAAAACTTGCCGAGGTTTTGAAAAAAGAAATCACTAAACAGCAAAAAAATCCGGAGATTTTTATTCAGGTAAATATTGGCGAAGAATCACAGAAACACGGGATTGCGCCTCATGAAATCAGTGATTTTGTTAAATTTTCTCGCGACGAATTAGGATTAAATGTTACGGGCTTGATGTGCATTCCACCCACTGAAGAGTTAGCCTCACCCTACTTTGCCTTACTCGCAAAATTCGCCAAAGAAAATAATTTAAAAAATCTTTCAATGGGCATGAGCGCTGATTTTGAAGAGGCAATTGCACTCGGCGCAACTCACATCCGTCTAGGTACGGCGATTTTCGGATCTAGACTTTTACCAGGCCAAAAATAGCTTTCGGTTCTTCTTCCCAAAAATCTCACGAAAGACAATGGCAACCCTCAATCAAGAGCAGCTCTACAACGAAATCATTGAATATTACGCCTACGCCGATCACTTAATCAGAGCGGCGGAATGCAGTTCTCATAAATTATCCGAACAGCAATTCGAAATTGTTGAAGAAGTTACTAAACGTCTTGAAGACTACGCCGACAAGCTTGCAACTACTTATATCGACTTTGTAAAACGGGGCTGCTCTGAAGAATCTACGGAAATAATTAGATCAACTTTGAATGATGTTTCGGCCACAATTGAGCAATGTCGTAATAAAATTTTGATGCTTGTTCAGAGCTCTCAATAGATGAAAAATTTCCAAGAAATAATCGATGCATTGGAAGCGGATTTAAAAATAATCGACGCAACAATTTTAGAATTTGCAAAAGGCAAATCCCCTTTGATTCAAGAGATTTCGAAGCACTTAATTTCCTCTGGCGGAAAACGCGTAAGACCAATTCTTCTAATTCTCTCTGCACGAATTTGTGGCGATAAAACTGGTCATGATTTAGCGGCCGCGGTCGAGTTAATTCACTCAGCAACCTTACTGCATGACGATGTTGTTGATGCAAGCCAGATCAGACGCGGCAAGAAAACTGCTAATGCGCTTTGGGACAATAAAGTTAGCATTCTCGTTGGCGATTACCTCTTTTCGATTGCCTTCCAATTAATGGTGCGCGGCAAAAATTTACGCGTGCTTGATTTACTAGCGAAAGCCTCTTCGATAATGGCAGATGGCGAAGTGATGCAGCTACAAAATTCTAATGATGTTGCACTGTCGCAGGAAAAATATTTTGAGATTATTTTTGGCAAAACTGCAGTACTTTTTTCTGCAGCTTGTGAATCTGGCGCACTGATTAATGAGCGTCCCGAGCTAGAAGCAGAGATGCTTCGCGACTTTGGAAAAAATCTTGGAATCATTTTTCAGATAATTGACGACATACTCGATTATTCTTCGCAAACAGAAATTCTTGGCAAAGAAATTGGTGGGGATTTTTTTGAAGGAAAAGTAACTCTGCCAATCATTTTACTTTACGCTAAAGCTGACGAAACAGAGCAAAAGTTAATCGCCGAACTTTTCGCTAAAAATTTCTCTAGCAGTGAGAAAAATCAAAATGACTTCGCAATAATTTTAGCTTTGCTTAAAAAACATGATGCGCTTGGAATTGCTAAAGACATGGCCTTACTACATCGCAAACTAGCTCAGGAAAACTTAAAAACTTTTCCCGACTCTTCTTCAAAACAAGGTCTTTTAACCGTTCTTGATCATTCCCTTTTGCGTATTTCTTAGGTGATAAAATATCTCTACATTCTCATATTGTTATTTTTCTGCGGCACGGCTTCAGCACAAATAATCGACAGCTCTTTTTACGATTTTACCGTTTACGAAATTCAAGAAAACGAGTTGGATTACAAAACTTGCTATATCGTCGCACATCCATTCACATCGGATACAGATCATAATTCACGCCAAAAACCTTATTTGATGATTTCACGCTTTCAAAAAGATCGTAGCGAGGAAGTGAGTGTTTTTGGTGGCTTCGAATATAAAATCGGCAGCAAAATTTTTGTCTTAGTCGATAACAAACAATTCAAGCTCAAAACAAAAGATGACATGGCTTGGAATGAATCAAAATACAGTGACGTCAACATGATTGAAGCGCTGTTAAATGGCGTGGCAGTTAAGGTTAGAAGCGATTCGGCAATTGGCACTTACGCTGTAGATGAATATTCGCTAAAAGGAATTACACGTGCTTACGCGCGGATGAGAGAGATTTGTAAATAATTCAGTACAAGTTGCTAACCCTCGTCGATCAAAGCCTAAAAAAGATGAGGAGAGAAGTAGGCGTAACGCGCTATCCCTGATTAGGCTTTAATCCGGGAAATTTAATCATAAATTCTTCAAGAAACTTCCCAGCAAAATAAAGAGAGCCACAAATTACAATTAGCGCAGGTTCGTCATATTTTATTTTCTTGAAGGCATCAGAAAAACTTTCCGCAGCTTGTGATTTTATTCCGATTTTTTTCGCAACCTCATCAATTTCCAAAGCCTTGCGTGACTTAGGTTCGTCAGGAATTGTTAGAGTGATTAATTCATCAGTTGCCCCAGAAATTTTCTGTAAAAAACCTTCGCAATCTTTGTCTTTAAGCATCGAAAAAATTATGAAGATTCTTTTATTTTTTTGCGTCTTAAGAAAATTTACCACCGTCTCTGCGCCTTGCAGATTATGGCTTCCATCTAGGTATAGTTCAAAATTATTTGGTAAATCAGGTAGGTAAATTTTTTGCAGACGCGCTGGCCAAAATGCTTTTTTTAATCCATTTTTTATTTGCTCTTCGCTTACTAAAAATTTCTTCTGAGCTTTTATCGCGGCAACTGCAAGTGCAGCATTTTCTTGTTGGTAACTTCCGGCCATTCCTAAATCGTAAATGGAATCTGTAATTCGAATTGGCGTTAAACCACCTAATACCCTCAAAACTTCCTCACTTTGTTTACCGATTACTACCGGACAATTTTTCTTAACGATTCCAGCCTTTTCGGCGGCGATTTTTTCCAAACTATTTCCAAGAAATTCTTCGTGATCAAAAGAAATCGGGGTGATCACTGAACACAAAACTTCAGGTAAAACATTTGTCGCATCAAGCCTGCCACCCATTCCAGTTTCAAGTAAAAGTAGATCGGCTTTAACACGACTAAAGGCAAGAAATGCTGCCACTGTTGTTCCTTCAAAGAAAGTTACTGAAATTGCCGGATCTCTCTCTGCAGCCTCTTTGCATTCGCGTAAAATTTCATTTAAAAATTCGTCAGAAATATCCGCGCCAGCCAAATTTATTCTTTCATTAAACTCAACGAGATGCGGCGAAATGTAGGAATGAACTCGCAAACCAGCTTCAACAAAAATAGCTCGCAAAAAAGCTAATGTTGAACCCTTGCCATTTGTGCCAGCAATGTGAATTGTGGGCGGTAATTTTAGATGAGGATTGTCTAGTCTCGCTAACAATTCGTAAACCCGTGAAAGTCCAAACTTAACATCGCGATAGCCCTGAGGGCTTGGCCAAAAAGGTAATTTCATTTTATGAAGAATATTTCAGTGAAGAATCTCGCCTATCTTATTGGCGCAGTCTTTTTTCTCAAGTTGGTCACGATCTTCATTCACCCACTTCATCACCCATCCGAAGCGCGTTACGCTTCGATCTCGATGCGCATGGCTTTGACCGGAAATTATTTGATGCCGTTTTTTGATCCGATCACTCCTTTTTTCGGCAAACCTCCCCTTTCTTTTTGGGCGAGTGCAATTTCTTTAAAGATTTTTGGCATCAATGAATTCGCGGGTCGTCTGCCTCATTATTTGGCGCTAATGCTAACTTGTTTTACTCTTTATCGCGCGATTAAGAAAGATTTTGACAAGCAAACAGCAATTATTTCTGTCGCAGTTTTATCCTCATCTTTTTTGTTTTACGCTCTGCACAGCGTGATGACTGAGGCATTCTTGCTGCTTAGCATGACAATGATCACGACTTCCTTTTTACCAACGATACGTGGTGAGCAGAAAGCTGGTTTTATCTTTTTTCTTGGTTGTGTGATCGCGATGCTAACAAAGGGCCCAGTTGGAATCTTGATGCCCTGCCTGGCTATTCCTATTTATCTAACAATGACTCATGAATGGAAAAAGTTTTTTAAAAATTTTCCATTCATCTGCGGAACAATATTTTTTCTCGCTGCATCGGCACCTTGGTTTTTGCTCGCCGAAAAAAACTACCCTGGATTTTTAGAATATTTTTTCCTCGGCGAGAATTTTGGCCGCTTCTTAAAATCAGGATGGGAAGGAGATCGCTACGGCAACGCACATTACGTACCCTTCGCCATGATTTGGGGTTATTTTTTAATCTTGGCAGCTCCAGCCTTATTGGCTTTATTGCTAAAACCAAAACAAGTCACAGCCACCTTCGTTAAGGAGGTAAAACAGGATAAGATATTTTTATTTTTTACGATTTCCTTTTTGGCGCCACTTCTGCTTCTTACCTTCATGCGCAACATGATTCCAACTTACGCCGTTTATTCTTTGGCTCCATTTTCTGTAGTGGCCGCAAGAATTTTGACTAAAATTAAGTGGAATAAATTCGTTTATTTTCTTCCTTGCTCAGCGATTGCGCTCTACTCATTAATAATAATCTTAGCCACAATTAAGCCTAAATTTTTGTCAGAAAAATTGAATTACCAGGCCCATATTATCGACCAAATTCCTCAGAAAAATTTTCAGCTTTACTACCTTGCCGATAGCCGCCCGATCTTTACTCTTTACTGGGAAACTAAAGATACTGTTAAACTTCTCACCGAAGAAAATTTCTTCGAGATTATTGATTTAAAAAATCCTTTGCCTGGCTACGTCATCGGCGATGGCTATGTCTACGACAACCTTCCTAAAAAAGAGCAAGCGGCACTGAAACTAATCACTTGTACCAACCAACGTAAGGCCTGTCTTTATGAACTTCTCTCCTAAAAAATTAGTCAGCATCGTTATCTCGGTTTACAACGAGGAAAAAAATCTGCTGCCGCTCTACAAAGAATTGATCAAGAACTTGGATAAGTGTTCACAAATCGATTATGAATTAATCTTCGTTAATGACGGTAGCGCGGATGGCAGTTTAGGGATTCTCAGTAATTTAGTCGTGAAAGATAAACGAGTTCGCGTCGTTAATTTCGCTCGCAATTTCGGTCACGAAATCGCGATGACCGCAGGTCTTGATCACTCGCTCGGCGAAGCAGTGATTTTCATGGATGCTGATTTACAACATCCGCCACACATCCTACCAAAGATGATTGAAAAATGGCTGCATGGCCACGATGTGGTGCTCACTAAAATCACAGTAAATGAAGATAAGTCAGCATTCCGCAACATGTTGTCGAAAGCATTTTACTGCTTGGTGAACTGGATTTCAGACGTCAGCATTCCAGAAAATACTCCAGATTTTCGCCTAATCTCTGGCGACTATGTTACTACACTTAAAAATATGCGTGAGAATAGTCGAATGTTTCGCGGCATGTTAAATTGGCTCGGAATTTTTAACGCTGCACAGATTGAATTCGTCGCGCCAAAAAGAGTTGCCGGAGTGACTAATTACAATTTCGTAAAATCAATGCGCTTGGCGATTGATTCAATCATTCAGTTTTCGATTAAGCCGCTACGCATCTCGATTTATTTTAGTATAATTTGCGCTCTTGCTTCGCTTTCATTCGGCCTAATAACCATCTACGAACACTACGTAGCTCACCAACCAAGTGGCTACGCGACAATCATTTGTTTAATCACTTTTTTCGCCAGCTTGCAGTTCGTACTCATAGGAATCTTGGGTGAATATATCGGCCGCATTCATATCGAATCGCGCGACCGCCCGCTTTATTTTGCCAATGTGATTGAGAAAAAAGATGAAGGTAAGAATTAACGCCGACGATTTTGGCATCAGCCCAGGTGTAAATAATGCAATTGAAAAAATGTTTCGTGAAGGCCGCCTGCACTCTGCAAGCATGATTTGTGGCTGCGGTTATTTTGACGAAGCCGTTACAATTGCCAAAAGAAATCCTGGTTTGGAAGTCGGTTTGCATTTCAATGCGACTGTAGGATCGAGCCAATTTAAAAACGGATTTTTGTCGCTATTTGTAATGTCGATGCTCGATAAAAAATTACTCCAAAAAGAAATCGAAAAAGAGCTCAGAGCGCAAATTTCTTTGCTCGAAAAAAGCGGAATTAAAATCACTCACATCGATTCACATCGACACATCCACATGATTCCAAGAATTTTTTCTGTTGTAGAAAAAGTGGCAAAAGAAAAAGGAATTGAGCGCGTTAGAGTTGTAAATGAAAACCTTCTTACAACCATGTGCATCAAGCATCCAAGAAGTTTTATGTGGAATGGTGGAATTATAAAATGGCTGATTCTGACAATTTTTCGATTGATAGGGAATATTTCTTCAAAACGCTATTTCTTCAGCATTCTTTACACCTGTGAAATCACCAAAGAACTAATCGATAAAATCAAAGTTCCAAAAAAATTTCGTGATGCCGAAGTGGAGGTGATGATTCATCCTGGTGATCCAAAGATGGATGAGAAGATTGCAGAACTTGAGGAGAGAGAGCATCTTCTTTCGGCAGCGAGACTATCTGAAACCTAGACACAAAAAAACTTGTAGATGACATTAATCTGGATTGCAGCGTCGCTTCGTTCCTCGTAATAATGAGAATTTACCTATTCAGAACCAATATTTCTTGGTCTACGATTCGTTACCTCTCTTTCTGAAGGTGTTGCCGCTTTTGGAAAACATGCAATACCGCCTCTGCCCTTATCTTCCAAGGAGACGCAGATATATCCTGTTCCGGTCACTTCACACACCTCATAATTCTCGAATCCGATAGAATTTCTTTGTAGATGACATTCGGCGGCAAAAGCCTCTCCAGAGATAAGTAGCAATATCAGGAATAGTTTTTTCATTGAGATGTTAAGCGAGTTTTTTGCGCAGATTAAGCAACATATCTTCGACCATCTTTTTTAAATCATACTCAACCTTCCATCCCCATTGCTCACGAGATGCAGAGTCGTCGATTGAACGTGGCCAAGAGTCTGCGATTTTTTGACGAAAATCTGGAACATAATCAATTTTAAAATCAGGAATGTGCTTAGTGATTTCGGCGGCAATTTCGGCGCAAGAAAAGCTGACTCCAGAAAAGTTAAAATTGCTGTGATTTTTTAATTTAGAAAAATCTGTTTCAGCCAATTGTATCGTGCCGCGAATTGCGTCTGGCATATACATCATGGGCAAAGTTGTATCGGCGGAAAGGAAGCAAGTGTAAGACTTCTTTTTGATCGCTTCATAGAAAATTTCGACCGCGTAATCTGTTGTTCCGCCGCCCGGCAAAGTTTTATAACTAATTAATCCTGGGTAACGAATTCCGCGCACATCGATTCCGAATTTTGCCACGTAATATTCGCAAAGTAGCTCACCTGCTGCTTTGGTAAGGCCGTACATTGTTTTTGGCAAAATCACCGTTTCTTGCGGAGTATTGTCGCGCGGCGTTTCTGGGCCAAATACCGCGATTGAACTCGGACAAATAATTTGCTTCACACTTAACTCACGCGCCACTTCAAGAACATTGTGCAAGCCAGTCATATTAACATCCCAACACAGATTGGGATTTTTTTCGCCAGCCGCAGAAAGAATCGCCGCGAGGTGATAAATTACTTTAATTTCGTGCTTCTTAACAATTTCAGCGAGACGCGGCTTATCCAAAACATTAAGGGTTTCATAAGGTAAAAATTCCTCTCCTAATTTTTCTCCTGAAGCAAAGTCTCTAACATCTGAAGTGACGATATTTTTTTCACCGTAAACTTTTTTAAGTGCAAAAACAAGTTCAGAGCCTATTTGCCCTAGAGCGCCTGTGACTAATATTTTCATTGAGCGGGATTTTGAGATAATAATTCGCGATAAACATCTAAAGTTAGGCGACACATTTTTTCGTTAGAAAAATTTTCTACGATATTTTTGTGCGCCGCATCTCCGATTAAGTCAGTTTCCGCTTTTGACATTTCCAAAACACGATCGATCAATTCCGCAAATTTTTGCGTGTCACCAACATCAACTAAAAATCCGGTTTTATTTTCAATAATCGTATCGAGTGAGCCGCCAATTTTTGTCGCAATAATTATTTTGCCCAAAGCTTGTGCTTCAATGCTGATGCGGCCAAAAGCTTCCGGACGAATTGAAGGACAAACAACAAGATGTGCAATCGAATAAGCGGTTTGCATGTCTTTGCACAAACCAACGATTCTAACCTTTCCTTCCAGCTCTTTCTTGACGACTAGTTGTTCAATTTTTTTACGAAACGCCTTGTGACCATGATCTGAACCAACCAAAACGCAGCAGAAGTCATTCTTAACTTTCGTCAATGTTTCGATTAAAAATTCATGACCTTTCCACGCTGTAAATCGCGCAGGCATTAGAATAATTTTTTTATCTTCCGGCAAATGCCATTTTTTCATTAACTCAACAACGAGGCTATTTGAAACCGCCTTTGCATTAAAATAATTCAAATCAGCACCACGCTGAATAACGCTTACTTTTCCTGAAAAATCTTCGAGATAATTTTTTAATAAATAAGTCTTGATGAAATTTGAAACAGCGATGACGCGATCTGCTTTCAACATAATCTCGTTGTAAATTCTTTTCGGCGCAAAATTTTCCCATTTCAGAAAATTTAACGAGTAAGTGCCGTGCACTGTTGCCACTAATTTTGTCTTGGTTTTTTTGCAGGCAAAATAAGCGCTCCACATTGGCGCTCTTGATCTCGCGTGAATAATATCAATCTTGTGCTCGGCGATAATTTTTTCCAGACGCCTAATATTTAAAAAAATCGTCAGCGGATTCTTGCTGTGAACTGGCAAAGTAATATGAGTGATTCCCGCTTCACGTAATTGGTAAACCAAAACACCACCCTTTGAAACTACGATTGGTTCAAAACTCTCTTTCTTTAACGCCTTAGCAACATCAATTGCGCCACGCTCCACTCCGCCATTTTCTAGCGCAGGAAGAAGTTGCATCACGGTAATTTTTTTTTCGCTTTTTGTCATTTGTTTAAACTAAAATTGTCTCTTCTCGCTTAGCGCCAGTAGAGATGATTGCAGCTTTTACATTACACAATTCTTCAATGCGCTCGATGTAAGCGCGCGCTTTTGAAGGAAGCTGGGCTAGTGATTTGGCACCAAATGTGCTTTCTTTCCAACCTTCAAATTCTTCGTAAATAGGTTCGATTTTATCCCAAAGGTGGATAGCTTGCGGCAAGTAATTACAAGTCTTTCCATCGATTTTATAAGCGACGCAAATTTTAATTTTTTCTAATTTGTCGAGTACGTCGAGTTTGGTTAAAGCAATTTCTTTCACTGAAGAAAGTTGAATTGCTTGTTTTACCAAAACCGCATCAAACCAACCGCAACGACGATTGCGACCAGTTACTGTTCCCACTTCTTTTCCTTCGATACGTAAAAATTCTCCAATTTCGTCGTGAAGTTCGGTTGGAAATGGACCAGACCCAACACGTGTTGTATAGGCCTTTAAAACACCGATTGTTTTGTGCAAATCTGCAACTCCAAGACAAGAGCCCAGAGCAACTTGTCCGATCATTGTATTGCTAGAAGTAACGAAAGGGAATGTGCCATAAGTCACGTCTAATAAAGCTCCTTGCGCGCCTTCAAACATTACTGGACCGCAGGTAGAAAGTTTTTCTCCAATCTCAAAAGTTGGTTTTGCGAGAGCTAAAATTTGCTCACGCACCGGCGCCAATTCAGCAATAATTTCTTTCACTGTTTTTAGTTCTGCT
>CAIQBQ010000102.1 GCA_903870105.1 uncultured Alphaproteobacteria bacterium | reverse complement strand
TTTTCTATTTTTGCCTCTTTGCTAAGCAAATCACTAACACCTTCGTAAGCCATGTGAAGAGCAACCCCGGCAAGCAGTGCAAATGCAATCCAATGGTCAATCGATTTCAACTTGCTAATCAAGTGTGCTCCCGCCATTGCACCTATTAAAGCAAACAAGGCTTCTGCTATCCCCGATGAAGCAGCAAATTTAATTGCATCCTTTTTGGAAAATGGTCGAAGCCCCATTGCAACCGCAGCAGAAAAAGAGTCGGCACTTAGAATTAAACCAACGATTAGTACTTCGAAAGTTAGATGCATGAATAAAAAAATGAGGAACAAAAACCTTCTGCGCTAATTGATGCGGTTTTTTGTATTTTAATGTCCCGAAAGCGTTCCATTTGAGGGTTTTTTTAAGGAGGATAATTTGTCTGAAGCCTTGCTGGGATTGGTGGACTTGGGCGGATTCGAACCGCCGACCTACTGATTAAGAGTCAGCTGCTCTACCAACTGAGCTACAAGTCCGTGTATTTAAATCGTTACTTTTAGCCTTTGCGGAAATGGCAAAAAGAGCGGCGAAAATTAATGATCTTTCCAGCCAATTCTCTTCAAGAAGAACTCGTAAGAATCTTCAAAAGTGAATGTTTTGTTATCATCGAAAACAACGAGTTTATTGGCGATTTTGTGGAGGAAAAGTTCATCATGCGTAACCGTAACCACAGCGCCTTCAAAGCTTTTTATCGCCTCTAAAAGTGACTCGCAAGATTCCATGTCTAAGTGATTTGTTGGCTCGTCGAGAAGAAGTAAATTCGCGCCTTTCAACAAAATTTTTCCGAGCATCACGCGACTTTTTTCGCCGCCAGAAAGTACGCCAATTTTTTTATTCGAGAGGTCATTCGAAAACATCATATTACTACAAACTTGACGCACTCTGTTTTGTGTAAGTTTTTCGTCGACCTTTTGCAGCTCTTCGTAAACCGAGCGATTATTATCGAGGCGATCAATATTCATTTGGCCAAAATAGCCGATTTCAGTTTTGCCGTTAACTTTGATATTGCCGTGGATCGGCTTGTTATCTTGCGTGAGAAGCTTAAGCAGGGTTGATTTACCTTTGCCATTTTTTCCAATCACACAAATTTTGTCGCCATTAGCAATTTTGAAAGAGAGGTTTTTGATCAGCAGATGTTCGGGATTATATCCGAAAGAAATCGCTTCGGCCTCAACCATGTTTTCTTTGCTGGTGTAGGGATTATGACTAAATTCAAAATCCAATGTTTGCACATGCACCATTTTTTCTTTGACGTCCTGCTTCTCGAGCATTTTAACGCGTGATTGCACGCGGCTCGCCTGACTGGCTTTCGACCCAAAGCGATCAATCCATTCCTGAGTTTTTTGTCTCTGCTTGTCTTCGTTAACGCGAGTTTTCTCGTAAATTTCTTCTTCCAGCGCAATTTTTTCGCGCACGCCCTGTGTATTGCCAGAAACTTTTTTGAAGGCGTTGCGATGAATTAGAAGGGTGTGCGTAATCACGCTGTCCATGAAGCCGCGGTCATGCGTGATAAGAATTATTTCTCCTTCCCATTCACGCAAAAATTCTTTCAGCCAGCGGATAGAGTGAATGTCGAGATAGTTAGTTGGTTCATCGAGCAAGAGCATTTGCGGCTCCATCAAAAGCAATTTCGCCAAGTTTAATTTGACCTGATAGCCGCCGGAGAATTTTTTTGGATCCTTGTAGAGGTCGTCGTAAGTAAAGCCCAGGCCGTATAAGATATTTTCACCTTTCCAACCTTCATGCTCGCGATCTTCGGGAAGGATAGAACAAATTTCATCGAGAACAGTTTCGTGAGTGAAATGAATATGTTGCTCTAAGTGGCCAATGCGATATCCGCGCGGGATCTCAACCATTCCAGAATCAGGCTCAAGTTGCTTCAAAATTAATTTGAGGAACGTCGATTTTCCGCTGCCATTGCGCCCAATAAGCCCAACTTTTTCACGCGAATTAATAATAAAGTTTCCTTCCGAAAAAACCTCGCGGCCGGAAAAAGAGATGGATAAGTCTTTTGCTCTGATCATTTTATTTTAAGCTGCCGAGCATTGTCTGCCGGTCTGCGAACCAACTTTGAAAGCCTTACCGGCTTTTAATTCATCAAGAATTTTGAGGAAATTTTCTGAAGTTAAATCTTCAGCAAAATCATCATTGATTTGTACTATTGGTGCATTGACGCAAGCGCCGAGACATTCAACTTCTTTCAAAGTGAAGAGCCCGTCGATTGTTGTCGCGTCCATTTCAATTCCGAGTTTTTCTTTGCAGTCTTTAATAATTTGATCAATGCCGCGAAGCATGCATGGCGTGGTGCGGCAGAATTGAAGCAAATATTTTCCAACTGGTTTTAAGTTGTACATCGTGTAAAAACTTGCCACTTCGTAAACTTTAATCTCAGGCATTTCTAAAATTTCTGAGATGCAAGAGATCACATCTTTCGAAATCCAATTTGCGTTCTGACGCTGTGCTAAATCTAGCAATGGCATCACTGCCGATTTTTTTCTTTCAGCCGGATATTTGGCGAGAATCTTTTGAACTTGGTTTTCGTCGTTGAATTTGAACATGTTATTTAACTTTTTTCCAAACCGCTCTTTTGGCAGCGATCAAAATTATTAGCAAAATGCCGAGGAAGATCATTGTGCGAACACCCATTTTTTTCCGTGCTTCGGCTTCTGGTTCTGCCGCCCATTGCAAGAAATTGGTGACGTCGATTACCATTTGTTCTTTGGTTGCGTAAGTGCCGTCGCGGTAATCAACTTGAACGTCATCAGTGATTGGGGCTGGCATAGAAATTTGTCTGCCTTCGAAGTAAGGATTATAGCTTTTGCCTGAGGCGAGAGGAAAATTATCTGGCGCATCGACAAAGCCAGTAAGTAGTGAATAAACATAATTCGCGCCATCATGACGAGCTTTAATAATCAAAGATAAATCTGGTGGTAAAGCGCCGCCGTTAGATGAACGAGCTGCTTGTTCGTTAGCGTAAGGGCCAACAAATTTATCGGAAGGAAGGCCGGAGCGATCAAACATTTCGCCATCATCATTCGGGCCATCACTCACTAAAACTTCTGAGGCAATTTGCTTTACTTCATCCTCCGAAAATCCGATTTCGGTAAGATTGCGGTAAGCCACGCGCCGCAAGCTATGACAAGCTGAACAAATTTCTTTGTAAACTTGGTAACCACGTTGTGCTGATGCGCGATCGACAGAGCCAAAAACGCCGTCAAATTCCCATTTCATTTGCTTGGGATGATGAGCTTTGGTTTCGATTATTGTCTCTTCCGAATCATTTTCTGTATTGGCTAGAACCAGATTTGGGAGAAGTAGAAAAATTAGAAAAAATTTTTTCATTTTAAAATTTGTGCAATTTCTTGGCGAAATCTAGGTGTGTTTTGATTTGTAGTCTTCGTCGATTGATTCCGGAAGTGGCAAGGTTTTTTCAAACTTCGGCAGATTCGGTAAAATTATCAAAAAGTAAGCGTAGTAATAAAAAGTCGAGAAGCGCGAAGCCCAAATATACCAGCCTTCTGCCGGAGCTTTTCCAAGCCAGCCCAAGAAAAAGAAATTCACAATAAAGAGTGCAAAAACTTTTTGGAAAAGTGGTCGGTAGGCGCCAGACTTCACATTAGAGCGATCTAAGAATGGCAAGGCGAACAATAGAGCAATCGCGCCAAACATCATCAGAACCCCGCCGAGCTTATCTGGCACTGCGCGCAGAATTGCGTAGAAAGGAAGAAAATACCATTCAGGAACGATGTGAGCCGGCGTCACCATTGGATTGGCGGGGATGTAGTTGTCGGGATGTCCTAAAGAATTTGGATAGAAAAATAAGAAATATCCAAAAACCAAAAAGAAAACCACAAAACCTAACATGTCTTTGATGGTGAAGTAAGGATGAAAAGGAATCGAATCTTTTTTTGTTTTGATTTCAACGCCGGTAGGATTGTTCGAGCCTGAGGTGTTCAACGCCACCAAGTGTAACAAAATCGTGCCAACAATTAAAAAAGGCAGCAAGAAATGCAGCGAGAAAAAGCGATTTAATGTTGGATTGTCAACCGAGTAACCACCCCAAAGCCAAGTCACGATTGACTTGCCAACAACAGGAATTGCCGAAAATAAGTTGGTAATTACGGTTGCTCCCCAGAAGCTCATTTGTCCCCAAGGCAGTACATAGCCCATGAAGGCCGTCGCCATTGAGAGTAAGAAAATTATAATGCCAATCCACCACAAAATTTCACGCGGTGCTTTGTAAGATCCGTAGTAAAGGCTGCGGGCGATGTGAGCGTAAAGTGCGACGAAAAACATTGAAGCGCCGACGGCGTGAATATAGCGAATAAGCCAGCCATATCGCACGTCGCGCATGATGTGTTCAACTGAATTGAAGGCTAATTCAGTATTGGCAACATAATGCATCGAGAGGAAGAGTCCGCTCAAAATTTGTACAACTAAGGCGATGCCAGCAATCGATCCGAAGTTCCACCAGTAGCTTAAATTTTTTGGGTAAGCATGTTTGAAGAGAGTATTTTCCAATGTCGAAATAATCGGCAGGCGATCGTTGATCCATTTGGCAATTTTCGATTTTTCAGTAAGCGATTTTTCGAAATCGTTTTGAATGTGATTGCTCATTTTTAGCCGATTTTAATTTTTGTATCTGACAAGAATTCGTAAGGAGGAATTTCTAAGTTTTTCGGTGCTGGGCCTTTTCTTATGCGGGCTGAGGTATCGTATTGTGAGCCGTGACAAGGGCAAAACCAACCTTTATATTCTCCTTCGCCAACGATTGGAATGCAGCCCAAATGAGTGCAGATTTCGATTGTTACTAGCCACTCTTCTTTGCCTGGTTTAACGCGAGCTGAATCTTCTTGTGGATCGCGGAGTTCGGCCAAATTCACATCTTTCGCGGCTTGAATTTCTTCAGCGTTACGCCTTCTAATTGACACTGGCTTACCGCGCCACATTACTTTTTTTTCTTCACCAACTTTGATGTTGGAGATTTCAACTTCAACTGAGGCAAGCGCTTGTACGTCGCTTGATGGATTCATGCTGTCGATGAAAGGAAGGATCGCGCAAGCTGCGCCAACGCCAGCGGTGGCGTAAGCTGTGGTCGTAAGTAACTTACGACGGCTTTCGTTTTTTACTGAATTAGTCATTAATTGGAAAAAAATTTTCTAAAAAAGAAGGGCGTGCTTTTTATTTTCTAAACAAAAACTAGCAACAATTTCTAGCGCCCGGTTGATCCAAAGCCGCTAGTGCCTCGAGCGGTGTCATCGAGATTTTCTACTTCGGCAATTTCTGCCTGTTCGTGTTTGGCTATAACAATTTGTGCGATACGCATTCCGCGAGTGATTGTGAAATCAACTTTTGAGTGATTGATTAAAATCGCACAAACTTCGCCGCGGTAATCAGAGTCAATGGTGCCAGGACTGTTGAGAACAGTGATTCCATTCTTCAAAGCTAATCCAGAGCGCGGGCGAACTTGCGCCTCAAAACCTTTTTCTAAGGCAATGGCGATACCGGTTTGAATTAATTTTATTTCGCCAGATTTGAGAGTGATTGGCTCAGCAATTGCTGCGAGTAAATCCATCCCAGCACTGCCAGAAGTTTCATATTTTGGGAAAGGTAAATCTTTACCATTTTCCAATTTTTTGATGCGAAGAGTGGTCATTTGAATCGTTAATAATTCGGATTTATTTGATTTTATTCTTTGTGCGTCATTCCCGCGAAAATGGTGATCGAGAATTGCTTGCTCTTAGTGAGCTATAAATTCTCCCAAGATAGTGTTTCCGCCGGGAATGATAAAATAGGATGTTGTGTTTTAGCTATTCATCGATTTGAAGAATTCCTCATTCGTCTTGGTGTGTTCAAGCTTGTTAAGCATGAATTCCATTGCTTCAAGAGGGCTTAGCGGGTTGATGATGCGACGCAACATCCACACTTTTGAAAGCGTGTTGCGATCAACCAAAAGCTCTTCTTTTCTTGTTCCAGATTTAGTGATGTCGATTGCTGGGAAAATTCTTTTGTCAGAGATTTTGCGATCCAAAACAATTTCGCAGTTACCTGTTCCTTTGAACTCTTCGAAGATGACTTCATCCATTCTTGAGCCAGTGTCAATTAAGGCCGTAGAGATGATTGTAAGCGATCCGCCTTCTTCAATATTACGCGCAGCACCCAAAAATCTTTTTGGTCTTTGCAGGGCGTTTGAATCAACGCCACCACTTAGAATTTTCCCCGATGAAGGCATGATTGCGTTGTAGGCGCGTGCTAAACGAGTGATGTTGTCGAGCAAAATCACCACGTCTTTCTTGGCTTCAACCAAGCGACGAGCTTTTTCAATTACCATTTCGGCAAGTTGTACGTGACGCGTTGCTGGTTCATCAAAAGTTGAGCTAACAACTTCGCCCTTAATGTTGCGAAGCATGTCGGTTACTTCTTCCGGACGCTCATCAATCAACAAAACCAAGAGAATAATTTCTGGATGATTTGAAGTGATTGCGTGCGCAATATTTTGCATCAAAGAAGTTTTACCAGTGCGCGGAGGAGCGACAATCAAGGCGCGCTGACCTTTCCCAATCGGGGCGACCATGTCGATGATGCGAGTACTGATGTCGCCATGAAGTGGGCGATCTTCTTCAAGATTAAGCTTTTCTTGTGGGTAAAGCGGCGTGAGATCGTCGAATAAAACACGATTTCTAATTTTTTCTGGTGGGCCGAAATTGACTTCAATCACGCGAAGTAAAGCAAAATATCTTTCGCCTTTTTTCGGTGCGCGGATTTGTCCTTTAACGGTGTCTCCGGTGCGAAGCCCGAAGCGTTTAATTTGACTTGGCGAAACGTAAACATCGTCTGAGCCGGCGAAGTAATTAGCTTCTGGCGCGCGCAAAAATCCGAAACCGTCATCAAGCAATTCTAATACACCTTCACCAATAATCACGTTGGCAGGGCTTTGGTCGGAGAAGTTTTTAAGGATGTGGTAAGTGATGTCCTGGCGACCGAAATCTCCAATATTATCGAAGCCATATTCTTTGGCGATCTCTACTAGTTTTTCGGCTGATTTTGTTTTCAGTGATTTGAGCTCAAGAGTTTTGCCGCCAGATCCTGCGTTGCGTTTACGTGATTCAACATTGTCTTCATCATCTTCTGTTTGTTGTGAAGAAGTAGAAGTAGAGGGGGTGGAAATGGTGGCTGGTGTAAAACTTTGTAAGGATGGATTTTGTGAAGAAAAAGTTTGTGGAGCATTGCCGCGACTAAGCAGGTTTCCCGTGTGTAAGCGTGAAGCGTTATTTACCGGAGTAGCTTTATTGTAATTTTGTTCCGAAGCTTGTTGCTCTGGTTGTTGTGGCTGAGTAGTAACTGTTGGAGCTTGAGCGGCAGGATAGCGTAAAGTAAGAGTGCTGTTGTTTGAAGACATTTTCTAGATTAGAAGATTAATTAACTAAGAGATGTAAGAGAGGTAAAAGAGCTGCGAAAGATATTCAGGAAGAATTCTGAAAGAACGTATTGGCGGGTCTGAAGATAATCCCATTGGGGGCGCGCTTTGTAAAAATGCTTTTTTTTCTGTCAATGCACTTTTTCAAACTTGGTGTTCTTTCGTGATAAAAAAGATATCCGCCATCAGTGAAAAAATCTTCGAATCGAAATTTTTTTATTTATAGATTCAAAAATATTCTTTCAAAAAGCGTTATTTTTTCTGGCCGCCATTCTTGAGTTAAGTGACAATCAAGAAAGTCTCTAATAATTTTTCCATTCTACGCAGGTGAAGGATGATGGCTGTGGAAGGCTATTAAAAAAAACTCGTAATAAATTCAGCGCCAAGCATCAAGGTGGCTAGAGAAAGAGCCATCCCAAAGCCACCAACCACAATTCCTAAAATTATTACCAAGCCATCTTTGCCGAGTAATCCAAAAGAAATAATCAGCACGCCAAGCCCGGGAACAAAGTTAGAGAGCGGTATAGGCAAGAGAACAAAGGAAGAGAATAGCAAAACAAAAAACCCAATAATTCTTTTAGCAACATCCGAGGTCATAAAAAGTAAACGCGGACGTAAAATGCGCTCAACCTTGCGGATGTAGGGCGAAGATTTATTCACCAGCGCTGCTAATACCGATCTTTTTATGGTAAGTTTAGAAAATCTTTTTGGTAATTTTGGCGCCTTGTAGCCAGACGCCATTTGTAAAGCGAAAACAACCAATGGAATTGAAATAATACTCGGAAATGGCGGTGGCGTTGGAACTATGATGCCAAGAGCGAAGATCATCATTATCAAGCCAAAGCCAACTGCATCCATTGCTCGAACCAAATCGTTCAAGGGAATGCGATCGGCAGACGATCCGTTAACAACGT
>CAIQBQ010000101.1 GCA_903870105.1 uncultured Alphaproteobacteria bacterium | reverse complement strand
GACAGTGGCATCAAAGATTATTAATTTTGACGAAATCACTAATCCAAACGTCGTTAAGATTGCTCGCGCTGAAAATGGTCGCGCCCTTTATTTTTCGCGCTCTGCCATCCCTCACGGCAAAGGTGACTTTCTGCATCACATCGGAATTTATGCTTACAAAAAATCTGCATTAGAAAAATTTGTAACACTTGCGCCATCAGAACTGGAGAAACGTGAAAGCCTCGAGCAACTTCGTGCTTTGGAAAATGGTATGAAAATTATTGTCGAGATTGTTGACGCCCATCCACTTTCCGTTGATACAAAAGAAGATCTTGTAGCTGTAACTAAAGTGATCGCGGCACAAGAATGAAAAAGAAGCACATCAAACAAACGATCGGCTGGAAAGAATGGTTTGAACTGCCATGCTTAGCGCTTCCGGCGATCAAAGGAAAAATAGACACTGGGGCCAAAACTTCTTCACTCCACGCCTTCAATATTGAAAGTTTTTATCTCGAAGATGTGGAATATGTTAGGTTTGATGTGCATCCATTACAAAAAGATAAAACTCTCACGCAACATTGTGTGGCAAGGGTTGTCGAGCGTCGTATGGTTTCAGATTCTGGCGGTAAAAAAGAAAAAAGATTCGTGATTAAGTCTGATTTAAAGATAGGAAAAAAGAAAATCAGAATCGAATTAACCCTTGCCAATCGTGACTCCATGGCATTTCGTATGTTACTCGGACGCGAAGCAATCAAACAAGCGAGAATGGTCGTTGACGTCTCAAAAGACTTCATCCAAGGCGAACAAAAGAGGAGAGAGATTCTTAATCTTTATCGCACAACAGAGCCCAACAAATTATGAAAATTATTTTACTTGCTTCAAATCCAAAACTTTATTCAAACCTTCGTATCATTGAAGCAGCGAAGTATCGTAAACATGAAATTGAGTTCGCTAATGTTGGCGGTTGTTACATTAAGGTTGCTCCGAATGCCTGTGAAATTTTTGCTGATGAAGGAAAAAAATTAGAAAGAATTGACTATGTAATTCCGCGCTTAAAACCATCGATGACTTTCTACGGCACGTCAATCGTGCGGCAGTTTGAAGTGATGGGAATTAAGTGTCTTAATGGCTCGCAAGAGATCACCAAATCACGTGATAAATTGCACACGCTGCAAATTTTATCTCAGCACAATATTGGTGCACCAGTTACCTCTTTTGCTAACTCATCTTACGACACCAAAGATCTTATTAAACTCGTTGGCGGCACGCCACTCGTGGTTAAATTGCTTGAGGGCACAAAAGGTGTAGGCGTGGTTTTAGCGGAAACAAATAAGGCAGCGGAAAGTGTTATTAACGCCTTTCGTAGTTTAAAAGCCGATGTGTTGGTTCAGCATTACGTCAAAGAATCAAAAGGCTGTGACCTAAGATGTTTTGTGATTGGAAATGAAGTAGTTGCATCAATGGAGCGCATCGCGCAAGAAGGTGAATTTCGTGCCAACATTCACCTCGGAGCCACAGCTAGATCGGTAGAAATTAGTGAAGAAGAAAGAAGTTTAGCGGTCAGGGCAGCACAAATTATCGGACTTGAAGTTGCTGGAGTTGATATGGTTCGCTCAAATTCTGGACCAAAACTTCTTGAGATTAATTCATCTCCTGGACTTGAAGGGATTGAGAAAGCAACTGGTATTGATATCGCTGGAAAAATGATCGAGCACTTAGAAAAATTTAGTTAGATTTTTAACTCACTACCTATCGCGAAACATTAATTTTACTTACTCTGCAATGAAAGGTTCTCAACCTCCATTAATATTTCTAACATAAATTAGATTTGTTTTTTGCTCATCGTAGCAAGAAGGGAAGAGAAGTGACAATCCAGAATGAGAAAGTTAAGTGTAGTGATTAAAGCTTCGCTCGTAATGATGAGATACTGATAATTGGAGAATTGCGCACGCTCTATTTCAAGCACTCTAGCCGCATTGAAATTATGATTCAAAACTCGCTCTACACCAAATTCATGTTAAATCCCGAATATTTGTGCGCCCGAAATTTTCTTCGGGGTTAATATTTTGTAAAAAATGCTCCAGAGCTTTAAAGCTTGGATTCGCTCTCGATTTAGAAGGTTTCGTCGGGCTGCAATTGATAGGAGAGATATAACTTAGAAAAAATTCTCTTAACTAAGATTTTTGCTCAACTTTAATTTTGTGAATTGAAGTTGGTTGAGCTGATTTTTGATAAAGAAGCTATTTTACTTATTATTTTTTCAAAATTTCTTGAAGCTCCCCTGATTGGAACATCTCTTTTACAATATCGCATCCACCAAGAAATTCACCCTTGACGTAAAGTTGTGGAACGGTTGGCCAATCAGAAAAATCTTTGATTCCTTGACGAATTTCTGCATCACGAAGCACGTCGACATCAAGAAAATCAGTGCCGATATTTTTTAAAATTTGCACAACGGTTGCGGAGAATCCGCATTGCGGAAAATCTTTTGTGCCCTTCATATAAAGAACTACATCATTGCTTAAAATTGTTTCCTGAATTTTTTGTTGAATGTCAGTCATGAGAAGAAGTTTTAATTTGAAGAGCGTGAAGAGTAGTTCCTAGAATTCCTTTTAGAGCTTCGTTGACAATTTTATGCTGTGCGATGCGCGTTTTTCCAAGGAATTTTCTGTCAGTAATTTTTACAGCGTAGTGATCTGAATCGCCTGCTAAATCAGTGATTTCGATTTTTGCTTCAGGAAATCTTTCAGTGAGAAGATTGTTTAAATCTTGTTGAGAAATTGGCATAGAAATAGGCGAAAAAAAACGGCCACATTTAAATAAAAATGTGGCCGTAAATTAATTCTTAACCGAAGAAGCCACGGCGTTTTTTTGGAGCGCCGCCGCCATCGCGATCGTCACGATCACTACCACTTCTGCGTTCACCGCCACGGTCATCGCGATCACGACTTCCTCTACGATCATCGCGATCTCCGCCTCTGCGATCTCCGCCTCTGCGATCTCCGCCGCGATCATCACGGTCACGTCCACCGCCTCTGCGATCTCCGCCGCGATCATCACGTCCGCCAGACTCTCTTTCGTCGATCATTTGTGGCTTGTTGGCAAGACGTTCAGTGATGTCTTCTCCAGTCACTTGATCAACGCAGCGAAAGCTTAGTTTTGGACGGCCCTTCTTATCGAAGCCGATTACTTTAACTTTAATTACATCGCCTTCGTTGATAATATCTTCAACGAAATCAACCCTATATTCAGCAAGCTCAGAAATGTGCACGAAGCCATCACGATTATTAGAGATGCTAACGAATGCACCGGCATCAATTACCTTTACAACTGGACCTTCGTAGATATCGCCAATTTCTGGTTCGAAAGTGATTTCTTGAATCATCGCAATCGCTTTTTTTACTGCTTCGCTGTTGCTTGAAGAGATTTTAATTAGGCCATTATCGTCGATGTCAACTGCCGCACCAGAAACTGTGCAGATTTCTTTGATCACTGCACCGCGTGCTCCGATAACTTCACGAATTTTCTTTTGCGGAATTGTCATTACTTCAACGCGAGGGACGTTTGAGTTAAACTCAGCTCTTGATGAAGAAATAACTGCACACATTTTTTCAAGAATATGCATTCTGCCGCTTTGAGCTTGCTCAAGAGCTTTTTGCATGATCTCAACAGTGATTCCATTACACTTGATATCCATTTGAAGTGCAGTGATACCTTCGGCAGTTCCTGCAACTTTGAAATCCATGTCACCAAGATGATCTTCATCACCCATGATATCAGAAAGAATAACGTAATCATCACCTTCTTTGATCAGGCCCATCGCGATTCCAGAAACTGCGGCTTTAAGTGGCACACCAGCATCCATCAAAGCAAGTGAAGCTCCACAAACTGATGCCATTGAAGATGAACCATTCGATTCAGTAATTTCAGAAACAACACGAGCAGCGTAAGTAAAAGCTTCGCCGGTTGGGAAAACTGGATTCAATGCTCTCCAAGCTAGTTTACCGTGGCCAATTTCGCGACGTCCTGGAGCTCTCAACTGACCAACTTCACCAACTGAGTAAGGAGGAAAGTTGTAATGAAGCATAAAAGATTCTTCAGTCATGCCTGGATCAAGATTTTCGATCATTTGTTTGTCTTTGCCAGTAGCGCCAAGAGTTGTGGTAACAAGAGCTTGGGTTTCTCCACGAGTGAAAAGAGCAGAACCATGAACTTGTGGAAGCAATCCAGTTTCAATTTCGATGCGACGAATGTCGATTGATGAACGACCATCAATTCTTTTGCCAGTTTTCAAAACGTCATTGCGCACAAGTTCTTGTGACAGTTGTTTGAAGAGTGATTTCACTTTATTCGCATCAACAGTTTCATTGATGAATTTAGCTTTAATTTCACTGAAGATTTGGTCTAAATCAGTTGAACGAGCTTGTTTTTCTTGCTTCTTGTAAGCAAGAACTAGGCGATCACCGATGAAGCTTGCGATATCATTTTTAAGCGCAGCATTATCATCTTTTTTTACTTCGATTTTCTTCTTACCGCATTCGGCAACAAGTTCGTGAATCATTGCAATGATTGGCTGGAATGACTGGTGAGCAAAAGTTACTGCTTCCAACATTTGAGCTTCAGAAAGTTCTTTTGCTTCTGATTCAACCATAAGAACGGATGATGCTGTACCAGAAACAACTAGGTCTAGAGAGCCAGCTTTAATTTCTTCGTTGCTTGGGTTAAGAATAAATTCACCGTTAATTAGACCGACTCTTGCTGCAGCAATTGGCTCAAGAAATGGAGCTTCAGAAATTGCTAGAGCAGCAGAGGCTCCGATTAGAGCAGCAATGTCTGGTGTACAAGTTGGATCGTAAGAAAGTACGGTGCAAACTACGTTTACATCATTGTAAAAGTTAGAAGGGAAGAGTGGGCGGATTGGACGATCAATCAAGCGAGAGGTTAGAGTAGCGGTATCAGATGGTTTAGTTTCGCGCTTAAAGAATCCTCCTGGAATCTTTCCAGCAGCATAAGATTTTTCGAGATAGTTTACGGTAAGTGGGAAGAAATCCGCACCTTCCATTGCTTTGCTCGCAACAGTTACTGCGCAAAGAATGGTGGTGTTGCCGTATTTTACTACTACTGATCCACTGGCTTGGCGAGCGATTTTACCAGTCTCTAGAGAAAGGATTTTGCCGTTCCAATTAATTTCTTTTTTGATGATATTGAACATAGTTTCGGACATAGTTTCAGCTTTTTAAGTTAGGGTTGAGATGGTTTGTTTATTTAATCTGCAGCAACACGGACGTGTTATTACTTCAATGATCGCAGCACGGCGTAAAAAATACGCGAACTAACGAAAGAAATTACTTACGGATATCGAGTTTTTTGATAAGAACTTCGTAACGCTTAACGTCAGAAGCCTTGAGGTAATCAAGCAATCTTCTTCTTTTTCCTACCAAGATAAGTAGACCACGACGTGAAGAAAAATCTTTTTTGTGAGTTTTGAGATGCTCGGTTAGATTGTTTAATTGTTTGGTGATGATGGCGCTTTGCACCTCAACTGAACCACTGTCATTCTTAACTGTAGCGAATTCAGCGATAACTTCTTTTTTTGATTTGTTCAAAAGAGACATTTTTTATTTCTTGAAATTTTTAAGGAGATCTAAACCACTAGAGACATACCTGCCATGAACTGCAGCGAGCCATCTGAAAAACGGGACGGGTAATTAGTGGCCAATTTTAAAGCGTCAAGCTGAATTGTTTTTTCATAAAGAAAATCTCCGACCCGAAGACGAGTTAATTTAGAAACATATCCGCAAACGCCAACTCGCTTGCAGAGATCGCGAGCCAAGGAGCGAACATAAGTCCCCTTACCACATTCCATTTCAAGTTCTGCATAGTCGTGATTATTCACGATTAGTTTGAGTGAAAAAATTTCCACTTCGCGCGGCAAAATTTCAAATGCGATTTCTCTTCTGGCTAATTTATAGGCGCGCTTTCCATTAATTTTAACCGCCGAAAAACGCGAAGGAGATTGTAAAATTTTTCCGATAAAAACTGGTAAAGCAGAAATTATTTCTTCGGTACTTGGTCTTGCTAAACTATATTCTACACATTTTCCCTTGATATCGTCCGTGTCACGAAATTCACCAAAAGAGATACGAAAAAAATATTTTTTCCGCATCGCCATTAATTTCCCCGAGGTTTTTGTTGCTTTGTTTAAAGCAACTGGAAGTACGCCACAAGCAAATGGATCAAGGGATCCAGCATGTCCAACTTTTTTTGCTTTGGTAATTTTTTTGACAATCGTAACAACTTTTGCCGAAGAAATTCCGGCAGGTTTGTTAATATTGAGCCAAAGATTTTGATCGCTCAACACTAGATCTTGGTTTCTTCGATCAACTTTCTTACCGCTTCAACTGAGCGGTTAAACATTGTGAGCTCGCTAGTGTTAAGTTTGATTTCAACAATTTTCTCAACACCATCTTTGCCGATGATTGCTGGAACTCCGATGTAAAGGCCTTTTACACCATATTCACCGTTAAGATTTGCTGCCACTGGAAGAATTCTTTTGCGATCAAATAAATAACTCTCAGCCATTGTTATTGCTGATGTTGCTGGCGCATAAAAAGCTGAACCAGTTCCAAGTAATTTCACAATTTCTGCGCCGCCATCTCGAGTGCGCTGCACGATTTCTTCGATTTTGGTTTTCGTAGTCCAACCCATTTCAATCAAGTCAGGAATTGGAACGCCACCAACTGAAGAGTAACGAATTAATGGAACCATTGTGTCGCCATGCCCACCCAAAACACAGGCATTTACGTTATCAACTGACACGCCGAATTCGCGCGCCAAAAAAAGTGACATGCGCGATGAATCTAGCACTCCAGCCATTCCGACAACTTTATTTGTTGGTAGGCCAGAAACTTTTTGCATCACATAAACCATTGCATCGAGAGGGTTGGTAATGACGATCACAAACGCATTTGGCGCATATTCTTTAATTCCTTCTGCAACTGTTTTGATGATTGAAGTATTGGTTGCCATCAAATCGTCGCGACTCATGCCAGGCTTGCGTGCAATACCCGCGGTAACAATTACAACATCGGCACCGGCGATGTCAGCGTAATTGCTTGTACCAGTAAAATTCGCATCAAAATTTTCAACTACTGAAGATTGCTCCAGATCGAGCGCCTTGCCTTTTGCCACACCTTCATTCACATCAAGAATTACCACATCACCCAAATTTTTTAAACCGGCAAGATGTGCTAAAGTACCGCCAATATTGCCTGCGCCAACTAGGGCGACTTTGTTTCTCTTAATCATGATTATGAAATTAAAGTTAGAATTTTTCTGGAAATTTCTTCGACGGTTTGCGTCCCGTCAATTACTCTGATGCGCGGATTATTTTTTGCCAAATGTAAAAATCCGTCACGTGTTTTTTGATGAAAATCTTGACCGAGTTTCTCGTAACGATTATTTTCCACCCTACCCTCGATTCTTGCAAATGCTACTTCGACAGGAACATCGATTAAGAAAGTAATGTCTGGCACAAAATCACCAAGAGTCATTTTTCTTACTTCATCAATCAGATTAACATCGAGTCCAAAAGCATTACCTTGGTAAGCGTAAGTTGAATCAAAAAAGCGATCCGAGATCACAATTTTATTCTGTTCTAATGCCGGCTTGATCAGCTTTTCAACATGTTCAAGACGCGCTGCAAAATTTAAAAATAATTCTGTTTTTGCTTCAAGTTTAGCAATTTTTTCATCAATTAAAATTTCACGAATCTTCTCGCCAGCTACTGTTCCGCCTGGCTCGCGCGTTAGAATTGATCCTAAAAAAAATTCATGTAATTTTCTTGCCTGCGTTGATTTTCCGCATCCCTCGATGCCTTCAAAAGTGATAAATTTCATACTGACATCAACACTCGCGCCTTGTTCAAACATTCTTGATATTCCGATTGCGGATCAGAATCAAAGACGACTCCCGCACCAGTTTGTAAATGAATCTGACCATCTTTGATCAGAGCTGATCTTAGAGTGATGCAGGTTTCCATATCACCATTACTAGCAAAATATCCAACGCATCCAGCGTAAAAACTACGCCGAACTTTTTCCATTTCTTCAATAATTTCCATCGCACGAATTTTCGGCGCACCAGAAACTGTACCCGCTGGAAAGCCAGCAATTAAAGCATCTAACGCATCAAATTCATCACGTAAAATTCCCTCAACATTAGAAGAGATATGCATCACGTGTGAATAATTTTCGACAATCATTTTTTCGGTAACAATCACCGATCCAGGAACGGAAACACTTCCAACATCGTGTCTACCAAGATCAATTAACATCAAATGCTCAGCAACTTCTTTTTCGTCATTCAAAAGTTCAACAGCAATTTGTTTATCTTCCGCTTCATTTTTTCCACGTTTGCGGGTTCCGGCGAGTGGACGGATGGTAATTTTTTTATTTTTTAAAGAGACCATGATCTCAGGACTAGAGCCGGTCAAAACAAAATCATCAAACTTCAAATAAAATAAAAATGGCGAAGGATTGATTAGGCGAAGTGAGCGGTAGAAAGAAAAATCATTAAAATTTTTGTCGCATTTTGCGGTGAATCTTTGTGAAGGCAAAACCTGAAAAATATCACCGTCAGTGATGTATTTTTTAGCGCGATTAACCATCTGACAATATTCTTCTTCTGAGCAATTCGAGGAAAAGTTGAGATTGTTTTTAAGTAGAGCTGGAGCAGAGTCGTAAGGCTTAACTAAAATATTTTCGATTTCCTCAATTCTAGAAATTACTTCTGAATATTTTTGCTCAGAAAAAATCGGCGCGCAGATCAAGGCGCAATCAAAAAGACCATCAAAAACGACAATGATTTGCGGACGAATAAAGATGCTGTCGGGGATTTTTATTTCATCAGGAAGATTGCGATCGGAAATTTTTTCCATCAGGCGGATCATGTCGTAGCCCATGTAACCAAAGATACCCGAGCACATCATCGGCAAAGAAGAAAGACCGTGGGTCATGTCATCCCAATTGATTTGTGAATCTTTAATTAAGCGCCTCAAATTATTTAAAGGAGAATCAGCCTCTTCGCGATCATCACGAAATGATTTTTCACCAACACATCGCCAAATAAGATCTGGCATACATCCAAGAACCGAGAAACGACCCTTGTGACTTCCCTTCTCAACTGATTCAAACAAAAAATGATGCTCTGAAAAATGCTGAGAAATCTTCATCAGAGCCAGAACTGGCGTGATGATATCGGCAGGAATTTTTTTGAACAAAACCGTTCGTCCAGACTTTTTAAGCACAGAATCAAATTCGGCTTCGTTCAAATTATAACTCACTATTTCTCCTCTTGCTTAGCAAAAATCTTGTCGTTGGTTTTTACTGGATAGCGGTTTAGTAGATAGGCATTGTAGTCGCTCATTACTTCCTTTCTAAATTCTTCTGCAGATTGCCTTTTAGTCTGCTCAAGTTGCATTGGATTCACCGTAGATTTTTTAATCTCACGCAATACTCCAATTAAGAATTCATCTTCTCCTTTAGAGTTTATTGGCGTGGCTTGATCGACAGTAATCGCGAATAAATCTTTCAAAAATTGATCCTGGTAAGGCACTTGTTGACCTTGAAAGTTCAGGTAAAAAATACGCGGAAATTCGCGAGCCTTATCAAATTTAACGCGATATCTCGCAGCAATTTTTGCCACTTCATTTGGATTTTGTTTTACCTCTTCTCCAATCTTGCGAGACAATTCACCTAAGGCCTCTTTGAGCTTAACCGATACTAAATCTGCAGTAACTATATTATTAATCTCTACCAATTCGCGCTGCTTAGAAGGTAGAATTTCCTCTACTTCTACCGCGTAAAATCCTTCTGAGTTTTTAGAGTAAAAAACTTTTGAAGCTTGCTTCACCTTTAATGCAAAAGCATTTTTAGCAAAATTGTCGAAAGCCTTGATTTCAGAAACTTCTTCACCTTTTTCATTTCTACTATTTTCATCAATCATAACCGATGCCAAACTAACCTTTAGGCCAAATTTCTTTGCCACTTCCGCAAGTGAATTACTCGTCAAAAGCAGGTCATCAATTGCTGACATTTTTTCCTGCAGAACCTTCTCTGTTCTGCCTTCTGCCATAGTTTGCTTAATGCCATTTTTAACTTCTGAAAAAGGAATTAGTTGCGGCTGCGCGATCTCGTTAAGTAGAAAAACATGAAAGCCGAGAGGGCTTGTAACTATACTACTATTCTCATTTGCGGCTAATTTAAAAATTGACTCAGAGATTTGCGGGATCAGATCTTTTTGTGAAACTTTAGATAGCGTAATCGATTTCAAATCCTTCTTAGCCAACTCCTTTGCTAATTTTTCAAACTCAGTTTTAACATTTGATCTATCTGCATTGGCAGACTCTTCAAATTTTTGTAAGAAATTTTTTGCCTCAATTTCTTTGTCAAAAACTACGTGATAAAAACTACGCTTTTCTGGCTTAGTATACTGCTCTTTATTCTTCTCATATTCAGCGAAAATTTCTTGATCAGAAATCTGTAAATCCTTTCCAAAATCTTTTTTAGAAAAGCTTAAATAAGAAACTTTACGACGCTCAGGCAAAGCATATTGAGTCTGGTTTTCTGTAAAGAATTTTTGCAATTCCTTTTCACTCGGTTTGGCAATATTTCCAACATTTTTGGATGAGATTGTTATTACATCAGCAACTCGTTTTTCTTGTTTAAAATTTTCAATTTCAGCAATCAATGAATCGCTCATCGGAGCAGCAATAGCAATGGATTGTAAAATCATGTTTGCGGCAATTCCATTGGCAATTTCACTCACATATCTCTCTTCATTAAGACCATTTTTTTTGAGAAATGCTTCAAATTTTTTACGATCAAATTTGCCACTCTCATTCTTAAAACTTGGATCTCTAGCAATCGATTCAAGAATGATTTTTTTGCTTGCCGACACATCGAAGTCATCTGTCAATTTTTTTATCATCACTTGATTAACTAGGCGCCCAAGAACGTCTGACTTGAAACGCTCAGATTCAAGATATTTTAAAGCCTCTTCACTCTTGTTGCCTGAAGCGAGAATGAATTCGCGATCAGAGCGCAAAGCAGAATTGAATTGGCCGTAACTAATTGTGTCGCCGCCAATTTTCGCTACCCAAGTATTTGGACTACCGAGAATAAAACTACTAACACCAAACAGTACAAAGCTTAGGGCTACAAAGGCTAAGATGATTTTAAAAAAAATACTTTTAGCGAGTTTGCGGAAGAAAAACATGAAAATTTGATTTAAATTTTGACCTAGAAATAGCGACACCTTAAATCGTCATTCTTAAATCATAAATCATAAATTTCAGAATGATCATTGTTCAAAAATTTGGAGGCACTTCGGTCGGCGATATTTCTCGCATTAAGAATGTCGCAAAAAAAGTTAAGGCCGAACTCGACAAAAATAACAAGGTAATTGTTGTTGTTTCGGCAATGTCCGGCGTGACTAATCAACTTGTTGATTACTGCAACCAAGTTTCGTCTCTAACCGATAATATTTCACTTAGTGAGTATGATTCCGTGATTGCCACTGGCGAACAAGTTACCTGTGGATTGCTCGCGCTCGAACTACAATCAATCGGCTACAAAGCTAGATCGCTCTTGGGATGGCAAATTTCAATTAAAACAGATTCCATTCATAGTAAGGCTCGCATCGATTCAATCGATGGTGATTATTTGCTTGGCCTGCTCAATGAATTTGATGTAATTGTAATCGCCGGATTTCAAGGAATTCACGAAGAATCAAATCGTGTTACCACGCTTGGTCGCGGCGGTTCGGATACCTCTGCAGTTGCTATTGCTGCCGCAGTAAAAGCCGATCTGTGCGACATTTACACTGATGTTAGCGGAGTTTACACGACAGATCCCCGCATCACCGAAAAGGCGCGCCGTTTGAAAAAAGTTACTTACGAAGAAATGTTGGAGATGGCCTATAGCGGATCAAAAGTTTTACAAACCCGCTCGGTCGCAATGGCAATGGCTCACAATGTGCGAGTGCGTGTGCTCTCAACTTTTGAGGAAGTGAACGAAAATTCAGGAACAGTTTTAGTCAATAACAACGAGGAAATTATGGAACGCAGACTCATTACCGGCATTAGCTACAGCAAAAACGACGTACGCATTACCTTGACTAACATGCCTGATCACCCAGGTCTTTCAGCCACAATTTTTGGGGCACTGGCGCAAAAGGAAGTAAATGTCGACATGATTGTTCAGAATATAAGCTCGAGTGGGAAATTCATCGATATCACCTTTACCGCAGGAGTAGATGAGCTTGAGCGCGCTAAGCTGGCGATTGAATCAATCAAAGATGAAGTAAAATATTCTGAGCTAAAAATTGACGGCAATATCGCCAAAATTTCAGTTATTGGAGTTGGCATGATTAGCCATTCTGGCGTTGCTCACACAATGTTCAAAACATTGGCAGAAAAAGGTATTAACCTACTTTTAATCTCAACTTCAGAAATAAAAATTTCAGTGTTGATTGAAAAGGAATATGGCGAACTAGCGGTTAGAGTTCTTCATGATGCTTACGGGCTAGGAAAGAAGTAAGCAAAATAGAATTAATTATACTCCGTTAAATCCAAAATTCAGAACAACGAATTTTGAAGCGAAGATTAATGCTTTTTGATTATCTCATTCGCAGGAATAACTAGTAGATAATTTTTAACGCGGCGCAGCTCTCAAGAGGTTGATCTCATTGGATTTGCGAACAAAATTACTTTTATTCTTGCGGAAAAAATTTCATTTTGATTCGCGATTAAAATGCTTGAGAACCATCAATTTTTTAGGAAATTTCTCCATTAACCGCTGCATAACTTCTCTCAATTCGATTAAGAATAGATTTAATCAAGCGTTTCGAAGGTCTAATCTGCCTGCGAGCAAGACGATTCATCAATAAATGCTCCATCGCCTCAATTCCAGGATTTTCAATTGCAACAATCACAATATTTTTGAGGCGCGAATTAAGATCCTTAAGATGAAAACTCTGTAATTCTCTCGTGCTCAATAGCAAAAACGCCCCAGCCTCATGGGCCGAATTTACTAGGCGCAGCAATGATTCTTCGTCAGTAATTTTGTAAAAATCTTCGAGAATGTAAAAATGATTAGCGCGAAAGAATTCAATTGGATTCGTAGAATAAATTTCTTCTTTGTTCAAAAATGTAGCAGAGAATTTTTGAACAAAAATTCGCAATAGATGAGTTTTTCCCGATGCCTCAGCACCCTTTAAAATCAAGGATGGTAGTTGGGCAGAGGAAAATTTTTTCTGCGCAAAAAACTTCTGCAAAAAATTCTGCGCCAAAAGATTTTCTGCAAGCGCAAGAAAATCTTCTTCACGGTAAAAATTCGTTTCGTCTTGGAATGAAAAAGATAGTTGACTCAAATTACTCGATTACTTTTGGCACCGCATAATATCCGTATTTCGCATTTTTAGCATTTTTCAAAACATCCTCGGCAAGGTTGCCGTCAGAGATCTCGTCTCGATTTAAACGTAGCGACATTTCATGAACATTAGTTAATGGCTCAACATTTGTTACATTAACTTCATTTAATTTTTCAACCCAGGCAATGATGCTGCTGACTTCTTTCGCTAACGTTTCGCGATTTTGTTCAGGAATTTCAATTCTTGCTAAACGAGAAATTTTTTTAAAATCTTTCTCACTGATCTCAGACATTTTTTAAAAAATTTAAATGAAAAACGGTCGCCTAATGGCACTTGATGTTGGCACGAAAAGAATCGGCATCGCAACTTGTGATGCAACTAGATTAATCGCCACTCCGCGAGCAATTTTTAATCGTCATAACAACTCTTCCGATCTCATTAGAATCAAAGAATTTGCTGAAGAAAATGAGGTTGTTGGAATCGTAATTGGGCTTCCGATTGGCTACGTAGACACTTGCAAGATCATCAAAAATTTCGCCGAAAATCTCGAAAAGATTTTGGAGAAAAAAATTCCTATCACTCTGTTTGATGAAAGTTTAAGTAGTTTCGAAGCCAAAGAAATTCACGCTTCGCCGCTTTCGCGTAAAAAAAATAAATTTGTCGACGATATCGCTGCGGCAATAATTTTAGAGCACTTTCTGCAAGGCGAGAATTAAATCTTTGATCATTGAAACACTGTGAAGTGGCGTTACTGTAATGCGCAGGCGCTCATCGCCCTTAGCGACTGTTGGATAATTAATGTGCTGAACATAAATGTTAAACTCTGCAAGCAACCTCTTTGAAATCTCTTTAGCCTTAGCAGCATCGCCAATTACTATCGAAACTATATGTGACTTATTTTTAATTATTTCGATGCCTGCTTGAGCTAACTCCGCCTTCAACAATGCAACATTTTTGTGCAGAGCTTTGCGCGCTGAATCGTCAATTTGCGCCTGGCGAATATTGGAAATAGTTGCCGCAACAATTACCGGTGGAAGCGCAGTTGTAAAAATAAATCCAGAGGCAAGACAGCGAATCGCATCAATGATCTCGGCTTTTCCTGCAATATAACCACCGATTGTTCCAAAGGCTTTTGCACAAGTTCCTTGAATGATATCAATCTGGTCAGACAAGCCTAACTCTTGGCACAAACCAGCGCCAGTTTTTCCGTAAAGTCCAACCGCATGCACTTCATCAATATAAGTTAGGGCTGAATATTTTTTAGCAAGATTGATAATTTTAGCAATTTCACCAAAGTCACCGTCCATTGAGTAGACTGCTTCGAAGACAATTATTTTTGCTTGTTTTGTCGGATATTTTTTTAGTAATTCTTCGAGATGAATTACATCATTGTGACGAAAAATTTCTTTGGTAGCGCGACTATTTCTAATGCCGGCAACAATCGAGGCATGATTTTTTTTGTCAGAGAAAATTACTAAATCTGGCAAAATTTTTGCTAAAGTTTGAATCGTCGCATCATTGGCGACGTAACCAGAAACAAAACTCAACGCAGATTCTTTGCTGTGTAATTTTGCGATTTCATTTTCGAGCTCAATCAAAATGTTACTAGTTCCAGAAATATTTCTCGTACCTCCCGCACCAAGTCCATAGAGCTTTAAAGCTTCTTCAGCCCTCTCTAAAGCTTCCTTATTTTGCCCAGAGCCTAAGTAATCATTCGAACACCAAATGGTAATTTTCTTACCATTTTGATTATTAATCGCACGAGGAAATTCACCGCAAATCCGTGAAATATTTGAGAATTCGCGGTAACGATTTTCCTCTTTGAGGTTTTCAATTGCTTGTTTGAAAGGCTCTAACATTAAAGGCTCTGGTAAAATTTCACAGCATTTGAGTCGGCAAAAATTTTTTCAAAATTAATCGACTTAATAAAAACACCTTCAAGACAACGGGCGCGTGATAATGCTACATAGACTTGACCGGGACTGAAAGCGTCAGACAAATCACAAGAAATCTTGTCTAGGGTCAAGCCCTGTGATTTGTGAATCGTTATTGCCCAAGCAAGAATCAATGGCACCTGACTTACTCCCGCCTCGGTTACAACAATTTTTTTATCGTTATCGAATTTTTCAATTAACCATTCTTCAGGCGCAATTGTGATAATTTTTTTATTCTCAAACTCGATTACGGGATGTGATTTACGCGATGAAAAATCACGCACAACTCCAAGCGATCCATTAATTATTCCTTCTTTTTGATAAGTATTTTTAATCATCATCACCTGCGCCCCGATCTTTAATTTCAACATTTCGGCCGCTAAACAATTTTTCTTTAAAAATTCAATTCGCGATGGCTCGCCAAAATATTCTGCAATATGAACTATTTCTTCGCGTGGAATTTTCTTCAGCTCCAAAGAATTTATTTCTTCAACTTTGAGATTATGGGTAGTCAAAATCGTCGGACGAATCACGCCATCGTCGCTTACAGAGATTCTTGATTCCAAGACTTCACGATCACTTTTATCAAGAGTTCCGATGCGTAAATTATTCAGAATTTTTACAAAATTCTTGTCGCCTTGGCGAAAACTTCCATTAAGCACTGCGGCCTGTAAATCAAGGTCGCGCCAGGTTTGAGAGTTAAAGCAAAAATTAAAATAACTACTACCTCGATTCACCGGCGGAAGCTGTAAAAAATCACCAAATAACAACATCTGAATGCCGCCCATTGGCTTATCATTTTCGCGCACCGCCTGAAAAACCTGATTAAGAATTTCAAAAACTTCTCGCGAAATCATCGAAACTTCATCAATAGCCAGGGCATTGGCCTGCTTGATCTTGCGCCGCACTCGTGAAAATTTCGCTGTGAAGATATTGTCGATAATTTGTTCGATAGGGAGGTTAGCAAGTCCAATCCCTGCCCAAGAATGGATTGTTGTGCCTCCAATATTGACCGCAGCAATACCGGTGCTAGCGGTCACTTCAAGACCGCGACTGGCATAATTTCTTTTAAGAAAACTTAAGAGGTAAGATTTGCCACTACCCGCGCCGCCTGTGATAAAAAGGTTTTTGCCTTTTTCAAAAGCATCGACTACCGCAGATTGCGCTGGTGACAAATCAGTGACTTCCATCTATTTTGCAGCTCTAACTGCGGCGACTTTATCTTTAAGAGCTTGGGTTTCCATGGCGCCTGGGAACAATTCTTCACCGATTACAAAACCTGGAGTTCCGTTGATTCCAATTAAATTACCAAGAGTAAGATTTTCTTGAATCACGGAATCGATCTTTTCTTTTTTACTCTTCAAAGATTCTTCAACTTTAGCGGAATTAAGACCAACTGATTTAACGATTTTCAAAGCTCCGGCTTTTCCGTGTTCGTTAGATTTCATCAAAGCATCATGAAATTTTTTGTAAGATTCTGGGAAGTTAAGGTTAACTGCGACAGAAACTTGCGCCATTTCCATTGAAGGTTGGCCAAGGATTGGAAACTCTTTGTAAACAACTTTAACTTTTTTATCTCCTTGTAGGAATTGCTCAAGAGATGCATGGGCTTTCTTGCAATAGCCACAGTTGTAATCAAAGAATTCAACTACAGTTACGTCAGCATCTGCAGGTGAGTAAGAGGCAGAATTTTTGTTGTTAAAAATTTCTTCTTTCTTGGCACCAATATTTTGTTGAGCATTTTTCATGCGATCTTCGCCCATCTTTTTTTGCATGTTAGCAACTGATTGAAGAATGATGTGAGGATTAGCTTCAATCCATTTTGCAACTACTTTTTCAACATCTTCAACATTCTTAACTTTGTCATCCTTGTCTATTCCACTTGGTTTTACACCCGCTCCCATAATATCACCCTCATTGATTGGAGCTTCTTTCTTGGCTTCTTCGCCAGCTGGTTTTTCAGATTTCTTACTACCGAAAAAGGTATAGGTTCCACCGACTAAAAGTAGCACAACAATAACAACTGCGATTGGCTTAACCAAGGAAGGTTTGTCGCCAAGATTTTTATTTATGAATGACATGGGATTATGTTAGAATTAATTTACGAAAGAAGGGGCGCGCAATAAAGAGAAAAGTAACTACAAATGCAACCGAGTTTTTTAATCGAAAATAATTACCATAATTTATTTATTGCCGGCATTGATGAAGCTGGTCGCGGACCTCTTGCTGGGCCGGTTGTGGCTGCTTGCGTAATTCTTGATCGGAGAGATTTTTTTGATGGAAATAACTGCGAGATTAATGACTCAAAAAAACTCTCAAAATTGCGACGTAAAAAAATCTTTTTTGAACTAAAAAACAAAGCAAAATTTGGCGTCGGAATTGTTGACGAAAAAATAATTGATAAAATCAATATTCTTGAAGCAACCAAGTTGGCAATGCTTCGTGCCTATTTAGATTTGCAGAATAAATATAAAATTTATCCGCAAATAATTCTGGTCGATGGCAATTTTATTCCCTTCAAAAAACAAGATGAAATCAATGAAATTTTAGCGATTGTAAAAGGCGATCAAAAAAGTTTTTCGATCGCCGCAGCATCGATTATTGCTAAAGAAACTCGCGATCAAATCATGTGTGACCTAGATCAAAAATATCCGCAATACGGCTTTGCCAAACATGCTGGATATCCAACTAAATTTCATCGTGAAAAAATTCGTGAACATGGAATTTGCGAGTTTCATCGCAAGTCATTTGAGCCAATAAAATCAATACTTCATGCTAGTAATTAACGAAAATGATTCTAATGCCGCGACGCTAGCTTCTGAGTTTTTGCGCGATGGAAAAATAATTTCTTTTTCTACTGACACAGTTTACGCACTCGCCTCTGATGCTAGCAATTTCAAGGCCGTAGAGGCTCTTTACCAAATCAAAAATCGCGATCCAAAAAAGCCGATTGCGATTTTTGTTAAAGATCTCGAAGCGGCAAAAAAGATTTTTTTCTTCGAAAAAAAAGCAGAAGAAATCGCTAAGAAATTTTTACCTGGCGCACTAACTCTAGTTTTACAAACACGCGATGAGGCCTTTTTATATATAGCTTCCAACCTCAATAAAAATTCCGATAATTTTTTAGGATTTCGGGTTGTGGATAATTTTTTCGTCAAAGAATTATTCAAAAAATTTGACGGAATTTTAGCTGTAACTAGCGTGAATATTAGTGGCGCAATAGCAGCCACAAATCCCGATGAAATTAAAAATATTTTTCCCAATATCGATTTATTAATTGAAGGCGAGATATCTCATCAACCCGCATCAACCGTGGCTAAAATCATCGACAACAAAATCACAATTCTCCGTCAAGGACCAGTAATTTTATGAATAAAATTTTAGATATTTTACGCATCCCACTAATAAAATTTATTGGTATCGGCGCCATTCTTTACTTCGCACTTTTTTCTAACAAAGAGAAGCCAGACTCTCTTGGTAATCGCCTCTCGAAAGAAGAAGTTAGTAAAACTTTCAATGAAGCAAAAAATAAAAGTCGCTTTATTATTTCCAGTGTAAACACGGCTCAAGAAGGCAAGGAGTTCAGGCCTAATCAAACTAATCCTACAGCAAAAATTACAATTGAAGACCTAGAAATTGGTAAGGGTGAAAACATAATTTCTTGCGGAAGTGAAATTGAAATTGCTTACGGAATCTACGATGCAAATAACAAAATATTAAAAACGGTAAGCTCAGAAAAACTAACTATTGGCAGCAATCTCAACAGAATTGTTGAACAAAACATCATCGGCATGAAGAGTGGCGGAATCAGGAATATCAACATTCCAAATGACTTTAAGAGCAATGATCAAAAAATAAGTGACATGCTAAATTTTTATCATTCCGATTTGAGATACCAGATTTCCGTAACATCAGTAGATACAAACGCCAGCACTCAAACCTCCTGCCAATGAAAAAAAAATCCGCACCAGAAAAATTAGAGAAAAAGTCACATGATGGTTTTGCTAAATTTCTTTACGATTATTTGCCGTTAATTGTTTTTTTTGCCTGTTATAAATTTGCCAAAACTCCTGATCCGCTAATCACCGCAACGATCTACATGGTCATCACTACTTTTTTTGCACTGATTATCTCCTACGTCCTAACCAGAAAAATTTCTATGGTAGTATTGGTTTCTGGTACTGTTCTTGCTATCTTCGGCGGATTAACAGTTCTGCTAAAAAATGACATCTTCATCAAAATAAAACCAACGATCATCAATCTGATTTTTGCAGCAATTTTATTTTACGGCTACCTCGCCAAAAAACCTCTACTCTCATATCTTCTCGGCGAGCAAATCAAAATGCGTAACGAAGCCTGGCTTACTCTTTCAATACGCTGGGCTTGTTTTTTTGTTTTTTTAGCACTGCTTAATGAAGTCATCTGGCGCAACTGCTCGACTGATTTCTGGGTGCAATTCAAAGTATTTGGGATGATGCCGATTTCACTGCTCTTCACGATTTCTCAGATTCCTTTTATGATGAAAGAAATGAAGAGCTAAGTCATTTTACTTGTTTTTATTTCGATAATCTTTCGTAAAGAAGCCTTTCTCTAAGCTCGCCCTAGCTATTCAAGATAACAATTTAAACCGATGAGACAAAAAGCTAATTTCTTGTAAACGCAGGTAAATTTAATTTTTGCGAGGGTTAGAAGTGTGGATGGTTTTTGATAGGCGTTCTATAAAAATCACAAAGACTTGAGGCGTCATAATTTGCAATATCACACAGATAATTTTAATTAATTTTCCCAATACTCAGCGAAAGTTAGACCGCCGAAATTCATCATAACAAAAATCATTCTCTTGGCATAAAAAATTAAAAGAAGACTCAAAAATCGGCAGCAAAATTGCTCACAACACCAGAAAGTAGCTTGAGAAAAAACTCGTTAGATTGATCGTTTCAAAATAAAATTTCTTACCAAAGAACAAAGGGGAAAAATAAAATGATCTACACAATCCAAGGCAAAAATAACATTTACGAACTGGTAGTTGGTTGCGAAATTCACGCACAAGTTGCTTCGCATTCAAAATTATTTTCCCGAGCTGCTACCGAGTTTGGTGCAGCACAAAATTCCCATGTTTCATTAGTTGATGCAGCCATGCCTGGCATGCTTCCAACCATTAATGAAGAATGTGTAAAACAGGCGGTGAAAACTGGTTTAGGAATTAATGCAAAGATCAATCTTAGGTCGATTTTTGATCGTAAAAATTATTTCTATCCAGATTTGCCGCAAGGTTATCAGATCTCTCAATTTTTAGATCCAATTGTTGGCGAAGGAGAGGTTGAAATTGGCCTTGAAGATGGAAGCAGAAAAACAATTCGCGTTGAAAGAATTCACCTCGAACAAGATGCTGGAAAGTCAATTCATGATCAGCATCCAACCCTTTCCCTTATTGATCTAAACCGCTCTGGTGTTGCGCTGATGGAAATCGTTTCCAAGCCCGACATGAATTCACCTTTTGAAGCATCAGAATATGTAAAAACAGTTCGTGCGATTTTGCGCACTCTCGGCACTTCTGATGGAGATATGGAAAAAGGAAATTTGCGCTGTGACGCCAATGTTTCTGTACGTAAAATCGGCGAAACAAAATTAGGAACTCGCTGCGAAATAAAAAATCTCAACTCAATGCGAAACATTTCTCGCGCCATTGAATTCGAGGCTGCACGCCAAGTAGAAATTTTAGAAAATGGCGGAAAAATTGATCAAGAAACTCGTCTTTTTGATGCAATAACAGGAGAAACTAGAACAATGCGCAGCAAAGAAGATGCGATGGATTACCGTTATTTTCCCGATCCTGATTTGCCTCCATTGGTAATTAGTCAAGAGTATGTCGATGAGATCAAAAGATCCTTACCTGAGCTTCCACAAGCGCGCAAAGCTCGTTACATTAGCAACCTCGGGCTCACGGAATATGATGCAGGAGTACTCACTGCCAACGAAGAAATTTCTGCTTATTTTGAAAAATTAATTCAAAAACACGAACCAAAAATATGCGTCACCTGGTTTACAGTAGAGCTGTTCGGACGCATGAATAAACTCGGAATTAATTTTGAAAATCTGAAAGTTTCAGCAGAAAATTTAGGCGGACTTTTTGATCTTATGAAGAGTGGAGAAATCTCCGGAAAAATCGCCAAAGATGTTTTGGACATCATGGTCGAAACTGGAGAAGACGCAGCGAAGATTGTTCAATCCAAAGGCCTGAAGCAAGTTTCAGATTCCAGCACAATTGAAAAAATTATCACTGAAGTGATTTCCGCCAATGCTGACCAATTCGCAAAATATGCTGCTGGCGATGAAAAGCTTCACGGCTTCTTTGTTGGTCAGAGTTTGAAAGCGAGCAAGGGGCAAGCAAATCCAGGAATGGTTAATGAAATTCTGAGAAAGTTTAGAGATTTGAAGAGAGTTTAAAAAATTCAAAAATAGGCACTATAATCCACAACTTTTCTTATCGACTTCACCACGATATTCCAGCTGCGATCCTCGATTTTTTTAGATCGCAGCTGGAATATCGAAGGTCAATATTTTTGAATAAATTTATTTCAGGCCGCGCTCCTTGCGAGCCTTTAACAAAGATTCCCGGTAAACAAAATTTTCGATTAATGGCAGTGGAAAATTTTTGAAAGATTTTGCGCCGCGCAAAACGTAAATTCTAACAACTCTATTATCTTGCTGCTGCGTGCCATCTTTAGTTAAAATATCTGGAAAATCTTCACCAACCGAACGCATTTCAATCATATTTTCTGCCACACCATTCTTGGTTAAATAATTTTTTACCATTTCGGCGCGCTTGTATGAGATTTGCTGATTATAAATCTCATTGCCCACGCGATCTGCATTTCCAACAAGTAAAATTCGATAATCGCCGTAAAGACCAGAGAGATATTTAAGTAATATGAGCAGATCTTTATTGGCCTTGTTGTTGAATTTAGAATTATTGAAATCAAAGAAAATTTCGAACTGATCAAATTTTGGCTCAATAATTTCAACCTTAAGTTGCCTATCCTTTACACGCTCATCTGAATATTGTTCAACCTCATCAAGCAACTTACTAAAACGGACGCGACATTGCGCCAACTCATCAGAACGAAAAACCGCTTTCGACTCACGACTAATCCAGCAATCATAAAGATAAGTTAAGTGTGCGAGTTGAATTGGAAGCTGAAATTTCAATTGCTGATCGATCAAAACCTGTTCGAGTCTTTTTTGCATCATCACCATTTCTTCCATTTGCGCACTATCAGCCTTCCACTTGATTGGGTTCTCAGGAATTGCCTCGTCACCAGAAATAATATTTAAACCTTTTTTAGAAAAATATTCGGCGGTTTTTTTATCATCAACAGCAACTAGTTTTCGCGAGAATTCTAAATATTCTAAAGAGAGATAAGACTCATATTTGCCGCGACTTCTCAATGTGGATTCTTGCCCAGAAAGAACATCTATCGACGGCGCAGCGCAAGAAAACAGGGCGAATAGAGATACAAGAAAAATTGTGAATCGCATGTTGTCGGGGTAGATTTTTGTAAAAATTAGAATGAGGTTACGAACGACACAACTTCCAATTAAAATAAATGTTACGAACTCCTGATTTTTGGACAAAAAGAAACTTGTTTTCTCTCGCCTTATTGCCCCTGAGCTACATATATTTTTTGGGATTTTTTTTGGTAAAGTTTTTAGCCAAACCAGAGAAAATTTCTAGATCAATAATTTGCGTTGGAAATCTGATTGCGGGCGGAGCTGGCAAAACTCCAACAGTTATTGCTCTTGGAAAAATTCTGAAAGAAATGGATGTTAATTTCGCCTTCTTAAGTCGCGGATACATGAATGACGGTTCAAAATTTTTAATGCTGCGCAATCAAGACAATAATAAAGCAGAACAGGTTGGAGATGAACCACTTTTACTAATAGAAATCGCACCAACTTTCGTTGCTAAAAATCGTCTTTTTGGTGCCAAACAAATCGAGGCAATGAAAGAATTTGAAGCGATTGTGCTGGATGATGGAATGCAATGTAACTCACTAGTGCGTGATTTTACGATTCTAGTTGTTGATGGAAAAATAGGCTTCGGAAATGATTTTATGATTCCAGCCGGCCCAATGCGTGAGCCACTTGCACTCGGATTAAAAAAAGCTGATTTAGTAGTGGTGATTGGCGAAACGAATGAAAATCTGCTACAAAAATTATCCGCTAAAAAAATTATTAGGGCCAAAATCTTACCAAAAAATTTAGCTGATTTTACTAATAAAAAATTGATCGCTTTTTGTGGTCTCGCTTATCCACAGAAATTCTTTGATCTCCTTAAAAATAAAGGCTTAGATGTAATCGAAAGACGTAGTTTTGCCGACCATTTTCACTATCAAATTTCTGATTTAGAAAACCTCTCTCAGTTAGCTCAAGAAAAAAATGCTACTCTGATTACAACTCGAAAAGATTGGGTAAAATTTCCTAAAGCTTTTCAGATGAAAATTTCTTATCTCGATGTGGAATTAATATTTGAAGACAGCGACCTACTTAAAAATGAATTAAAAAAGATCCTAAAAAATGCTTAAAAAAATCCGCTACCTACTCGAAGCAGCTATGGTCAAATTCGGCATTCTGTTTTTTGGCGCATTAAACATGAAAACCGCTTCAGATTTAGCCGCATCTATTGCCAAATTCATCGGCAAGAAAATTTCCGTGCATAAACTTGCTTATCAAAATATCAGCAAAGCGATGCCGGAATTAAGCGAGAAAGAGAAAGAGGAGATACTCGACGAAATGTGGGATAATCTTGGTCGCATCGTCGGAGAATTTCCACATGTAGCTGGAATTGCGACTAATAAAAAAATCAAGGAATCGATTGAAATCTCAGAAGAAACTTTTGGTAACATCGAGGAATTTAAAAAGCTTAATGGCGGAATAATCGTCTCTGGTCACTTCGGAAATTGGGAAGTTGGTCAGAAATTTTTTCTACAACAGGGCTTGAAGGCAGGAACCGTATATCGTCCACTCAATAATCCTTACGTTGAAAAAATGATCACGAGCGTGCGTAAAGTTGAAATGATCGAAAAGAATTCTGGTGGAAATCGGCGAATTATCGAAATAATTAAAGGCGGAGGAGTGGTTGTTATTCTTGCCGATCAAAAGGTTAGCGAGGGCGAACCAATTAAATTTTTTCACGATGACGCCATCACCACAACTTCAATCGCACGCATTGCTCTGCGTTACAATGTGCCAATTATTCCGGCGCGAATTATTCGAATTGGTAAAGAAATAAAATTTCGCGCTGAGCTAGAAAAACCACTTGCAATTCCACAGACTGCAGACGTTAATTTGGCTATTCTAACCCTCAGCAGGTCAATAAACCAAAGACTTGAGGAATGGATAAAAGAATTCCCTTCTCAATGGTTTTGGGTTCACAATCGCTGGAAAAAATAATCTACTTAAACATGAAATTACTTCGTCAACTCACTTTCGTAGCAGTGCTTTCTTTTTCCTCTTCTTGCGCAATGATGTTCAACGACAAACAATCAGAGGTGTCAATCAACTCAAACCCAACAGGTGCAAATATTTTTATCGAAGGAAAAAATTACGGACAAACTCCCGCAACAATTAAGATAGAAGCAAAAAATCAAACTGCCGTTATAACAAAAGAAGGTTTTGGTTCGGCGCAATTACAACTCGAAACCTGGGTTGCAATTAAAAATGGAAAATGCCTTGCTGATGCACTGGGCACAATCTTTGTGATTCCAGGTTATTCATTTATGTATTCTGGAAAATGTAATGACTTCAAAGAAAAAGAATATTTTGTGAACATTCAAAAAACTTTTAATTCTCGACCTGAGCCAATGGTTGGAGCTGGAAATTCTCCAAAAAACATGATCGATTATTATTATAATCAAGGCATTCCACAAAATGGTGGCCAACAATAATATCGAAATCCCTTGGCAAGACCCGCTATATTTAGCTCAAAAAATCTCCGACAATTATTGCGCTGAAAGTTGGGTTTTTCTTTATTCCGGCCTGAATGAAAAACTGGATAAAAAAAATTCTTATTTAGCAATTTTTCCGCGTGAAAAAATTATCTGCGAAGATTTTTTTGCCGCTGAAAAAATTCTAAAAAATAGCGAAGAGAGGTGGTTTGGATACTTCTCCTACGAGGTAGCACATGATTTTGAAAAATTCCCAAAAACTAAAAAATCCTTCATCGATTTACCGAAAATTTGGTTAATGAATTTTGATTTAGTTTTCGAGTTTGATCACAAAAAAAAGAAGCTGATGGCGATTTTTTCGGATAAAAAACTTCTGGAAAAAGTGACAAGATGGACCATTAAAAAAGATAAGGTTGACAGAATTTCATCTTCTGAGTTCCTCTCTAATTTCACCGACTCCTCTTACCTAAAAACCATTTCCAAAATTAAAGAAATGATTGCCCGTGGCGATCTTTATCAAACCAATTTAACACGAAAATTTTTTGGTGAATTTAAGCAAAAACAAAATCAACAATCAGCTTTTAAAACCTTCATAGACCTTACAAAGGTCAACCCCGCCAATTATTCGTCATTTTTAAAACTTGGTGAAAACTTCATCATCTCTTCAAGCCCAGAATTATTTTTCCAAATCAAAAATCGTAAAATTATTTCACGACCGATTAAAGGCACGGCTCCTCGCGGCTTTGACACAAAATCAGATCGTCAAAATAAATTAGATTTAAAAAAATCTCCTAAGGAGCGCGCAGAAAATTTAATGATTGTTGATTTAGTGAGGAATGATTTATCCAGAATTTGCAAAGCCGGAACCGTTATTGTTAAAAAACTTTTTAGCATCCATACATACAAAACTATTCATCACATGTCGTCAGAAATTCACGGTGAATTAAGTGAAGACTGTTCAAATATTGATGCCTTACAAGCTTGCTTTCCTCCGGGCTCAATGACTGGTGCACCAAAAATCAAAGCGATGGAAATCGCGGCAAAAGAAGAAAAAATTAATCGCGGAATTTATAGCGGCGCAATCGGCTTCATCGATCGAAAATCAGCAAATTTTTCAGTGGTGATTCGCACCTTAATTTTTCAGGGAAAGAAATTTGAATTCCAAACCGGCGGGGCGATTACTTTTGATTCAGATCCGCAGAAGGAATTGGAGGAGATTTTTAGTAAAGCAGCTCCGCTAATCAGGATTACCAGCTCTTGATCTAAAATCTTTAATCATTGTGAGAAACATAGCTAAGCAACGTTTCTAAACGCTGTACCAAATAGATAGATTCATTCATTGCTATCGCAATGACGAGCTTAGTTTTGTAATAAAAAAACTAAGTGAATTTATGGGCAAGCACAGGCTCTACTTGTTTAAACCCTGCACTTCCATCATCACATCTCTGCCAATCGGCGCAGCGGCAGCTGATCCACCGCCACCATGTTCAACTACAACTGAAATCGCATATTTCGGATTACGAGCAGGAGCAAAACCGACAAAGATCGCGTGATTGGCATGAGCCTTCGCTTCAGCGCCACTCATCTCATCTTCGCGTTTAGAAATGCTTTGCGAAGTTCCTGTTTTGCCAGCCATTTCAAAACCTTTAACATCGATTCTCTTTCCGTAAGCCGTTCCTCCTGGCTCATTCATTACGCGATACATTCCATCATGAATCAGCTTCATGTGGCCACTGCTAACCATTGGGTTACTACTGAGCTCATCATATTGTTTGTCAATATTGTGATTACGCACCAGGTAAGGCTTGATCGGAATTCCGCCGTTAGCGATACGTGCAGTAACAAGAGCCATCTGCATTGGAGTCGCAAGAAGCATACCTTGTCCAATCGCAGTATTAAGAGTATCTCCCCCAACCCAAGGCTGTTTAAAATTTTTTCTCTTCCACTCATCAGATGGCACGAGCCCAGCTTTTGAGCCATGTAAACTGATGTCAACTTTCTCGCCATAACCAAAACGCTTTGCCATTTCGGTAAATTTTTCGTAACCAATTTGATTGGCGAGAGTGTAAAAATAAACGTTACAGGAATTCATGATGCCACCGACCAAATCGAGCGTGCCGTGCCCTCCTTCTTTCCAACAATGAAAAGTTCTTCTACCCATTTGGTAAAAACCGTTGCAATGAACTCTTGTTGCTGGATTGAAGCCACTTTCTAAGCCAGCAAGTGCAACCATTAATTTAAAAATAGAGCCAGGAGGATAGAGTGCTGAGATTGGTTTATTGCTCAGAGGTTTGTGCGGATCTTCAAATAGCCGCTGCCAATATTCTTTCGAGATACCTTCAACAAAATTATTAGGATCGAAAGTTGGAGAAGAAGCGTAACTCAATATTTCGCCAGTTTTTACATTCATTACCACCACTGAGGCAACGTCATTTTTAATGCGTTCGGTAACAAATCTTTGAAGCTGAAAATCGATGGTTAAATTCAGGTGTGAACCTTCGATCATATTTTTTGTTGAAAGTGTGCGCAGTGGAATTTCGTGCACATCAACCTCAACATATCTCACCCCATATTTTCCGCGCAGCACTTCATCAAAAGTTTTTTCGAGACCAGATTTTCCGATACGAAAATCTGGATGCATGAATAAAGCTTGTTCATTTGTATCAATTTCCGCCTCGGATGGAAGTGAGACATAGCCCAGAAAATGCGCGGTTTCAGCTGGGTAAGGATAGCGCCGAATAATGCCGCTTTCGATCGAGATTCCCGGCAATAAATGTGAGTTGGTTTCAATGCGCGCAAGATCGTCCCAACCCAAATTATCAATTAAGGAAACAATGGATTTGCGGCGAGAATTTTTTATTTTAGCAGAAAATGTTTCTTTCTCTTTGTCGTTTGAATCAAGAATAGAGGCCAGTTTATCAATCAAATCCTGGGCGTTTCTTTTTCTGTTGAGATAAAGCAGTAAACGAAAATTACCGTCATTTCTAGTGAGTGGAAAACCGGTACGATCAAATACTGCACCACGCGGCGCCGGATTAATCATCGGCTTGATCCGATTGCTATCAGATTGAATTGAATATTCCTCATGCTTCCAAAGTTGTAGGTAACCAAGACGCAAAACCAATACACCAGCAAGACTAGATTGGGCAGCACCAAGAACCAATGCGCGCCGACTAAAAACTTTATTTTTACGGATATCGCGAAGCATTATTTATCGAAAAGTTTTCTGCTCAAAAAATCTAAAAACTTATGCATCAAAACATAAAATACCGACGACAAAACCAGCTGCACCAAAGGGGTGATAATGCTATAAAAAGCTCCAGCGATGATCGAAAGAATCGCCCACTTCATCAGCAAAAATAAAAAGCAGAAAAGCACGAATTGCTCACAGACTTGCTTAAAATTCTCTCTGATCAGCATTTTTTGATTAAGCAGCAGAAAGAACTTAATGAGAAGAATATAGCAGAGAGAAGTAGCTCCAAGCATGTTATCATTTAATGCATCGCTCCAAATACCGAGAAGAAAAATAAACCAGATCGCAAAAATATTTTTGAAAACAGCAAAATAAAAAATCGCCATCAAATCAAAAAGTGGCACGACATTAGCGAAGCCGACGACGTTAAAACTTGAAACATTCATGATAACGAAAAGAACCGTGATCAAATGTAGTGCCAATGTTGGTAAAGTTGTCTTTTGCATTAGAGCCACTTTTTGCGTTTAAAAATCGCGAGCGGAATCACTGAAGAAATCAGCATTAGGCATAAAGCGATTGGATAGCCAATGCCCCAAGCAAGCTCTGGCATTAGGTGAAAGTTCATTCCGTAAATACTAGCGATCAATGTTGGTGGCATAAAAACTAGAGAAACAACGGTGAAAGTTTTGATCACTTTATTTTGTTCAATATTCAGCAAACCAAGAAAGGAATTTTGCAGATATTCAAGGCGCGTAAAATTGAAATTTGCATGCTCTATCAGGGAGTTGATGTCTTTAATAACAATGCGTAAACGATTATAACTTTCGACCATTAAGTCTTCATTTCTTAGCAAAGATGAAAGTACGCGCTGCTTGTCAAACAGAGCTTCTCGAAGCGACATTGTAAGCTCTTGGCACTCACTAATTTTGAGCAACATTTTCTCGTCGAGATTTTTGTCGTAGGTAACTTTGCGCCCGATATCGGCTACATATTTCGAAACAGATTCCATTAAATCAGCGTCAAAATCTGTACGCGCTTCAAGAATAGAAACGAAAATTTTTGACGGATTCACAAAATTCAGCGGCGATTGTTTAATTTTTTTCACCACATCTGAAATCACTCGGCTATCAAAATAGCGCAGAGTGAAGAGGGTTTCTTCGGTAATGATGAATGACATTTCCTGCTCATCCAACTTGCCGGTATGTGGAATAATATTAACAAAAGTGGAGTTAATTTTTATTATTCCAGAACTCTCCAAATAGCGCGAAGATATTTCAATTTCTTCTTGTTGCTGACGTGTTGGAAAACTTATTCCGTAAAATTCTTCAACCTCACGAATCTGTGCTGGCGTTGGATCTTGCAAATCTATCCAAGAAATTTTTTTTCTGATCTCGTTAAAATTTTCGACCTCACTAAGAGATGAAACTTTTTGTTGGAAGTAGGCTGGAAGCTGGAATAAACGGATCATATTTGACACTAAAAATTGGTTCCAAAACTAAATCGGAAAGTTTGGGTTTGGTCATATTTCTCTCTCTTTGCAATCTTAGAAAAATCGAGACGAATTGGGCCGAGAGGTGAAGACCATGCAAGACTGAATCCGTAAGAAGAGCGAATTGAACCAGAATCAGAAATATTAGCGCCGGCACGCGATTGTTGGTCAACACCTTTTACCGTTCCATTGTCAGAGAATAAAATTCCGTTAATTCCTAGTTCGCGCGGCAGCCCCAGAGGAAAAAGGAACTCCGCAGTTCCGACGTAATAAATTTTACCACCGAGCACACCATTACCAACCGAATTTCCAGAATTATCCTGAACACGCGGACCAAGCCCAGCATATTGGAAACCGCGAAAATTATTTCCTCCCAAAAAGAAACCGTAGTTACTGCGCACACTTTGGCCACCCATTCCTTCAATCACGCCGCCGCGCGCCATAAATTTTAAAATAAAATCCTTACTCACTGTTGGAACATAATATCCTGCAGAACCTTCGTGTTTAATGGTTTTGATATTGCCTCCAATGCCTGCGTAATCTTGCGAAATCGAGGCGTAGTAACCATCTTTTGGATTAAGGCGATTATCTCTTTTATCGTAAACGAGAGTCTGACCAACTCCTGAGCTGGTATAGCTTCCTTCCAACATTCTCAAACTCAGTGATGCGCCGCTGTAAATATTGCTGACTGTCTGCTCAGAATAAGAATAGCGCAGCTGGTGATTTAAAAATTCGGTAACCATGTAATCGCCACGAAAGGTTACGCCTGTTGAGGTCTGATCATAGATCAATGAGTTTCGTTTATTTAGCTCATATTTAAAAATATCGAAACCAACATCGATAGGCAAATTCATGAAATATGGCTTGGTATAATTCACTTCGGAACTCATGCGTGCGAAAGATTTTTGCACGTTGAAGCCAAGCTCTTGTCCGGTGCCAAATAAATTTCTTTCCTTGATTCCAACATTAGCGCTAACCTTATCAACCGTTGAGTAACCTACGCCGAGAGTAAGCTCTCCAGTCTTTTTTTCCTTCACTTCAATTTCCAAATCAATCTTATCTGTCTCGCCAATTCTTTTGGTTTTGAATTCAACTTTTTCAAAAAATCCAAGATTTTCGAGGCGCTGTTTTGAGCGATTAATTTTTGTTACATTGTAAGCATCGCCTTCACGAAAACGCAGTTCACGACGGATGACAGAATCCATTGTGCGCGTATTTCCTAAGATACGAATTTGCTCTATGTAAATGCGCGGCGTTTGTTGCAGAACAAAATCGACATCCATTATTTTTCCTTCCCGATTGCGCTTCAAAATTGGCTCAACGTGAGCGAAGGCGTAAGATTTTTCAGACATTACTTCCACCATTTTATCGACGGTTTTTTCGATTAAATCTGCGTCGTAGATCTTTCCAGTTTTAACAAGGATTTCTTTGTTCAAAATTGAGGCATCAAACTTATCGATATTATTGATAATATTGGTCTCGCCGACGCGATATTGGATTCCTTCTTCTAGTAAAAATGTGACAAAAAATTCATCTTTTTGTGGCGTGATTTGGGCGGTTGAAGAAATCATCGAAAAATCGGCGTAACCATTAGAGCCATAAAAACGACGCAATTTTTCGCGATCAAATTCAATGCGATCAGAATCGTAAGAGTCGCTTGATGAGAGAAATTTCCACCATTTAGATTCTTTGGTCGAAACTTCATCCATCAGCTCACGATCAGAGAATTCGGTGTTTCCAACGAAATAAATTTTACCAATTTTTGCTTTTGGCCCTTCGAAAATTTCAAAAATTAATTCAACACGATTTTGATCTTTTTGAATAATTTTGGGATCGATCTTGGTTAGGAAACGCCCGCTCTTGAGGTAGATTTCATTAATACGTTTTAAATCATTTTGCAGCTTGGCCTTAGTAAATACTGTGCGTTTTTTTGAAGTAATTTCGCTTTGCAGCGCCTCATCTTCGATCTTTTTATTGCCAACAAATTTCACATCAGAAATTAGCGGATTTTCACGCACCTCGACAACAATCTGACCATTTTGACGATAAATTTTTGACTCAAGAAAAAGATCAGATTCATAAAGTTTTTTTACTGATTCCTGCAAGGCTTTCGCTGAGTTTTTTTTCAACCCAGAAACGTCAATAATGGAAATAATCGTCTCCTCATCAACTCTTTCATTTCCTTGGATTAACAAGCTTTTATCCGCAGCAAAAACATCAAACGCTAAAAAAAACGCGACAAGAAACGGTAATGTTTTTGTAGGGATTCTTAGCATTATTTTGGATTGAGTATTTGAAGAAATTTTAAGCTATTTTTGGGTTCTTGGAATGCAACTCGCGATCTGTTTATTATTCCTAGATTATCTCCTTTGTAGGGACGATGCAGTTAATGATTACCTTAATTGTAAGCATTATCCAGTTGATAAATTGTAATCCAAAAAAACTTCAACACCCACGACTTGACTTTTGGAAGAAAATTCTAACCCTGCCCTGACATTTTTTACGTGATGCAGCCGTCTTCTGAGCAAATTAATTTAACGGTTCATGTTACGACTCTCTTCTTTTGCGCTTCTAGCCACATTTTTTGTCAGCGATTCTTTCTCTTTTGAATTATTCAAATCGGTAGAAAGAAAACATATTCAAGTTGTCGGCTCTTCAACCGTTTACCCATTCACCGCAGTAATCGCCGAAACTTTTGGTCGAGACACGGAATTCAGAACTCCAATAATTGAATCAACCGGCACTGGTGGTGGCTTTAAATTATTTTGCTCAGGAATTGGTTATGATTACCCTGATTTTTCCAACGCATCGCGTCATATCCAAAAAAGTGAAATCGCTAAATGTGCCGAAAATGGCGTGAAGCAAATCGTCGAAATTAAAATTGGTTACGACGGAATCGTCCTCGCCAATCTCAGCAGTGGCAAAAAATTCAACTTAACTAAAGAACAAATTTTCCTCGCTCTAAGAGAAGGAAGCACTTACCAAAAATGGAATGAGATCGATCCCTCACTTCCCAACACCAAAATTGTAATTTACGGCCCACCTACAACTTCAGGCACTCGTGATGCTTTTGTTGAATTAGTAATGGAGGAGCCTTGTCAAAAATTAACAAAACTTTCCAAGAAAAAATGTGGGGTGATGCGAAGTGACGGTCACTTCATTGAAGCTGGTGAAAACGATAATCTTATCGTTCAAAAATTAACTCATGATGCTGATGCTTTGGGAATTTTTGGCTTCTCTTTCCTTGAAGAAAATCATGAAATAATTAAAGCCGCACATATCGATGGTGTGACACCAAGTTTTGAATCTATTGTTTCAGGAACTTATCCAATTTCTCGACCTCTCTTCATCTATTTCAAAAAAGAACATCTTAATCTGGTTCCTGGTATGAAGGAATTTATCCGAGAAATCATTAGCAAAAATACCGTCGGTAAAGATGGATATCTTTTGCAAAAAGGTCTTATTCCGTTAACTGATTTGGAAATCAAAAAAGTGCGGGGTGAGGTGACTAAAGCCTTGAAATAGACCTAGTCACGTGTCTTGAGGTCTCGCTTAACTAGGTTTTTTTAAACCTAATTTCGTGATGAGCTTCTTGTCTTATTAACTACTAAACATCAAGGGCATATCATGGTATTCATTCCACTGATTGTTTTCCTTACGTTGTCAGTAGTTTCTACTTTGACTTAAACGTTCGAAGAACAGACAAGGGGTTTATCCAAGCGATAACTTCTTGCGCAGCCTAATCAGCAATTAGGTGCCCGTCGTAAAAGAAATTTTGCGGCGGGTTTTTTGCTTTCTTAAAGATACTACTCTAAGTCTTTTTCAAAAATTCTCTAAGCTCTCATTTACACAAAATTCCATGGAAGAACAATTCATTAAAGTCGTTGGCGCCAAAGAGCATAATCTTAAAAATGTCAGCATCGAAATTCCTAAGAACCAACTCGTTGTAGTTACTGGTCTCTCTGGCTCAGGAAAATCCTCTTTAGTTTTCGACACAGTTTATGCCGAAGGTCAACGCCGCTTTATTGAAAGTCTTTCTGCTTACGCGCGTCAATTCCTCGACATGCAAGACAAGCCCGATGTTGAATCAATAACCGGCCTTTCTCCTTCGATTGCTATTGATCAAAAAACTACTTCACGCAATCCACGCTCTACCGTTGGAACTGTTACCGAAATTTACGATCACTTCCGTCTTTTATTTGCAAGAATTGGAACTCCATTTTCACCAGAAACAGGCAAGCCAATCGAGAGTCAGTCTGCTTCGATCATGGTCGATAAAATTTTGGATTTGCCAAAAAAAACTCGTATTTACATCCTTGCGCCAATCGTTCGCGGCCAAAAAGGTGAGTTCAGAAAAGAAATGATGAGCGCGCGTAAACAAGGTTTTCAGCGCATTAAAGTTGATGGAAATGTTCACGATCTAAACGAAATTCTTCCCCCGCTCGACAAGAATAAAAAACACGACATCGACATTATTGTTGATCGCGTTGTAATGTCTGAAGATCTAGGCAATAGGCTTGCTGACTCGGTTGAGACTGCATTAAAAGCTTCTGATGGTTTACTCTATGTTGAAATCGTTAGCCTTCCAGAAGGCGCAAAAACCAAGCACAAAGTTGGTGATTATATTATTTTTAGCGAAAAATTTTCTTGCCCAGTTTCTGGTTTTACGATTCCTGAAATCGAGCCTCGCCTCTTTTCTTTTAACTCTCCATTCGGTGCTTGTAAGCATTGTAACGGACTTGGAACTGAGATGTATTTTAGCTCAGATCTTGTTGTTGAAGATGAAAATCTAACGCTTCGTCAAGGCGCAATTAATGTTTGGCAAGGTGTGCAAGAGCGCTTCTACCAACAAGTTCTAGCAGCAATGTCGCTGCACTATAATTTTAGTCTCGATGTTCCTTTCAAAACTCTTCCCAACGAAATCAAAGAGAAAATTTTTTACGGAACAGGCGAAGACGAAGTCGAAATTAAAATCGAAGACGGCCTAAAAGCGATCAAAGTTAAAAAATCTTTTGAAGGTGTTGTTAACAGCTTGAAAAAAAGATATTTGGAAAGCGAAAGCGAGTCGCTTCAAGAAGAATTAACTAAATTCCAAGCGTCGCGAACTTGCGATAAATGTCACGGCTACAGGCTTAACGAGCAATCTCTTGCTGTTAAAATTGATGGAATTCACGTTGGCGAATTAAGCAAACTTTCAATCGAAGGTACTGTTGATTGGTTTGAAAATTTACCAAAAAAACTTACTTCGACTCAAAACCAAATCGCCGAAAGATTACTTAAAGAGATTACGCGCCGCCTGGGTTTCTTGCGTAATGTTGGTCTCGAATATTTGACGGTAAATCGTGAAGCCGGAACTTTATCTGGCGGTGAAGCACAAAGAATTCGTCTCGCCTCACAAATCGGATCAGGACTTTCTGGCGTGATTTACGTACTTGATGAGCCCTCTATTGGCCTGCATCAATCTGATAATGACAAACTGATCGCAACACTAAAAAATCTTCGCGACTTAGGAAATTCGGTAATCGTTGTTGAGCATGATGAAGAAATGATGCGCGAAGCAGAATACTTAATCGACGTTGGTCCTGGCGCAGGAATTCACGGTGGTGAAATTATTTCTGCCGGCTTACCTGATTTCGTAATCAATGATCCAAATAGTATTACTGGTCAATATTTGAGCGGCAAAAAGAAAATCGAAATTCCAATCAAACGTCGTAAAATTGATCCGAAAAGAATGATCAACTTGAGAGGCGCTACGCTAAACAACCTCAAGGATATTACCCTGAATCTTCCACTAAGAATTTTTACCGCAATTTCGGGAATTTCTGGTGGCGGAAAATCGAGTTTAATCATTAAAACTCTCTACCCAGCGCTGGATAAAATCTTGAACAAAGCAAAAGTTTTTCCTGGTCCTTACACTGGAATTTCTGGCCACCATTTCATCGACAAAATAATTGAAATCGACCAATCGCCAATAGGTCGCACTCCACGCTCTAACCCTTGTACTTACGTCGGAGCCTTCACCTTCATTCGTGAATTTTACACCGACTTACCAGAGTCAAAAGCTCGTGGCTACAAGGTTGGAAGATTTTCATTTAACGTTAAAGGTGGCCGCTGCGAAACCTGTCAAGGCGATGGCTTAATCAAGATCGAAATGCATTTCCTTCCCGACGTTTATGTGCGTTGCGAAACTTGTCATGGCAAGCGCTACAACCGCGAAACTTTGGAAATTAAATATAAAGATAAATCAATTTCTGACGTGCTTGAAATGACCGCAGAAGACGCCTCTGACTTCTTCAATGGAATGCCTCACATCTACGAAAAATTTAAAGCACTTTGTGATGTTGGCCTCAATTACATCCGCATCGGACAAAGCGCTACAACGCTTTCTGGTGGCGAAGCGCAAAGAATTAAACTAGCGAAAGAATTGAGTAAAAAAGCGACGGGAGATACTTTATACATCCTCGACGAACCGACAACTGGTCTGCATTTTGAAGATATCAGCAAACTCTTGAGAGTGCTTCACAAACTAGTCGACGCCGGAAATTCAATTCTTGTAATTGAGCATAATCTCGACGTTCTAAAAACCGCAGATCACATCGTCGACATCGGCCCATGTGGTGGCGAAAAAGGTGGCTACATTGTGGCCGAAGGTACTCCAGAAGAAATCGCGAAGAATAAAAAATCAGTAACTGGAAAATATTTGGCGAAAACTCTGAAAGCCTAGATATTTAAACTTTCTCGACGCTTCATTTTGTTATCCGGGCAAAACTTCTTCATTAAGAGCGCCTCGAGGCGACAATCCATTCTTATTCTGGATTGTCGCCTTGCTTTCATTCTTAGTGATGAAAAACAAATGGAGATGATTTACCTAGGCGACTTAGTCCCGCAGAGTCAAGTTTACTAAACTTCTAACCCTGCGAGATTTATGCAAAACTAAAATCGGATTAGAAAAGTTATAATAAAACTCCGACTCAAAACTTATCTTACTTGCCGAAGAATTTTAAAACTCATCACTCAAATTTAAATCCCCACCACTACTCACAACCTTAACAAAAGAAAGGCGTGCCAACCTAGAACGAAAAGCAACAAAATAGCAAAAAGTCACAATAAATTAATCAAAATTAGCTCAGAATTTTGAAACTAAAAAATTCGACTCCTGAATTTTTTGGAAGTTAGATTTGCAATGTCTCTCTAATGGACAAATAGCAGATTTTTCATCTTAAATTTGTTTATAGATTTGACTTACTTTAGACAAAAAATATCAATTTGCATTTTTGATTAATTAAAAACAGGAGCTCTATGAAAATGACAATGCTTGAATTTCCATATTATAATTTAGCCCTTTTAGGAAAAGATCTTGGTATAAAAGAAATGCCAACACGTACGACACAGACACAAGAGTTTCATGATCTAAATGTCGCTGTTATGGAGGTTATAACAACTCAATTTGGGAAGGAAAAATGGCGTGAAGCTTTCAAGCCAATAGCGGAGGGCGGTTATATGGATTGCAACAGTCCCCTATCTTCCGCAGAGACAAATGTAGCTGCATTTCAAACTTGTATAAAAATCATGCAGGAAGAGAGGGTCGGCTCTGAAAATGAACTTTTAAGTCGAGCAGCATCAGAAAAAACTGGGGAATCATTAAACCATTTTAGCATCACAATCCCAGAGGGAGCCCAGCCTGAAAGAATAAAAAAAATGCTGAAGATAACAATAGAAGCGGTAGTAGGTTCCTTAGAGACTCATCGAGTGGGTTTTTTTCCTAATAGTGAAAAATCCGCCGCTCTAGCGCAGTTACCTGTGTTGAGGCAACTTGCGGATAGAGGTAATATTGATGATTTTACTGAACTGAAAAGTTCCTTAGATGTAATGCGACCCTTTGACCAAAGAGCTTCAGAAAAATATAGTGATTATAAATCAAATTTATCAACACTGGATTCTTTAATAGGCCGTATTGAAGAGTACAATTATATACAGCGTAACGCCGACCCTTCCTTCTCCTCCTTCTCTTCATCACGAGAACAGAGGAGGTTAACACCAGAAGCCAAGGCGGCAATGGTAAAATCTTTGGAAGATGCTGAAGCTAAAATGGCAAAATCTAAGGCAGCAATGGCACAATCTTTGGCAGATGCTGAAGCTAGAAGAGTTGCAGAAGATGATGAATTGCAATTAGCTCTAGGAATGGCACAATCTTTGGCAGATGCTGAAGCTAAAAAAGGTGCAGAAGATCATGAAGCGCAATTAGCTCTAGGAATGGTACAATCTTTTGTAGATGCTGAAGCTAAAAAAGGTGCAGAAGATCATG